>WBUO01000010.1 GCA_008933675.1 Dechloromonas sp.
GTCCTGCATCGCCCAGCCCCCCCCCCAGGTCAGGCCGAGCTCGGCGGCGATCTCGCCGTAGTGTTGGTAGCCGCGCATGACCCAGGGATCTCGTTCGGAGATCGCTATCCTGCCTTCCCGCATGAATGCAGCATCGGCGGCCAGTCCGTACTGGTGGTAGCTCATGTTGGCCCCCGCCTGCGTCACGTGCCGCCCCCGGGCCAGCAACTGCTCCTGGCGCTCCGGACTTCGATAGCCTTCGATGAGCACCATTTCGTAACCATGACGCTCCTTCATCAAGCGGAAGACGAGCAACAGGCGCTGGGTAAACTCCTTGTCGAGCAGGCCCCAATCCCGGCTGGCATAGCCGATGTCGGGACGAACCAGCTCAACCTCACGCGTGGTGAACACTTCGGGCGGCAGTGGCGGCGGTGGCGCCAGTTGCTCACCGGTGAGCAGTACATCGATCTGCCGGTTGGCGGCAAACCGCTCATCGCCAAAATCGAAAACTGCCGGTCCGCGCCCACCAAGCACGAGCAGGGAAGGGGCAAAGACCAGAACCACTGCCAACGCGCTCACTTGCCGGTGATGGGATAACCAGCTTGCCGTATCTGCCAGACGGTTCGTGAACCAGCCGTGACCGCCGGACACACAAAGGGAAAGAAGATGCAACGAACGGACGAAAGGGAATGCCAGACAGCCCCTGATCTGCCGGAAAGCGCTCAACAACTGCATTCGACGGCCAGGGAAGACAAGCACGACAACCGTGAAGGCAACAAGAATGAAATATGCAAATAAGGTTGCCAGAACCACACCAAAACCTTCATGGATTGTTGCGGCGCCGACTCACATGCATAATGCATTGCCAACGCCATAATCGTAAGCACGCAATGATAATACAAATGAATAATCCGGCGAAGTTGTCATTTCGATAATCCACCCGGAATTACCGATCAAAATGATCTCCCGCAATGCCCTCTCGAGAACATGCACATGAGCATCCTGAGCGACCTTGACCCCCAGTACGCGCGAATCCAGTCGCCTCCCGCCCCAGGCAGAAAGTGGTCGCTGAGCGGACTGCTTGCCCTGATCCTGGCTTGCGGTGCAGGCGGAATCTATTTCGCATACAGCTTCTCATCGGACATCGCCCAGCCACCGGTCGAATCTCCCGCCGCCAGAGCCGCCACAACCGCCCAAGCGGCAGAGAGCCCGCCGATGACGGCCGACGCCCCCCACGGGAAGCATGGCGCAGCCCTGATTCAGCGCAGCAACGAAATCCTGGTCGCGGAAAATTCCGCCGAACCGGTTCCGGCCAATGCCTTTCGCGCACTACAGGTGGACACCCCCCCAACTTCCGGGAAAGCTGCGGACAAAGGCAACGCCGTCAGAAAGGAGACGACGAAGACAAGGACTGCGAAGGAGCCGGCACGGAAAACAGCCAAAAGCAATCAGGGAGGGAACGGCCCGGTCAAGAGCGCCAGAAACAACGATGTCCAGCAAAAAAAGAAACTCAGCTCGAAGCCGGCTGAGCGGGACATCGACATCATTTCCGCCATCGTCAAATAGCAGAACCGGCCACCACCGGGCAGAAGCACCGGCAGCGAGGGATCGCCGATGCCACCCGGGAAAAATGGCGGCGGCATGAGCAATGCAGGAAGAGCCGGCCCCTGGCTCCACGGAAAACCGCCCGGCCCTTTGTGAATAGCGGAATAACGGCTGCGCAACGCTTCGGGATCGGTTTCTCAGCCAGCGGAACAATGGCCTGCCCTTCGCCACACCATGAAAAAAGGCGCTGACTTCTTCGTGAAGTCAGCGCCTTTCGGCATCTGCCCTGCCTTCGGAGGGCTGTGACGTATGTTCGTTTCCAATATTTAGCACTTGTGATTGCCAGTTGTAAATCGGTATCACATTGACAGTACGCTGTTTATAATACTTTTCCACGAGACCAACTGGCAACTTATAAACCCCACAGTAATTGAGGTTACGTCTCACATGATCTCTTTTGCTGTACCATGCGGGCACCCCGTCCGCAACTCAATCTGACCCCTGCCCGCAATGTCAGACTGCGATTTGCACCAGTCCCTTGGACCTCGAATACTGGAATGGATACGTGAGCAATCGCATTGAACAACTCTGTGTTCAGCTGCAAAGATTTCACCCGAATCCTGCACCGATCCTTGCAGCGCTTCGCGTGCCTCCCGAATGCCACGAGTTAGGCAGCGTAGCCATTGCATGCGAACCATCGCTGACCAGCCTTTGCGACTATTTCGACTCAGAGGTGCTTCTCGACGCGCGGGACGTTGTACGAGCGATCAGCCGGCTGTTGCAGGAGAACGCGGATCTCTCTCGAAATGATTACACCTCGATCGAGTCAGTAAGAGCAGTTATCGATCCTGCTTACCGCTCATTGCCTCTGCACGACCCGATTGAACCGTGGTGGCAGGCAACTCTGCGCGAGGCGCTCCTGGCTCATCTGCTCATTTCCCCCAACCTCACCACTATCAACTTATTGGCCGAAGCGTTGCATGGGAAGCTCCCAGTATCTTTTGGGCTGCGCCAGCCCCAAAAATCGCCGACAGTCCGAATGCTCATGCTCGGTGATTACCTTGCTTCAGCGGTCACCGGAAAATCGAAATTATCTTTGGCGCTAAGGGACTGTGCCGCACTGTTGGCAGGGCTTCCTGCGTTGCGCGTCGAATCGCTGCACATTGAAAACGCTACCGCATTAACGGCACTGCTAAACGAAGCCGAAAAGCCATCCCCTGAACTCAGTCCGAGAGAGCGCCTTGCACGTGTCGCGCGGAATATCGGCGTAGCCGCCGTGGCTCAACGCCGCGAATACCACTCCCCCGCCTTGCAACGGCTTCCACTGCGCGAAACACAACACGAACTGGTTCGGCGTGCTCGACGCTGGAGCGATGCCGAGCAAACCGCTCTGCACGCAATGTTGCTGTTTGGGCGACTGGGATCTCACATTCTTCAAACCGGCAATCGGGATCCCAATTGCCATATCGAATGCCAGCAACACAACGTCTGGGTCAGAAGGAGCCTGCCTGACACACCGGAATTCACGCATCAGCACGAAGGGCCGGGTTTTGCTCCTGTCAGCCGGGAGATCAACATCCCCCTCCCAAGACGGCTCGGCCACATGTTTGCCTCGGTCGCCTCATCCGCAGACAGCAGTCAGATGTTGCGCAAGGTCCAAAAGAGGTTGCGAGACCTGAGCCGCGAGAGCGGCCAAACCATTTCGCTACGGCGAGTCACCCGCATCTTCGATCATGCGCTCGACAACGAAACACCAGACGAAGCGCTGATGATGCTCATTGGATTGCAGCCACAGGCACGCCGCGATGCTGGTATTCATTACTTCTCACCCGACGCACACGCGATCATCGAGCGAATTCGCTCCGCCATTGAGCGTACAACCACGATCTTCGATCTTGACGCATTGGATGAGGGCTGGTCCACACCGCCACGAAACCCTCAGCAATATTTTGGCTACAGTTTTCGCGCAGATGTTGAGTCCATCCGTGCATTGCTCAGCTCACTTCAGGCTTTCGCTGAACTCGGCCGAGGCCGAACCAGTTCGCAGCGGATTGTCGAAGCCTACAACGCACGCGTTGCGCGTCTGACCCTGATGTTTTTGGCGGGAACAGGAGCCCGACCTACCGGCACAGTACTTCCCGCCAGGTGCGACTTTTCCCTTCAGGACAGGGCGGCGATCGTCTCGGAAAAGGACGCCCTTTCCTATCGGTCGACACGGCTCGTGCCACTAACGGCTCGCTTCATCGACGAGATAATCGATTTCGAGCGTTGGGCAAAAGCGAAGCAGCTCCTCCCCCGCAAGACAGACGAAGACAGCCCGCTACTACAGCTGCGCAGCGGTGACGGCGGCCACACCGCCCCAACGATATCGGCCCTCAAAGAAATAGTGCCAACCTTCGCTGAAGGATGGTTATGGCCGGACGACATGTTCCGTCATCTATTTCGATCTCGCCTGTGGGAGATGGGTTGTCCGAGCAGCTGGCTCCGGCGAGTCATGGGACATCATCCTCCGCATGCCGCAACGGATATGCCTTGGAACGCGCGTCGCCAATGGGATGGACTTCACGACTGGACGAATGCAATCGATGAGCATCTCAAAACACTCGGATTCTAATTCCCTCGACTGGTCGCCCCCTTGGCGGGTGGAACGTCCTGCACGAACCCGCCCGCCACTTGGCCCGGAGCGCGACGCCTGGCTTGAACAATGTCTGTTGCATCGCTCGGCCGCATCACTGAAAGCGGTTCTCGATCGGATCGATCCGCTCATTTCCCGCAATGAGCCAGTTGCCGAACTTGAGGAAGATGCAGTCACCATCGCGTTGCTTGAACTTCTTGAACCAGCAGCGCCTACGGATAAGTCGCCTCCCGACAAAGGCCGAATGCCCGTGCACAAGGCGCGAGTTTTTTTGAGTTATTTTGTTCGCGGCTTCGATCGCTACTGTCATCAACATCATCTGCGCCGCCCACGCCTGCCCCTGATTCGGGAGTTTTCCCTCGACGAGGGGTCGTTGCAGGCTGGCACCTTCAGCGCCTTGCGCGAGTACCGGTGCTGTGTCCGCAATCTGATAGACGAGATTGAACGGCTGGTGATCACACCGGAGTTTCCCGACCCATCTCCGGAAATCGCCGCTACTTTACTGCTCAGCTCAGCCACATTGTTTGGCGGACTGGCGCGCAAAGTCCATTGGGACGGGCTCATCGCGGCGCTTTCCTCTCCAATTCAACGCTACCACGAGCGCTTTGCATTTCGCTTCGATCAGCCCGCACCTTACCGCTGGATCTCCGACCCGATCACCGAGGCGTTGCTGCGCCGATTCTGCGAATGCAAGGTATTGCCGATACCCAAAGGCACCAAAGCGTCGCCAAGCCAACTTCGCAACATTCTTCGCCTAGCGACGCCGACAACTTCGGTTCTGACGCACCTGGAGCGCCTAGTACATGCTGCTCATGTACGCCACTTTGCGCCTGACATAGCAGCCATTGCGCGGGGAAAAATTCACAATACGCCGCTCGCCGACGAACCCTGGATGCGTCTTATCTCGAGTACCCGGCATCCGGCACCACGCACACGAGTTGCATTGGCGATTCCGAAGATCACTCCCATTGCACAGCCGGTTTCCCTACGGCAGGTAGCCCTACAGGAGACGATCGACTGCATCTGCTCTGCCGTTTCCTGGGACCCCGACGATCGTCGCAAAGCCGGCCCCAAGACATCCCAAGAAGGACAAGGGGTGCGCGAATATTTTTCGACGGCAACGACCAGCTTGCGGGCGGCCGAAGGGCGACTTGAAGCCCTCTACGTCAGAGCAGGATTGCCAGAGGGACACCGCCACAGCTTTATATACGGTCTGCTCTGCTACGCCCGCGATCTGCTGGAACTCGGCGGCCTCAAGGTCCGCAATCTCGCGCCGAGCACGATTAGCAATTACGTTGGCATCGTTCGAAATCACCTGCCCTCCCTCCATTTTGCAGACCTCGCTGCAGTCGGCACTGAGCCGCGGGCGGAGGCCTATCGGAACAACATCGGCCAACAACTCGTAAAGGATCGTCCTACGCACCGCACAGCGTTTCAGGGGTTCGAGCGCTCACTCCTTCGCCACATGGATCTCATCGATGAAGTCGACTGGTCGACCATCACTGGACGAGCATATAAACATCATTTGCCCAGTGTCGATGCCAACCTCATCGACTCAGCGCTTTATCGCCATGTGTTCGAATCGCTTGACTCTCCATCCCGCCATTCCCCCATTGTCGAACTTGCCCGCGCTCTGTTAGTCGTCCTTTATCGCTTCGGACTGAGAACCGGGGAAGCGGCTGAAGTTAGAACGGGAGACTTTACGTTTCACGAAGACGGATGTGTAACCCTGAAGGTCACAGTCTCTGTACTAACGAGTCGCAAGAGTGGAAATGCGCTGCGTCTGGTCGGTCCGGTCAAACTCCCCCAAGACGAGTTCCAATTGTTGTCGGACTATCGGGACCGCCGTACGGACGAGGCTGCTACACGTGGCCGCGATCGCGTCGGTGTTTATCTGTTTGCTACCGGTGGTGCCAACAAGCTCGAGCATGTCGAACCGGCCCAGCGACTACTCATCGAGGCGATTCGTGCGGCGTCAGGAGACCCCCAACTTCGCCCCCGTCACTTGCGCCACAGCTTCGTTTCCCGCCTTTTCCTGACAGGAAGGGACGAACTTGGGCACATTGACTCCGCCCCCCCTGCGACGAGCGGTGATGCCTGGGGTAGAACTTTTGCGACCGGCCATGCAGCCCCCGATACGGGAATCACCTCCTATTCCCACGTCGTTGACCTCGCACATCATCACTACACCTGCCAACTCATTTGCGAGGAGGTCCCTCTGACGTTTCTCTCGCGGCTTGCCGGCAATGACCCGCGCAGTCTGGAACGACAGCAGCTTCGTCGCGGTGCAGAGATCCCAGCTGCGATGAGGTTTTATCAGGATTCGTTACGGCGAAATTTTCCTTGCCTGGAGGTCCCCGATGCACTGGCCAATCGCGTTCGATACCAGCCTATCGCAATTCAACAAGTCGTTGAGGGTGGAAGCAATTCCGTTGAGCGACTCGACATGCAAGACGCTTGGAATGTCTATGCAAACGCGAGAATAGGTCGTGTTACCGCTGAAATGAGCGAGCATGCGCGAATCATTCGCGACCGGGTTCGACATCTTGAAGCCCACGGACGACTGGTTCATCGTGACCGGCGTCGCCCGCAACTCTCCGAAACAGAGGCAGCCGCCGCTGCAGCGCTCTGGCTGGCTCTACCTAGCGATGCGCAATTGCAGGCCCTTATCAGCTCTGGCGTAGAGTGGCTTCGGCCAAGGGCAAAACAGGTATTAATGCCCGCAGTTATCGCCCAAGGCCTGCAGCACCGCCTTCAATTAGTTGGCCTGAGCGGAATACAGTCGCGTTCCGCCACCGTACAGCGAAGATCGCTTTATCTCCCCGCGGAGAGTGGTGATCTCAGTACGACTTGGCAAGAGCTTTTGGCATTCCTCTATACCGGGGCGCCCTAACTAAATTTGAAAGACGGTGGCCAGAACAGTTGACCTTCGAGACGGCTATCGGCATATTGGAGGCGGGTAGCTGGCCCCTGAATACGCTAGCCGACGGCCTCACGGCCTAAAACTGAGCGACGCAACGCTCAAACCGTTTGTATCATCAGCGACGACATTCGTTGCCTATTGCCGGTCGAATACGGCCAGCAATGTGACTCCATCCAAATAGCGCTGGAGACACTGAGACTACTCAGACCGCATTGGAAAACCTTCTGTTCGAAGCCTAGATCTAGGCCAACGTACAAGTCATTTCATTGCGCGCAGTGGCAGTCCCCACAGCGCCCCCCCCAATCGTCGCACTTCTCTGCGGCAATCATTACCGCGCCTTACGTTCGTCTCGATCGCATCGCCGGCCAATAAGCCTTCCGTTGGCCGGGCGCCGCCATGCGAGCGGCATTGCGTCAACACGTCCTCAACCGTGGAGACTGCAATGCATACATCTATCCACCCGATCTTGATGATATCTCCTGCCCTTTCGCCTAACGCCTTGCGCGAATTGCAAAAGATCCTGGGCTATATCGCACGCGGGGCATTTGGCCCCGCGTGCGTCAGCGTCGTACTGAACGTCCCCCCAACCGACGCTTCGTTGTCTGTCGAGTTGACATCTACGAGAGACGAGTCCCAGCACGCCCACGAAATCACAAGCCGACTTGCCATCACTATGCTCGACTTGATCCGATTATCGTCCCGTCCCTTGGGAGTGCGCACTCGATCGTACGGCCAACCGAACCATCCATCACTACAAGTGGATGGGCTGGCGTTGCACCATATACGCCAAGCCTTGGCCAGATTCCTTGCCATGCATGATTCGCCGATCCAAGTCGACCTGGCATGCAGCTCAGGAGACTTTGCGCTTCAGATCAAATTGGGACAGGCGCTCGGGAGTGCAACACCGCTCACGACACTCGTTTGCGACAGCGTCATAAGGCGACGCTTTACGCGCCAGGGCGAAGTCGTCCGCATTCGGAGTGGCCGCCGGGTACTGAGCGTTATCATCCCGCGGCACATCCATTCTCGCGCCATATGTGAGGGCACATTGATCGCAACTACACCTATTGTCGGGGCTGTCTGCCGACGACTCGCCCAGGCCTCACCATGCCAAATGAATCTATTTGCGCCTGATTGAGCTGTTTCGACCCGCTCAATTGCGGCTTGTCACTTCTCAAGTAAGCAGCGACTACCCTCCGACGGCATCTCGGCCTGAGTTGCCATTCGACACTCTGGCTGAAATTGTCGGCAATGCGGCGGTAAGCGACCCTTTGACCTTACTACAGAGGCAAGGTCAAGCGAAGAAACTGGCTAAAAATGTTTCGCCGAAGCCCTTAGCCTTCCCTCGATGATGGGTTTTGAACACCCACAAGAGATTCAAATGGCCCCCTCGTCTGTTTCTAGCCCTGTAGTTGAGTTAGAACTTGGTATTGGCGGGATCGATTTACAAAAAGCGGCCCCCTACTGATGGGCACAGGGTAAAGAAAGTGTGAAGCGCGTTTTTCCACCTTCCGAGTTGACGCCAACATCCCCGCCATGAGCCAACACAATAGATTGGGTTATCGCCAGCCCTAAGCCTGAATTTTCGGTCGTGCGCAGGCGCGAACTGTCGACACGGTAGAAACGATCAAACAGGCGGGGCAAATGTTCGGTAGGGATATCGCTCCCTGTGTTCTCGACGGAGACCAAAATCCTACCTTCACGGTTATTGTCGACTCGAACGGTAACCTTGCCCTCGTTCGGCGTGTGGCGCAGCGCGTTGGATAGCAGATTGCTAACCGCCCTGCGCAACATCAATCGGTCGCCGACGATTTGGCCGTTACCTGTGAGCGACAAGGCTATCGATTTCTCTTCGGCAAGCACGCCGTAATACTCCAGCAAATCGCCAATTTCCTCGGCAAGGTCTATCGGCTCCTGATTGGGGATGATCTGGTTGTTGTCGGCCTTGGCCAGGAAAAGCATGTCGGAAATGGTTCGCGACAAGCGTTCGAATTCTTCCGTGTTCGACGCCAGGGTGTCCCGGTAGTCTTCTGCGGAGCGTGCTTTCGAGAGCGTGACCTGTGTCTGGGTCAACAGATTGCTGACCGGCGTTCGCAACTCATGAGCCAAGTCCGATGAAAAATCCGACAGGCGCTGAAAGGACTCTTCCAAGCGCGAAAGCATGCCATTCAATGTGTCGGCCAGATCCGCCAATTCGCGGGGGATGGCTTCGACCGGCAAGCGGGTATGCAGGCGATTGGCGGTGATCTCAGCCGCCTGCCGCTTAATGGCCAGTAAAGGCAACAGGCCGCGCCGGACGACAAACCAGCCGAGCAATCCCATCGCCAGAGTCGCCAGGCTCATGAACCCCCACAAAGTCTGCCGGAAGGAAGTCATGAAGTGCTCGTGATGGGTGATTTCGGTGGCAATTGCCACGGTGTAACTAACGCCACCATCGGTGCCTTTGACCATCGAGGAAACTCCCCGCCATGGCTGGCCGTCGTTGCTGTTCCATTTGACGGGTTGCTCGCGCCTTGGTGTCGCGCCAATGCTTAGTAGATCCTGCGGAAACACCATCGCTTCGTTGGCATACAGCATTTCGCCATTCTGGTCATAGACGGCAACGATCAACCCGTGATGCCCCGTCAGCGCATCGTCCAATTGCTGGGTCAGTGTCTCTTTCGGCTGACTATCTGGTTTTCGTTCCAAGATATGCCTTGCCAACTGCATTTTGCCGGTCAGCACATCCAAATCCTGCTCTTCGAAGTGGCGCTCAACCGCATTGCCGATAAGCAGGCCGAGCAGGAACAGCACAAAGGCCGAGGCCAGCGCGAACAGCAGAGTCAGCCGGAGTGTCAGTGAGGGGCCGCGGATTGGGGTCAATCGGTAATCTCCAAAACATAGCCCATGCCGCGCACGGTCTGAATCAATTTGGGTTCGTACCCCTCATCAATCTTGACCCGAAGGCGTTTGATGGCGACCTCAATGACGTTCGTGTCGCTGTCGAAATTCATGTCCCAAACCTGGGAGGCAATCAGCGACCGAGGCAGCACTTCGCCCTGGCGGCGTAACAGCAGTTCAAGCAGCGCGAACTCCTTGGCGGTCAGATCGATGCGTTTGCCGGCGCGATTGACCCGGCGGCGCAGCAGGTCGAGTTCGAGGTCGGCGGCGCGCAGGAACTCGGACTCCTTCGCCTTGCCGCCCCGCCGCAGCAGGGTCCGGACTCGCGCCAACAGTTCGGAGAAGGCAAAGGGCTTCACCAGGTAGTCGTCGGCGCCCAACTCCAGTCCCTTGACCCGGTCCTCGACCTGGTCGCGTGCCGTCAGAAACAGTACCGGCATTTCCTTGCCGGCTCGGCGAATACCTTGCAACACCTGCCAGCCGTCGATGCCCGGGAGCATGACGTCGAGGATCGCCAGATCATAGGCCTCGGTCAGCGCCAGATGCAGCCCGTCGAGGCCATTGACGGCCAAATCCACGACGAAGCCCGCCTCGACCAACCCCTGCTTGAGGTAAGAGCCGGTTTTGGTTTCGTCTTCCACCACAAGAATTTTCATCGTTCTCTCCACCAATCATTGGCTATTGATGGCGCATTTTCCGTCGCTTTTAAAGGCCGATTGCCTAGATTACGGAAATGTAATCCGCAAGTCAGCAAGATGTTGGTTTGGTAAAGACAAAATAGCAATTTCGGAGCAAGACCAATTGGACTCCGCATACCCTTACTGAGAAAAAACTATGTGCAGATTTATTTGGGGTGCTCTGGCAACCATCGGCTTGGGCGCGGCAACGGCGGGGATCGTCGTCGTGGCCGGCGTCGTCGATGTCGGCGCCGACACCCCCCACAGTTCCTTCACCTACCAGGCGCTGACGTTTGCCCGCGAAAGGGCCATTGCCAGCCGTACGGGTGAAATCCAGATCCCGGCTGATCTTGCCGATCCCGAGCGCGTGCGACGCGGGGCCGGCAACTATGCTGCAATGTGCGTCAATTGCCATTTGTCTCCGGAAGCGCCAGATTCGGAGATTCGCAAGGGGTTGTATCCGACTCCCCCCAATCTTTCCGAAAAACCGGCGGCGCCATCGTCACGTGACGCTGCCCGCGATTTCTGGATCATTAAGCACGGCATCAAGGCTTCCGGTATGCCGGCCTGGTCGAAGGGCGGCATGGAGGATGAGGCCATTTGGGACCTGACGGCCTTCCTGCAAAAGATGCCTTTGCTGTCGGCGACCGCCTACGAGCAACTGGTGGCAGCCAGTGACGGTCATTCCCATGGCGGACTGGAAGGCCACGAAGAGGCACCAGCAGCCCCGGTCGAGGAAAAGCCGGTGGCCAAGGGCAAAAATGCGCACAGCCATGACCACGGAGCGCACAAACATTAACCCCATAAAGATTACAAAAATGTAATCCGACGGACAGCAAATTGTTGGCGTCGGCTATCCATACTGACGCCACTCGACTGACACAGGAGCTTCGCCATGCGTAACCCCTTTCTTGTTCTTGCTTTGAGCTCCGTCCTCGGCGCCGGCCTTTCCACTGCCGTGGCGGCCGGCGAAATGGTGGATGTTTACAAGAGCCCGAATTGCGGTTGCTGCGGCAAGTGGGTCGATCATCTGAAAAATGCGGGCTTCGAGGTCCGCTCGCACAACGTCATGGACGTCCCGGCGGCCCGCAAACAATTGGGGATGCCCGATCGGCTGGGCTCCTGCCACACCGCCAAGGTGGCCGGCTATGTGGTCGAAGGCCATGTGCCGGTTGCCGACATCCAGCGTCTGCTCAAGGAAAAACCGAAAGCCCTCGGCATCGCGGTGCCGTCGATGCCGCCAGGATCGCCGGGCATGGAAAGCCCGAGACCCGTCCCCTACAACACGCTGCTGGTCCAGGCCGGTGGCGAAACCAGCATCTTTGCCAAACATTGATCCCCCAAACAGGAGAAACTCATGAAAGCACTTATCACCGCCTCACTGATCGCCTTTTCCACCCTCGGCGCCGTTTCTGCCCAAGCTGCAAGCGACCATGCCGGGCATGCCATGGCCTCGCCGAGCGCCGCGTCTGCTGAAATGCAGATGATCGACGCTCAGGTCAAGAAAGTGGACAAGGCAGCCGGCAAAGTAACCTTGTCGCATGGCCCACTGACCAACCTGAACATGCCGGCGATGACCATGGTACTCAAGGTTTCCAATGTCGCCTGGTTAGACCAGATGAAAACCGGCGATAAGATTCGCTTCATGGCCGAAAACGTGAATGGTGCCATCACCGTCGTCCATTTCGAACCCGCCAAATAACCCAATCGACTGACGGCGAGACGGTGCTTACCTCTCGCTGTCAGCATGCTTCATAAAAACAAATATTGCAGGGAGGTCGCATGCGCCGACTCAGGCCGTTACCCATTTTGATCCTGGCGCTTGCCACCGCCTTTGGGTCGCCCGTGCTTGCCCAAGACGCCGCCCTTGGTGCGAACGTGGACAGCCTGATCAATTATGCCAAGACACGCAATCCGGAGTACGCCGCGATGCAGGCCGAGGCCGAAGCGTCAGGCGAGCGGGTGACGCCGGCCGGTGCCTTGCCCGACCCGAAGTTTCGGACCGAGTTGCGTGACATAACGCGGATGGGCGAACAGAGTGCCACGCTAGCCCCAAATCGCGTCGGCAGCACCCGTTACTTGCTGATGCAGGACATACCCTGGTTCGGCAAGCGTGACCTGAAGCGCGAAATCGCCGAGCTTGAAGCCGACGGCGCCAAGGGACGTGCGTTGGGCACCTGGGCCGATGTTGCCGGGCGGATCAAAGTCAATTTCGCCCAACTTTATTACGTGCACCGCAACAAACAACTGACTCGGGAAATTCTCGACCTGATGACCCGCCTGGAGAAAGTCGCCCAGGTGCGCTACGCCGGCGGCCTGGCGGCGCAGCAGGATGTCATCCGCGCCCAGGTCGAGCAGACCAACATGCGCAACGAATTGATTGCGCTGGAGACCGAACAGCACCACCTGCATGCCCGGCTGAACGCCTTGCTGGCCCGCCCAAGCAATGCGTCCTTGCAGGAACCAGCGCAGTTGCGCAAACTGCCGGCTCCCGTGGCGCTGGATTACGCCACGCTGGAAGAGCGCGTGCGAACCCGCAACCCACAACTGTTCGCCGATGAATCGAAAATCAAAGCCGCCGAGAAATCCCGCGACCTGACCTACAAAAACCGCTATCCCGACTTTACGCTGGGGGTCTCCCCCATCCAGTACCAGAGCGCCATCAAGGAATGGGAGTTGATGGTCGAACTGAATATCCCACTGCAACAGTCTTCGCGGCGGGCACAGGAGCGGGAATCGGAATCCATGCTCAATGCCGCGCGCTCGCGCAAGGAAGCCACCACCAACCAAGTCTTTGCCGAACTGGCCGAGGCTCTGGCCGGCATCGAAGCCGCCCGTCGCACGGAAAACCTGCTGACCAACAGCCTACTGCCACAGGCCGAACTGACCTTCAAGGCGGCACTGGCCGGCTACGAGACTGGCAAGGTCGATTTCGCCACCTTGCTCGATGCCCAGCGCCAAATCCGGCAGGCCAGACAAAACCAGCTTAAGGCCCAAGTCGACGCCCAGATGCGTCTGGCCGAAATCGAACGTCTTTTAGGGGAAGATCTATGAACAAGGGTGCAGGACTGACCATCGGCGTTATTGCCGTTGCCGTGGCAGCCGGGAGTGGTTACTGGCTGGGCGGACGTGGCGGCGCTTCCCATGGCGATGCTGTGCCGGTCGCCAGCGCTCCGGCCGAGCCGGCCAAGAAAGAGAAAAAACTGCTTTTCTACCGTAATCCGATGGGGTTGCCCGACACCTCGCCGGTGCCCAAGAAAGACCCGATGGGGATGGATTACATCGCGGTCTATGAGGGAGAGCAGGATGAGGAGCCGGCATCGGCCAACCAGATCAAGATCAGCACCGAGAAGGTGCAGAAACTGGGTGTGAGGACCGAAGTCGCCCAATTGCGCGTCCTTGACAAGGTGGTCCGCGCCGCAGGTCGGATCGAGCCGGACGAGCGTCGCATCTACGCGATTTCCCCCAAGTTCGAGGGCTACGTCGAACGCCTGCACGTCAATGTCACGGGCCAGCCGGTCAGCAAGGGGCAGCCGCTGTTTGAGGTGTATAGCCCGGAACTGGTTTCCGCCCAGCGCGAATACGCGATTGCCGCCCAAGGCGTCGAGTCGCTGAAGGAAGCCGGCGGCCAAGCGCGGGACGGCATGAAGCAACTGGCCGATTCAAGCCTGTTGCGTCTGAAGAACTGGGATATTTCGGAGGAGCAGGTCAAGGCGCTGGCCAAATCCGGCGAAGCACGGCGCACGCTGACTTTCCGCTCACCGGTCGCCGGCATTGTCACCGAAAAGAAAGCCCTGCAGGGCATGCGTTTCATGCCGGGCGAGGCGCTTTATCAGGTGGCCGACCTGTCGGCGGTCTGGGTGGTGGCTGACGTCTTCGAGCAGGACATCGGTCAGGTCAAGACCGGTGCCAAAGCCAAGGTCAGGATCAATGCCTACCCGGACAAAGTGTTCGAAGGGACGATCACCTACGTCTATCCGACCCTGAAGGCCGAGACGCGGACGGTACCCGTGCGAGTCGAACTGCCCAATCCCAGTCAGTTGCTGAAACCGGCCATGTTCGCCCAGGTCGAGTTGCCGGTCGGGGCCAAAGGAGAGGTCGTCACCGTACCGACCTCGGCCGTGATTGACAGCGGCACCCGCCGCATCGTGCTGGTCCAGGCGAAGGAAGGCCGTTTCGAGCCACGCGAGGTCAAGCTGGGGCAACGCAGTGACAACCATGTTGAGGTGCTTGAAGGCGTCAAGAATGGTGAGCCGGTGGTGGTTGCCGCCAATTTCCTGATCGACGCCGAAAGCAACCTGAAGGCGGCGGTCGGCGGTTTCGGCCATGCTAGCCACGGCAGCCAGCCGAAGCCGGAGTCAGCCAAGCCTGCTGCTGTCGGGCATCAGGCCGAAGGCACGGTCGAGGGGTTCGACGCCAAGGCAGGTATGCTGACGCTCAATCACGGGCCGGTCGCCAGTCTCAAATGGCCGGGCATGACCATGGAGTTCCAGGTCGCGACGCCGGCGCTGTTGAGCGGACTCAAACCGGGTGCGACGGTGGCCTTCGAGTTTGTCGAGCGCAAACCCGGTGAATGGGTCGTCACCAGCATCAAACCGATGGCTGGCAAAGTGGCGGCCAATCCCCACGCAGGCCACTGACAGGGGATACCATGCTCGCCAAAATCATCGAATGGTCGGGACGCAACCGCTTCCTCGTCCTCCTGGCTACACTTTTCGTCATTGTCGGCGGTGTCGTTGCGGTCATGAAAACGCCGCTCGACGCCTTGCCTGATCTCTCAGACGTACAGGTCATTGTCTACACCGAATATCCCGGGCAGGCACCGCAAGTAGTTGAGGATCAGGTGACCTATCCGCTGACAACGGCCATGTTGTCGGTACCGAAGTCCAAGGTCGTGCGCGGCTTCTCATTCTTCGGAGCCTCTTTCGTCTACATCATCTTTGAAGACGGTACGGATATTTATTGGGCGCGGTCCCGGGTACTCGAATATCTTAACTTTGCTGCTGGCCGCATGCCCAAGGGCGTCACGCCGCAGATCGGCCCGGACGCCACGGGCGTGGGCTGGGTCTATCAATACGCGCTACTCGCCAAGGACAAGACGCTGGCAGAACTGCGCACGCTGCAGGACTGGTATCTGCGCTACCAACTGACCAAGGCGCATGGCGTCGCCGAAGTGGCTTCGATTGGCGGCTTTGTCCAGACCTACCAGGTCACGGTTGATCCGGTGAAATTGCGCGCCTATGGCATTCCGCTGGCGGCGGTTTCAAAAGTCATTCGGGAGTCGAACCGCGATGTCGGTGGTCGTGTCGTCGAGATGGCGGAAACTGAATACATGGTACGTGGCAAGGGCTATCTGCGGGGCACGGTTGATATTGAAAACCTGGTGGTCAAGTCACAAGGGGGAACGCCCGTCCTGGTCCGTGACATTGCCCGCGTCGAACTGGCGCCGGACGAACGGCGTGGCCTCACCGAATTGAATGGTGAAGGCGAAGTGGTATCCGGTATCGCCATGGCGCGCTACGGGCAGAACGCGCTGGAAGTCATCCATAACCTGAAGGAAAAGATCGGCGAGATTTCTGCCGGCCTGCCGGAGGGCGTGACGATCCAGACGGTCTATGATCGTTCGGAATTGATTCACCGTGCGATTGACACCTTGACGCGCACTTTGGCGGAAGAAAGTCTCATCGTCGCGCTGGTCTGCGTCGTATTCCTGATGCACATGCGCAGTGCTTTGGTAGCCATCCTGATGCTGCCGGTCGGGGTGCTGATTGCCTTCATCGCCATGCGATTGCTGGGAATGAACTCGAACCTGATGAGTCTGGGCGGTATCGCCATTGCCATTGGGGCGATGATCGATGCGGCCATCGTGATGATCGAAAACGCCCATAAGCACATCGAGCGTTTGCCGGAGGATCATACCCACGGGGATCGCATCGAGGCAATGATTGCGGCCTGCAAAGAGGTCGGCCCCGCACTGTTCTTCTCGCTGCTCATCATCACCGTTTCCTTCCTGCCCGTCTTTACGCTGGAGTCCCAGGAAGGACGTCTGTTCTCGCCCTTGGCCTACACCAAGACCTTCTCGATGGCGGGCGCTGCATTGCTGTCGGTGACGCTGGTGCCGGTGCTGATGATGCTGTTCATTCGCGGCAAAATCATGCCGGAATCGAAAAACCCGGTGAATCGTTTCCTGATCTGGGCTTATCGCCCGATCATCGCCGGCGTCATGCAATGGAAAAAGACCACTATCGTGGCCGCACTGCTCGCGCTGGTGGTCTCGATTTATCCGGCCAGCAAGTTGGGCTCCGAGTTCATGCCGACGCTGAATGAAGGCACGCTGTTCTACATGCCGGCTTCGCTGCCCGGGATGTCGATCACCAAAGCGGCGGAACTGTTGCAGACCCAGAACAAGATCATCAAGAGTTTCCCGGAAGTCTCATCGGTTTATGGCAAAGCGGGTCGTGCCAACACGGCAACGGACCCGGCGCCGACGGAGATGTTCGAGACGGTGATCAATCTGAAGCCGGAATCCGAATGGCGCCCTGGATTGACGACCGACAAGCTGATCGCCGAAATGGACAAGGCCTTGCAGTTCCCGGGCGTATCGAACGCTTGGACGATGCCGATCAAGGCGCGCATCGACATGCTGTCGACCGGCATCCGGACGCCAATCGGGATCAAGGTGTTCGGCAAGGATCTCAACGAGATGGAACGACTGGCCCGCGAAATCGAGACGGTCGTCAAGGCAGTTCCAGGCACTACCTCGGCTTTCGCGGAACGGATTACCGGCGGTTTTTACCTGAATATCGAACCGGACCGCACCCAGTTGGCCCGCTATGGGCTGGCGGTCGGCGATTTGCAGGATGTTATCGGCCAGGCCTTGGGCGGCGAGATGGTTACCACGACCGTCGAAGGGCGCGAACGGTTTGGCGTCACCGTGCGCTATCCGCGTGAACTTCGTTCCGATCCGCAGCAGATTGCCCGCGAGGTGCTGGTGCCGACCATGGAGGGGGCAATGATTCCGCTCGGCCAATTGGCCCGCGTCGAGGTGGCCAAGGGAACGCCCGGCATCCGGACTGAAAACGCGTTGCTTTCCGCCTATATCTTCGTGGACATTCGCGAACGCGACATCGGTGGCTATGTCGCCGATGCCAAGAAGGCGGTGGCGGAAAACGTGAAATTCCCGCCGGGCTATTACGCGACCTGGAGCGGCCAGTTCGAATCCATGGAGCGCGCGATCGAGAAAATGAAGATCGTCGTCCCGGTGACGCTGTTGATCATCTTTCTGCTGCTTTACCTGAACTTCAAACGTCTGACAGAGACCTTGATTGTCATGCTGTCGGTGCCGTTTGCGCTGGTCGGCGGGGTCTGGTTGATGTGGTTGCTCGGTTACAACCTGTCCGTTGCCGTCGCCGTGGGCTTCATCGCCCTAGCCGGGGTTGCAGCGGAAACCGGGGTGATCATGCTGATTTACCTTGATCATGCCTGGGAAGCGCTGAAGGCCAAGCGCCGGACGGAAAACCAAGCGCCAACCCTGCACGATCTCTACGAGGCCATCATGGAAGGCGCCGTGGAGCGGGTTCGCCCGAAGATGATGACGGTGGTGGCGATCATGGCCGGCCTGTTGCCGATCATGTGGGGTACCGGTACCGGCTCAGAAGTCATGAGTCGCATTGCGGCGCCGATGGTTGGCGGGATGATTTCCTCGACGGTGCTGACGCTCGCAGTCATCCCCGCCATCTACGCCCTGGTCAAGCAGTGGCGAATGAAACGGGGGATGGAGCAATGAGACACAAGCTTTCGCATTGGATTCCTGTGGCTCTTGTTGTGGCCATGCTGCCAAGCCTTGCCCAGGCTCAAGGCTGGAGCATTCCCAAACCCAGTCCCGGCCTAATGCCCAATCCCGGCACGGGCAAGGCGCTGTTCGCCAATCACTGTGCGGGCTGTCATGGCGGCGACTTGAAGGGATCGGAAAAGGGACCGCCCCTGCTGCACAAGATCTATGAGCCGTCACATCATGCCGATGCGGCGTTCCAGTTGGCCGTGGCCAACGGTGTGCGGGCCCATCACTGGAAGTTTGGCGACATGGCTCCGGTGAAAGGGGTGACGCCGGACGACGTCGCCCACGTCACCGCCTATGTGCGGGCTGAGCAGCGGAAGGTTGGCATCCAATAGCGGATGCTTCAAACAAAGCACTATCAGGGGGGAAACTGTCCAAAGAAGACGATTCAATGCGACCGTTTGAGGATGCCGTTGCCATTCTTGTGGTGCTCACCACCGATCTGAGAGACCATCATCGCGATGCCTTCGATGCGGCAATGCCGGATCTGTTGCGGCTTACGCGAGGCAAGGCATCCGCGCTGGCTTATGTGCGTCGGATTGTCGCTGTCGAACTGAACTCCCCCCATAACCCACAGTGGCAGGTTTCCGCAGGCGAATTCGAGAGGCGGAGGCAACAGGTCTTTCTGGGGCTAAGTGCCCAGACTCAATAGATAATCGCTCCCAGTGAACAGCACGGCAACAAGCTGACGAAACAGTGACCGAGTTGTAATGTTCCCGTTATGGGTGCGACAGCTACCCACAGGCAAACTCCCCCTACGAGGCAATGGGCCTTGATCGTGCCGCAGGGAGAAAATCATGTCCGCACACAATTCGTTCGCAATTTTCAACACATCCCCCGACTTCCATTTGGTTTCCCAGTTGGTTGGCGTGAATCTCGATTGTTTGGAAAAGATGGTTTCCACGCAGTTTTCCCCGCTCAAGGAACTCCTTGAGCAAACTTCATCGCTGTCTCTGGATGATCCTGGGCAAAGCGGGGCATGGTGGGCTGCAGTCGGCAATTTATCCATCGAGTATTGGAAGGCATACACCCTCGACAGCATGGAGTACCAGCACCGGGTTTTGCAGGTACTAGCCCAACATTCGACAAAGTGAACTCGATGATGAGTTCGTCGGGGTCGGTGCGCTGGCAAGACTCTTCCGGCAAGGTCATTGCCTGTACGGAAAAAATCAAGGTACTCAATGAGAACCTGGATGAACTTCGCCAGATGGCCCAGGATGCACTGGAGGACGGAATTTTGATGGGGTGTTGCGAACGGCAATTGCGTGATGCGCTTGCCGACGCAATCGGGCATTTGGTGAATCCGTATTTGGCCACACTTCCTGACAACAATGTAATCAACAAGTCATCCTATTGACAGTGACAGAAGCACAAACTGAATCTGTCCATTCGATTCGGACCGTTGAAATCCCCAAAACTCAGGAGTCAAGATCATGAAAGTTTCCTCCCTCATTGCCGCCGTTCTGTTTGCTGGCACCACGATGACCGGCGTCGTCTTCGCCGACGAAAAGGCCGCTGCGCCGAAGGCTGCCGAAGGACAGGCTGACAAGGCTGCTTCCAAGCCACATTCCCATGTCCAGGAAAAAACCGGAATGCCGCAAAGCATGCCGGATGCAAAGGCTGACAAGCCGAACGCAGCCAAGGACAAGAGCAAACATTTCCATCCGCGAGATGGAAAGTAACTGCCCAGTAAAGGCCTCGGAATCGAGGCCTCGGCATTTCAGTCATGGATATCCACAAACCGGCAGAGCACGGCGATCGATGTGTATGTCGCACGCTGGCGCTTGCGGTCGGCAGTGACCCGAAGCTGCTGACCTACAACTATTGTCGAACGGTGCTTCAGAAACGCTGGATCATCGAATGCAATCATGGATGCCTGGCAAAGCCGGCCGTAGCAAACAGCGATCTGAAATGGCATGGCGTCGGCCAGATTGATCCGGTGAAGGCCATCCTGATCATGAACGAGTAATCAGTGTCATGGCTGGAGCCCCTCCTATCCCACCGGCAATTCCCCCATCTACTTCTGTTCAAGGAGGGCACGAGGGACATAGTGCGTCCTCGGGGGGGGCCAACAACGGAGGGTTTTCCGAGGCCTTGAATCAGGCGATTGTTCAGCAGGCAAACAACCCAGTGGTCAGTCATGGCAATCATGGCGGACAAGGTGCCGGGGTAGTTGGGCACACTGGGCATTCTTCCGGAATGGCCTCCAGCACGGCGTCAGCCCATCCCAATCACTTCACAGTTGGACAAGGCGGTCATGCCGGTCACAATTTTCAGCAGAAAATGCTGGGTGTTCGTGTCTATCGGCAGCAACTCCTGGCCTCGAACATCGCCAATGCCGATACTCCAGGTTATAAGGCCGTTGATATTGACATTGAAGAGGCTGCCAAAATCGTTCAAGGTGCCTCCTCATCGTTGCCATTGACGAGCACGGCTACCGGACATCTCTCGGGCACCGGGCAAACATCACCATTCCCACTAAAGTATCACGTACCTTACCAAGCGGCTACTGATGGCAACACGGTGGAAATGGATGTCGAACGACAGAAAATGGCTGAAAATTCGTTAATGCACCAATTCTCACTCGATCGCGTCAGCGGCCACTTCAAGCACTTCATGGAACTGCTACAGAATCTGAAATGAACGCTATTCAACTGCCCCAGACACACCGGCAATTGCGCCGCATGTTGGCGCGGCGCCTCGGTATAGGTGCGCTCCTGGTTGGCAGTCTCGCGGGAGGTCTTGCCTACTGGGTCGAATCGTATCGCGTAGAGCAGCGCACCCTTGAACGCGCCATAGCGGGGGTCAGGCATTTCGAGTCGCCCGCCATGCAAATGGCGGTCGGCGGGGATAAAGGAGATAGCCATTCCGCGATTTCGCAGTTGCTGACCGATGAGTTTGTCGGGATTCGAGTTTTTTCGCCCAATACGGAGATGGTGTTTGATGCTTGGCGGTCACTCCCCGAGTCGCTGAAAGAGATCGCCCGACAACAGCGCCATCCATGGCCGCCAGCTCCAGGCAGCCATAGCAAACGATTTTCGGTGGCTGGCGAAGAACTGGTTCAGGTCATTCTGCCGATGACCACCAGTGATGGCCGTCTTGCAGGCTATGTCGAGGGAATCAGCCTGGTGTCCCGCTCGGCACTGCAAGAGAGAGAGCAACAGATTCGCGGGGCTGCGCTGACGGCCTCGATATCAGTATTCGCGGCAGCGCTGTTGCTTTACCCGTTAATGTCGGGATTGCTGGGCCAAACGGTGGCATTGTCGTCTCGACTCCTGGAATCCAATCTTTCGCTGCTGCGCTCCCTTGGAAACGCCATCGCCAAGCGTGACGCAGATACCGACGCCCATAACTACCGGGTTACCTGCTATGCGGTCTCACTTGCCGAAGCACTGGGTGTTGGCAAGGAAACCATTGCCGAACTGGTGCTGGGCGCCTTTCTGCACGACGTTGGAAAAATCGGCATTCCGGATCAGATTCTGTTGAAACCGGGACGGCTGACCAGCGAAGAATTTCAGGTCATGAAGACCCACGCCATGCTCGGCATCGAGATCGTCGCCGGCAATCCCTGGCTGGCTGGCGCAGAGAAGACCATCCGGCATCATCACGAACGCTTCGACGGGAAAGGGTATCCGGATGGGCTCATTGGCGAGGCAATACCGTTGGCCGCACGGATTTTTGCCCTGGTCGACGTGTTCGACGCATTGACCTCTGTTCGCCCGTATAAACCAGCCTTGTCATTGGAAGAGACGTTGAGCATCATGGAACGGGAAGATGACCAGCATTTCGATCCAAAGATTCATGCCGTTTTCCGGCAGGTTGCTCCGGTGCTATACGCACAAGGCCAATCCAGAGATCATGCCCAATGGAGTCAGGAATTGAAGGCGATGCTTGAACGGTACTTCAAAATGAAAACGGCTCCCAAAGGAGCCGCCGAATTCGAGTGATGCGGGAAATTAACCGCGATGGTATTTGTGCAGCAATTCGTCAACACGCCAGATTTCGCTTCCGTTCATGATGATTTTTTTGCCGTCCTTGGTTTCCATCACATGGCCAGATTCCATATAGGTTGCGCGACCATATTTGTCTTCCATACCCATCTTGCCGTCTTTGAAAATATAAACAGTCGAACCGTCCTTCAACTCAATGGACTTCTCGACTTGAGAAGCATCAACTGCGTAGGCGGTAACACCCAGGGAACTCAGGGCCACGATTGCGAGCATCTTCTTGAACATTTTCATCTCCTCATGAATAGGTGCTGTTGTACTGCGATATCAATATTAAGGATTCGATCCTGACAATTTGCCAACGGCTGGGTGACAATTGCATCACCTAGCCGTCAGGTTGATCAGCCGCCCTGATAGGCAGGGTTTTCGGTCACGTAGACGGTGATGCCGTCGGCTCCCGATATGATCTTGGAAAGTGGAAACGGCGCGGTCCCCAGCGTGTCGAAGGTCCAGACGACGCTCTTGCCAGCGACGTTGATCTTGATGGTCTCCAGACGCGTGACGTTCAGATATTTGCTACCGCTGGACAGAGTGACCTCTCGGTCGGCGTTTTTCGTGGCCGTGTAACCAAACGAAGCCAGTTGATTTGCCGTCGGTGCGCTCTTGGTTTCTGAAACGTGGCTCAGCCAATGGTTGGTGCCGGCCTCGGAATAATCCTCGTGAGCGTAGCTCGTTCCAGCTGCAGCGAGGCTGATCGCAGCGATCAGGGCTAATTGGGAAAATTTCGTTTTCATGGTTCTCTCCTTGTGACATCGGGTTAATCGTGTCGGACTCATTTCGTCCAACCGTGATGTCATCTTAGGAGTCCGATACCAACAGGACGCTGACCCCCGCGTTACATTTTTGAAAGCTTTTCGCCGAAATGGTCAGGGAGAGAGGTGCCCGTCGCTTTCGCACCAACGTTACTTGGTTTTTCTGTCGAAGCAGAGTTTGTTAGATATAAATGCTGCCGTTCCTCGCTTCTGCTTACTGCGCGGCAGGTAACCAGCAGTTTGCTGACCGAAGAGTGAAGTGATTCGAACGGCCGGATTGGCCGAATTGTTGTCTGTTGCCAAAGACATCAGGCAGGTCGTCGGCCAATGCGGACGATGAAGAGACAAACCATACACGACTGGTAAGCAGCGATTGCTGCCGGTGGTCATTGTCGAGAATACTTCCCCTTACTGGCAGCTCCGCCTGTAGGATAATCTCCCGATTTTTACGGGAAGAAGTCTTGCTTAGCTAATTGCCCCAAAACCGGAACTACTTCAATCGGCTCGTTGTCGATCAGTCTTTTGACTAAGGCAGGGTGAGTGACAACTGCGCATGTTCTGCGCGTTCGCGTCGGCGATTAGGGTTCTGAGGGACTTCCGGTGCGGCATTCAATTGTTTCGCGCGACTGATGCCAGTGGCTGACAACTGATATTCGAGGAAGCCAGTCCGTTTGCCATCTCGCTCCCGAAAGCGTAGCTCGTAATATGGATGGAACTCTTGGTTAAAGTAACGACTGACATTGTTTTTTGATTTCGCCTCTTTGAATCGACGATTCAGCGCCGCCGCGATCTCTGTTGTAGTGAGCCATTTTTTCTTTGGCCGCTCGGCCAGCAATGTCCGAAGAATCAAGCTTTCAAGTTGCCCACGGAGTGGTTGCTGCAGTTGCGCACGCAACTCCTTATCGGACGTGTAGACCCGCAAAGCTTTCCTATACCGGGTACGGACGGCGCCATAGAGCTCTTGCAGGCTCCCCTCGTTGGCTTGCAGCACAACATTCGGCAGTGTGGCAATGTCTAGCAAGCCCATCCGGATCTCCTGCGCATCTCGCTTCTCGAATTTCTCCGGCGTGACGTCATCGCGGGCTCGTTTTATCGCGCGGTCCAGTCGGATCGGCACCGAAGCGTTCAGGTATATGAGCGCGACCTCGGTGTTGTCAGCTATTTCTTGTTGAAAGATCTCCAATTCTTTGGTGGAGCGGAACCCAGTCACAACAGCGCCCGAGGTCTCGGTCTCCCGAAGAAATCGGGCAACGGGCTGCGCCACAATGCCTGGTTGCGTTTGGAGCGCTGCCTCCGCAAAGTCGCCGATACGAACGGCTGAGCCCGGACCATGGCGCTCCCAAAATGCCTTGTACATGAAATCACTGGCTTCAATGTGAAGCAATTTGTACTTTTCACTCATCCAACTCGCTGTCGTGGACTTACCGGAGCAGCTCGGTCCGCAAATGACGTAGATGGACGGATAGGTTGCGATACCGGGGATTTGCAACTGGTGTGCGACGGGCTCCTGGCGCTTCGCGAGAAGGCCGAGCCTATCACGCAGTATCGAAGTAAGTTCCTCGAAGGCGCGTGCCCGAAAGTCGGCTCTGTCGGCCTCCGTGATGGTCAGCATACTGATCGGGTCGCTTGCCCCGACTGGTGTAAACCACTTGTTAAAGGTTTTATCGTCAAGCCACGGATACACTAGGTTTGGCTGAATCACGCGCTCGCGGTCGACAATCACACCATGGGACTCACCCACCATCCAAAGATACCGATCGGTTGTATTCAGCAATGTCCGCCAACGCTGCGGCAAGTGCATCACGATATCTGAGCGCACGATGACCTTGCGGTTGTTGCCAGCACGCTTGAGCAAGGCATCCAGCTTGGCAAACGTCATGTCACGCATCCAATATTTGACATTGACGCCGGGCACCTCCTCAGTCTTGCTCAAGGCTTCAACGGTGACTGAGGTATCTTCGAAGAAGAATGTACTGAGATCATCGTCGTTGGCCCCCTTGCGCTTTAGCCATTGCTCAAGCGCGCTTTCATAACTGAGCTTGAGCAGCTCCGATCGATCGTTGATCTTGGGCTCGTTGTAGCTGGCGTAATAGGTGGTTTCATGGAATCCCTTGACGCGAATGCCGACTTTCTCGCCCAAGTACCGAAAATGTGCAAGCTTCGATCGATTGGTGGAGAAGAATACGATCTCAATCATGGGAGAGAATGCGGCCCATGTTGTCTGGGCTGGTCCGGAACACCGCGGACGGTCCATAGTGGCGTGCCACTGTCGCAAACGCGGAGTCAAAATCACGTGCCCAGAAAATCAAAGCAGGACCGATACTGCTCATCGCAACGGCATCGCATCCGATCGACGCGAGATGAGATGCGCATGTGCGAACGGCCTGTCCGTAGAGATCAATCTCGGCGCTTTTCCATGCACAGAGTTGCAGGGTGTTGATTGATGCACAGAAAGTATCGTAGTTGCGGGACCGTACGGCTACCAGCGCACCGAATAGAGCGTGGTACGTGATCTCGTAGACGTCTGCTGCCGGCAACGGTAGCTGCCGGGAGAAAAATCCCTGTTCTTGCTCCAGGGAAAGTGCTGAGGTACCGGGCGGAATAAGGACGCCCATGGGCCAATCCATCATGTTAAGACGCGCCATCTCTAAGGGAGGCTCATCCACCTCGTCGGTGGCGTCCGACCCAACGATGGAGGCGGGATTAAATTGTCTACCCGCATCGAAGATGAAGCCCCCCGAGAAATAGCTGCTCAAGCCGATACCCGACGCACCACCGCGCCCGCAATGGGCGCGCAGATACTCAGGACTCTCGCTAAGGCCGTTCAGCAAGAAGAGCGATTCCACGCAGGCCAAAGCCACGGCGGTTCCCGTGCCAAAGCCGAAGTGCCGCTTCGGCAGTTGGACTTCCACCAAACGCACTCCCTGTGTCAACTGCCGCTGTTTCATGAGACGTACTAGGCGTTGGGTGAGCCTCATGATCTCGGCGGAGGGGTAGCCGCATGACGTCAGGGCGTGCAGATCAACAACTGGGTCAGCCTTAAAGGCGAGGGTCGAGCGCGGCTCGGTAATACTAAAGCCCACGCCGCCATTGCGACGATAGCCTGCGAACCCGAGGTCAATCAACGTGAGATGTACACGTGACGGGACGCTCACACGAATGATCATGTCGCAATCTTAAATGGCGGCATCTGCTCCAACGACGTGGCGGCATTCCAAGTCTCATCGAAGTAATTCAAATACGATGCCGCGTAGGGGCTGCTGTTATACACATGCAGTGCCGGCGTGTGCCTACTCTTCACCCCCGGCAGCACCGGGCCCACCACGAGCTCATTGTCCGCGCGCACAAACGAGGCGATGGGGGTGGCATCGAAGTAACGGACATTGAAGTTTTGATATTTGGCCGCAAGGCTCTCGAAGTTCTCACGGTTTACATGGCATTTGTTCTTGTCGTCGGCTCCGAGCTGCTCAGGCGCCGCCACAAGAATGCGGACCTGTACGCCATTCTTCAGTGCCTGTTCCAGCGTGTGCTTCTCGAGCTTCGGTGAGTTAAGGTCGGCAAAATCCTGCATTAGGCGTGTCGCTGTTAAGCCCAGAACATCCACCTGGGAGCGTGCCGCCTGAATGAGCGTGCCATAGTAGGTTTCCTCGTCGCGTGTTGTTAACACGTTCTCGACGCCCATGCGTCGGAAACGGTCGATTGCTTTTGCATCGGCCCAACTGAGACAGAATTGGGCAAGTGTGACGACCAGACCGGAGACCAAACCTGTTGCGAAGACCCACAGCGGCCCCTCTTCCGCCAAAATGGTCTTGTTGGTCATGTTGATGCTGATCGCGCCGAAAACAATCAGCAAGAGGATTGTGACGATAACGATGGCCCAAGGCATCGAGATAGATAGTTTCTTACTATAAAGACTCATGGTTCCCCAATCAGCAACAGATCACAGAATTTTTGCTTGGACAACGCACGGCCGTAGGCGCGGCGGGACAGGTGCACGTGACTAAAATTATCACTGAACAAGGCAAACAGCTCCTCCTCGGAGGGATATTCGCCCGAGACGTAGGATAGTGCGAACTTGGCCTTGCTATGCTTCTGGATTAGTGCCTCGATATTTTTTATAAGGGCTGTCTTGTCCGTCCATTCGTTGATCGTCGACGTTTGAATCCGTCGCAGACGGTCACCAGCATCGAGCAACAGGGGCCATTCCTCGTACCGCGCCAAGCCCTCAAGAAAGTGATAGCGCGACAAATAGGATTCGGTGGCCCGCGCCCGCTTGAAATAAGGCGGATCGATATAGACGAAGTCGTAGCCTGGGGCGATGTCTTCGGCAGCTCCGCCGGCAGTGACTCTGATGTTACTGCCAAGGCTAGGCTGCATCTGCTGCACTTCCTCGAAGGTGCTCAGAATATGCTCGGCGAAGCTTTTCTCCCACGTAGTGCGGTTCCCGAACTGCACCTCGACCTGAGACTGGCGCAACTTGAGATTGGCGCGGTGGAACAGATTATAGGGACGCTTCTTAAGGCAGGCCTGGAACAGGCAATGGAGAAGCAGATCCTTGCAAGCCGGCTCGACGTGGGCAAGCGCGACCATGAAGCCGTCGAGCCAGGCATTCTCCTCGTCGGTAAAGTAGAGGTCAGCAAACGTGGCGTGGATGAAGCCGGGGTGCGGCTGGATCGCCCGTAGGATGGAGGCTACATCCGCTACGGAGAGCTGCATCTTGGCCGGGGAAAACAGGGCACGCGCTGAAATCGTGTTGAACTGAAAAGCGTCGTTGTAGGTGACGTCCCAGCCAAGTTGAGACAGCAAGTGCGAAACCGCACCCGTCCCGCCAAAGGCATCAAGTGCGGTGCATCCCTCGACTCGCACAAACTCCTCACGCAACCAATCCATTTGCCGCCGCTTGCTGCCGTAGTACCGCGTGGTGGGAAACGGACTTGGCTGGCCGAATGTCGCAGAGGCCTCCCCCGACGGTAGTTGTTCTTCATCGCTGGACCATCGCGATAGCCCGCTCGACGCCGGGAAAATGGAAAACACCTGATTGTCGACGGCTAGATCCTCAGCTTCCCTTAATTCGGCAATTTCGGTCTGCATAGGCATTGACTTCACGCATACACCTTCCGCTGCTCCATCGATGTAGGCGCGAGGGGGGAGGTAATGGACTCTTGAGGATTCGTTAAGACCAAGAGTATTGCACAGGATACCCCTGTTGGAGACTCTGCCAATGGGCAGATATTCAGAGCGAGCGTCGTTCGAGGGGCTGGGCTGCTAGCCGAGGCATTGGCATCTTAGGCACACGCAGGGCGAGTTGGTTGCGATTGGGAGAAAATTAAGCGAACGCCCCAAGAAGACCTTAGGGTGGAGAACTCCCGCTATCATGCATCGACAGGTTGGATCCTCCATCGATAGCGCCAGTTCTTCGAGCAGAAAAGCCGTCATTAGATAGAGTGATCAGGCACGCACCTAAATAATGCCCGTTTTCCGACTTGGCGCAGACATCAAGGGGAAGGGGTAGCTATGACCAGATTGGCGCCAGCAGTCACTAAGCATTCAAATCTGAAAGGCAGCAACTAGCCTGAAACAGACTTTCTCGAATAATGCTGTGGTGACTGCTTTGGCCGATCAACGGACCGTGGCGACAGGCGGCTCGACGAGCACCTACGCGATATACGAGGATGGGCGGCGGGCACCCATCATCAATGAGCCTCGATCGTAGGGCGCCTTCTGCAGCGGAAGTTCGCTGATCGCCCAATCGATATTGCCAGGCTGCGCCCCGAGGACATTCCCCGGTTCCTTGCTGACCATCTGAACGTGTGCCAAACGCCATCCGCCATTGCGTTTGGGGCGTTGCCCGAGGTTTGGTATTTAGTGGCGCCTGCTGTTTGTAATGTGTCTTGCATCCATGCCCGTTAGCGTACAGTAGAAGCTTCTTTGAGAATCCATTGCCCACCGGCAGTAGAAAGGGGTCGAGAATGGCGATTGAATCCATGGTTGTTCTGGCCTTGGCCACTGCCTTCCTGGTCGGTCTTGCCTGGTACGCATCGAAGCATAGGGCAGAAGACAAAGCTTCGCGCGGTCCTCATATGCCGAAACCCCTAGAGTAACTACCCAATCAACGCACACCCAGCAATGCTGCGGTGGGTATGTCCCATCATTAGGTCGCCAAAGCGAATCACTTTATTGTGAGGTTCTTTGTGGCGACTGCGGATTACTGTTCCTGCTTGACACCCGCCTCCGTCAGGCATGCTGCGAGGAATCGAAATCGCTGCTGCTGAATGCCGACTGCAGATGCGCCGCTTTCGCTGTAACACAAGGCGTCCGCTGCGGTCTGCATAAGGCAGAGAGGAGCGGAAATTGGCGCTACCCCCCTGCTCCATTTCGTTTTGACATTACCCCCCATCGATCAATTTCGGCCAATCCGAAGTCAGGTTTGGGTGACTGTCGCGCGGTCGCCAAGGTAGTCGCTACGTTTCGCTCAACGGAAACCGTAGCTTTCCTCTCTGCCGTACTCCTGCCGCCGCTAGGTGGCCATCATTCGCCTCAATGAACGTCTTGTTCCAATTCGAGCGAGAACGACAATTCTGGGTCTTCAAAATACACCGTTAGCGCTTCCCGAAGATTGGCCACGGCCTCCGCGTCAGTGTGGCCATCGCTTGCCACCTCCACATCCAGACAGCGAGCAACAAACACATCCTCCTCAGGAAAAATTTCATATTTCAATTTGCGTTCGATACTGCTCATGGTCGTACCTGTTGTACTCGTTTGAATTCGGTTCAATAACGACATCACCGAAATGATGCTGCGCTCTCGGCCTGATGAGGAGCGAGGCACAGGGGGCACATGACCGTTTCAGCGCGTCGCCTTCGAAGGTCGTCCAATGCCGATCGTTCCGGTCGTCGGAACGCCGCCCGCAGCAATCCACTGGTCGATCTGATCCTGGTACTCGGCCGGCCCCGAGGCCGAGGTAATGCGACCGTAGTCTGGTTTTACATCGGTCACGGCGGTGTGCCAGTGGACCGATTCTCGCAATTCCTTTCCCGCCTTGAAATGCGGCGTCCATTTCGCCGGAACGCTGACCTTCTTGCCAGTCTTCGGATTCCGACCAACTCGGGCCGGCCGATGATTCAAAGAAAAGCTGCCGAAGCCACGGATCTCTATGCGCCCACCTTTGGCAAGCGTGCCGGCAATGGCGTCAAGAATGGCCGACACTGACAGATCAGCATCCGCTCTGACTAGCTGAGGAAAGCGATCAGCAAGCATTGAGACGAGTTCAGATCGGGTCATACGATTCCAGGATGGTGGTTGTTCATTTGACTACAGCGTTCATCAGAGCGTCCGGTTGACTTGCATTCTGCTCTCGCGCAAAGGTGGTGTGGCACCGTATTCAATCGGTTTTCGATTGCCTCAGCCACTCGACGAGTTTCTGCGCCCTAGCCGACGGCCCATAGGCAATGTGCAGCATGCAAGCCACGTGTATGGGCAATGGGTTCGTATCGGACTCGTAGCGGCTTCCAGCGCTTTGCTTGACGGCAATTCGCGCCCAGAATTCGTCCTGCTTCATCGCCAGTTGATGGCGCAGCTGCCGCGCTTGGTGTCCATCGCTGCAAATCAAGGCTGGTCGCTTTTTCGGCATGCTTTTCACCTCGGCCGTTGAGCTCTACGCCAATCCCATGGCACCACCAGCACAGGATCACTCGTTGTCGTCTGCTTCCAAGTTCTCTGGAACTTGACCCTCAGGGTCACCGGAAACAATTGCGCCTTCATACGAAGCAAGGGCATTCCACTCTTCCTGATTAAAGGATGGCGGAGCGGCCTGCATGCGATCAATCGCATTCCGAACAAGATCCGATGCATGAGGGACTGGCGTTCCTTCCAGTCCTGCTGCCATGTTTAGCTCCTTCTCCGGGTTGCTCGCAATTTATGCGAGGATTCTTGAATCAGAAGCGCTTGCGTGGGTTTCGTTGGCCATACACATACAGGCTGTATCCGGCGCCTGCCGCGACCAGGAGTGATAACAAACCGTAGAAAATCAGCAATTCAGTTATCTCTTCTCCAATTTGCCCGCGACCCCAGATTCAGGCTGACGTAGCCCTGCCTTACATAGGGATAGGCGGCGCCAGTAATATCAGTGTATCAGCCTCTACTTTGCCTCTCTACCCGTGAGTCGCAAGATGGGCGAAACGCAAAACCTAACCGTCAATTCAGGAAAATTCGATGCACTGGGCCTCTATCCTCACTGCGCTTGCGTTGGCTTCGATCTCCGCATTCCTTGTCGCTTTCCAGGGCTGGAGCGTGCAACCGGCATTGCTGGTTTCGGGCGGGATTGCGGTGGTCCTGATCTTGGTATTGATTGGCATATTGATGAGTCTGAGCAAACCGGAACATCGGCGGGGCCTGGCGCGTGAAATACTTGTAGCCATGCAGGGTGAGTTCAAAGAGATGCTCCGCCACATGCGAATAAAGCGCTGACCTAATCTAGCCGCCAGCCTTTCCGGTACGTGCCGGACTGTTGTGTGTCATCTGGGACTCACGTGCAAGCAGGGATTGCTAAGCATTCATCGGTACGTCAGGCATGAGTCCCTGACCCAACCTTCACCAATCCCGCCCACTCCGTCGTGTAGCGCGGTGACAGACGCTCCCGCCGCATTAGCCAGGGCTTCTCCATCCCTTCTACCGCCAGGCGCAACGAGCCACAACCATATCGCGCATTGATGGCATCCACGGTGTGCATGAGCCGGTCATCACCCACCTTCGTTTCCTTCGTCGGCATAAACAAGCCCAACTGCTGACTCGCCCGCGGCACGATCTCCATCAAGGTAATTCCCGCCTTGTGATAGCCGTATCCCGGGCGATAGATCCGCTTCAGGATCTGCAGTGTCCAGCGCGTCAGCACCCGGCTATCGGCACTCGCCTCGGGCAAGGCAAGGGTCACGGCACGTTGATACTGCGGCACCTCCGGTTTGAAGATATTGGTTCGCACAGAGACCTGGACAGCGCCCGCCAGCCCGTCCTGATCCCGCAGTTTCTCGGCAGCCCGCGCCGTATAACTAGCCACCGCCTCTTCAAGTTCGGCAAGGGAATAGATCAGCGTACCGAACGACCGACTGCACATGATCTGCTGCCGTTCCGGCACCACCTCTTCCAGGCTGATGCAGGACACGCCGCGCAGTTCCATGACCGTGCGTTCGAGCACCACGGAGAATCGATTACGCAGGGTTCTGGCATCACACTCCCGCAATTGCCGAACATTCTGGATACCCATGTCTTCCAAGGCAGCCGAGAGCTTTCGTCCGACGCCCCAGACTTCGCCGACAGCGATACCGTCGAACAGCGCCGTCAACTCGCCCTCGCACAGCACCGTGAAATCGCAAACGCCATCCGAACCGGCCAGCGCTTTCTTGGCGCAGTGATTGGCCAGCTTGGCCAGGGTCTTGGTCGGACCGATTCCGACGCAGACGGCTAGTCCCAACCAGTCGGCAACGCGTTGCCGGATCTCGACACCATAAGCGTGATAGCCCCAGCGGGCGAAACCGGATAAGTCCAGGAAGCTCTCATCAATGCTGTACACCTCGACGTTCGGCGAGTAGTCGGCGAGCACCTCGGCCACCCGGTTGCTCATGTCGGCGTACAGGGCGTAGTTCGAACTGAAGGCGACGATGCCATAGCGCCGAGCGTCCGCCTGAATCTTGAACCAGGGCGCCCCCATGGGGATGCCCAGATCTTTCGCTTCCTTGGAGCGGGCGATGACACAACCGTCGTTGTTTCTGAATGACGCTTACTGTTAGTAATCCAGTAACACCCCGAAAATCAAAGACGTTGAAGAACTAACGAATTTCCCGAGAAATCGAGAGCAACACAATGCTCCTCCTCAAGAAAATTGCTCATCATCCATGATGACACCGAATCGGGTAGCTGACTCAAATCGATCCAATTCTGCCATTGGTACTCCGAGGTACCCAACGGCAGGTAACTGAGTCGAGCAACCATACAATTCGACTATCTACCGACAGCAACTCGGCCATTGGTTTGCCTCCCAAGCTACGTCAGCATGTGGCCGGTTACAGCCTGGGGCGGTACCGGACGGTCCTGAACGCCAAGCATAACCGCCCATTTGGCCCGCACTTCACCGCTGCTGACGGTGGCCGCAGCGACTTGGTCGAGTCGTTGAAGGCTGTACTCACCGCATCCAAAACTACGTATTTGATTTTCTTGCCTACCCATACCCACGTCTCCTTCGCAGGGACTTAGCTGAACACGGGACTCGTTATTGGTGACGTTTTTTTCGTGTTTGCAACCGTCCCGTGAGGCGTTTCGCGTAGGGTCGCTTCTTCTGGGCTCTCTTGAGATGTCGATTGAGAAGCCAGAAACCGGCGAACACCATAAAAACCATCGACCAAACCAGAAGTACATCGGTCAGCGTGTATGGCCCAGATGGCAAGTGTTTGAGTTGGAGCATGGCACTGTTTTAAAAGCTATGACTCAGCAACTGGCAGGCAATGCGTTATAGACGAATAGCCTGAATGCGTTGTCATCACAATGGACAGGATACCTCGGTCAACCAGATGAAATCCCGATGGCCGAGGTGTCGCAGTTGCTTTACTTCAGAACGAATCGCGCCGTTACCGCAGGTCCGTCTAGGCTCACTTGCGCTACGGCCTTGGTACCCGGTGTGATGACAAATGTTCCTTTGGCGAGGAAGCGATCTCCGTCGGGAAGCAAACTGATCTCTTGCTTCTGGTTACCGGACAGTACGGTGAGTTTTGCTGACCCCTTCGAGATGTTGGCAGGCTTGCCGTGGTCTCGTACAAACAACTGGATCTGTTCCGGCTTGGCAACCAGTTCGTAGTCCATGTCCTTGACCTCGGTGACGATGCCGCCGTGCAGCGGCTTATGCTCGTGGCCATGGTCGTGACCTCCTGCTGCAAAAGCAAGTCCGGAGAGTCCTAGGGTAATGGCGGTAATTAAATGAATAAGTTTCATGAGGGTTCCTTTTGTGAAGTGAAAATCAAAGCGCGCCGGCGTCGCGGTCGGCCATCAGGCGTTCCACATCCTTACGGCCAAAGAGCCAGAACATGGCGGGAGTCAGGAAGGTGTCGAGCAGCGTTGAACTGATCAGCCCCGAGAAAATGACCACCGCCACCGGATGCAGGACTTCCGTACCCGGCCGTTCGGCCTCGAACAGCAGCGGCGCCAGCGCGAAGGCGGTGACCAACGCCGTCATCAAAACGGGCGCGAGACGCTCCAGCGAGCCGCGCAAAATCATTTTCTGATCGAAGCTCTCGCCTTCCATGCGCATCAGGTTGATGTAATGGCTGACCTTGAGAATGCCGTTACGCACCGAGATGCCGGCCAGTGTGATGAAGCCGACCAGCGCGGCGACCGATAGCGGCTGCCCGGAAAGCCACAAGCCGAGCACCGCGCCGACCAGCGCCAGCGGAATATTGGCCATGATCAGGGCCGACAGGACGACCGACTTGTAGCGGCTGAACAGCACCACAAACATCAGGACCAGCGAGACGATGGAGAGCAGGCCAACCAGCCGCGAAGCCTCTTCTTGCGCCTGGAATTGTCCGCCCAGGGTGATGAAGTAGCCTTCCGGCAGCTTGCTTTCGCCGACCACCTTGCGGATGTCCTCGACGATCTCGGACAGCGCCCGCCCCTGGGCATTGGCTGAAAGCACAATGCGGCGCTTGCCGTCGTCGCGGCTGACCTGATTCGGCCCGTCGCCATCCTCGATGGTGGCGATCTTTGACAGGGGAATCGGGCCGCCGGGTGTCTCCAGCAAGATCTGCCCCAGCCCTTGCAAGGAGCGGGACGACTCGGGCAAGCGCACGACCAGCGCAAAGCGCCGACCGCCCTCGACCACTTGAGTGACCTTTTCGCCTTCGACCAAGCTTTGCAGCGTTGCCAGAATCTGCGGCGTCGGCACGCCGTATTGCGCCGCCGTCGCATAGTTGACGCTGACTTTGATCTGCGGGGCCAGCACCTGCTTTTCGATTTCCAGATCGGCGATGCCGGGGATGGTGGCCAGCCTGCCGCGCAAGGCGTCCGCCTGACCGCGTAGCGTGTCCAAGTCGTCGCCAAAAATCTTGATGGCGATCTGCGAACGTACACCGGAAAGCATGTGGTCAATACGGTGTGAGATGGGCTGGCCAATGGCAATCGCCGCCGGCAGGTTGATCAGGCGAGCGCGAATATCGGCCGAAATTTCGCCCATTGAGCGTGTCATTTCGGACGCCGGTTTCAGGCCGACGTCCAGTTCACTGACGTGAACCCCTTCCGCGTGTTCGTCGAGTTCCGCTCGACCGCTGCGTCGCCCGACGTGCACGACTTCTGGCACCGCTTTGACCAGCACCTCGGCCTGTTGGGCCAAGGCCGACGACTCGGCCAGCGTGACGCCCGGATTGAGTCGCATCCCGATCAGTAGGGTTCCCTCATTGAAGGGCGGCAGGAAGGTCTTGGGGAAAAATGGCACGGCTGCCGCAGCCACCAGAATGGCGAGGGCACCTGCCGCCAACGCGGTTCTTGGCCGGTTCAGCACTGTCTGCAAACTGCGCCCATAGCTCGCCTTCAGCCAGGCCAGCAGTTTCGTGTCGCCATGATCAAGCGACTTCATGCGGGGCAGCAGGTAGAAGGAGAGCACCGGCGTCACCGTTACCGACACCACCAGCGAGGCCAGCGTCGAGACGATGAAGGCGATACCGAGCGGCACGAACAAGCGCCCTTCCATACCGGGCAGTGCGAAGAGCGGCAGGAATACCAGCACGATGATGATCGTCGCATAGAGGATGGCCGAACGCACCTCCATCGTCGCATGGGCAACCAGTTCGATCGGGTGCATCCGGTGATCGTGGTGCTTGGCCCGGTCTTCCTTCAGCCGGCGCAGCACGTTTTCGACGCCGACCACGGCGTCATCGACCAAGCCGCCGATGGCGATGGCCAGACCACCCAGCGTCATGGTGTTGATCGACAGACCGTAATGGTCGAAGACCAGCGCCGTCATAAAAATCGACACCGGGATCGCTGTCAGCGCGATCACCGTCGGGCGCAGGGTACCCAGGAAGAAAAACAGAATGACGGCGACGAAGACCGATGCCCCGATCAGCTTGCCTTGCAGCGTGTTGATTGACGATTCGATGAAACTGGCCTGGCGGAAGGTCACCTTGGGGGCCTCCATGCCGGCCGGTAGCGATTTCTTCAGATCCTCTACTGCGGCCTCGATGCTTCGGGTTAGATGGATGGTATCGGCCGTTGGCTGCTTCTGGATGCCGAGAATGACTGCCGGTTTGCCCTCGAAACCGGCGTCGCCCCGCTTGATGGCCGGCGCGAAGGTTACGTCGGCAATTTGGCGCAATAAAACGGGTTGACCGTGGCGGGCGGCTAGAGCGAGATTCTTCAGGTCGTCGAGGCGCGACGTGCGGCCGAGATGGCGAATCAGGTATTCGCGCCCATTGAGTTCGAGGAAGCCGCCGGAGGTGTTGGCCGAGTAGCCCTTGAGCGCCCCGGTCAACTGCTCGTGTGTGATGCCCAGTTCGGCCATCCGGGTCGTGTTCGGCTGCACCTGGAACTGGCGCACTTCGCCGCCGATGGGGATTACCTGCGCCACACCGGCGATGGCCATCAGACGCGGCCGCAGCACCCAGTCCGCGTATTCGCGCACCTGCATCGGCGAAATCTTCGCCGTGTCGATGGGAATGGCGATCTGCATGATTTCGCCCATGATCGAACTGATCGGCCCCATGCGCGGGGTGACGCCCGTTGGCAACCCTTCCTCCATCGAGGACAGACGTTCCGACACCATCTGCCGTGCCCGGAAAATCTCCGTTTTCCAGTTGAAGGTGACATAAATGAAGGATAGGCCCGCGCTAGACACTGACCGCACGCTTTCCACACCGGGCAGACCGTTCATGGTCGTTTCCAGCGGGAAGGTGATCAGCTGCTCCACTTCCTCGGCGGCCATGCCGCCGGACTCGGTCATGATGGTGACCGTCGGTTTGTTGAGGTCCGGAAACACATCCACCGGTGTGCGCGAGAGCGTGAATGCCCCATAAGCCATCAGCACCAGGCTGGCGATGATGACCAGCAGGCGGTTGGCCAGGCTGTTTTCGAGAAGCCACTTGAACATGCTTGGCTCCGCTCAGCGAATCTGGTTGATCAGTGTCGCCGCGCGGACGGCAACCCGATCCCCGGCTTTCAGTCCACTGGTCACCGCCACGTTGGCGCCGTCCAGCGGCTCAGCGGCTACCGTGCGCGGCTCAAAGCGTTCCGGCGCCGTCTTGACCCAGACGATGCTCTGGTTGGCCGGGTTCTTCATCAGCGCCGCTGCCGGCACGCGGATTCCCGGCACCGTGCTGCGTGTCTGTACGAAGACCCGGACCGGCTGGCCGACGGCCAACGCCGCCAAAGCGCCTCCCTCACCCCGGAAGGTCATTGGCAGGGCCTGCTCACGCAGGCTGCGGGCAACGCCGACCAGGCGCAGCGGCAGCTTCTGCTCACCAACGGCAACAAAGGCCCCGGCCACATCGTTGGCGATGACCATATCGAAAGCCAGTGCCTCGATCAGCATGCGTTCCGGATTGACGATCTCGAACAGGGTTTCGCGGGCTTCGAGCACCTGGCCGGAGACGACGTTGGCCGAGGCGATAACACCGCTGACTGGTGCCACCAGCTGTTCGTTGGCAACTGCGGCTTCAGCTTCCTCGATGGCCTTACGCGGCACGGTGTCGGACAGTTCGCGCAGGCGGCGCAGGCGACTTTCAGCCAGAGAGCGGCTGTTGCCGCCGACTTCCGGCGTCACGTAAGCCAGCACCTCGCCTTTCTTGACCTGCTGACCGGGCAGCGGCAGACCGCGTGGCCCCGGTGTGACACGGCCGGCGACCATCGCCTGCACTTTGCCGCCGGCATTCGGGTCCATGACCACCTTGCCGGCCAGTTCATGAGTGCGGGGCAGTTCGCCGGGCTCAACCAGCAGGGTACGAACACCGATCTGGCGTTGTGCCGGTTTGGGTAGGAAGACGCTGCCGTCCGGCTGGCGTTTGGGGCCGTTGCCGCTGGCAGCGGGCGGGGCGTCGCCGTGGTCATGGCCGTCGCCGGCCAGAGCCAAGGTTGAGGAAAACAAGAAGGAAAGACAAAGAGCGCTGAATAACAGACGGGGTTTCATGCGGCACCTCCGAAACGTTGGTTGCGGGAAGCGCGCAGGCGGCGCAACAGAGCGATAAGGAGCAGTAGTCCGCCACCGGCGGCACCGCCCCACAGGGCGTATTCCTTCCAGCCATGGGAGTGGGCGGTTGTTTCGGCATGTGCCTCTTCGTGGATGTCGAGTTCACCCGCCAGCAAGTCTGTTTCCTCGCCGGCGATGACGGTCGCCGCTACCGATATAGCCCCCGGCTTTAGTTCCTGCATCAGGGTTGCCTCGAACTCGCCCTCGGCATGCGCTTCGACCGGGATTTTGACGCCGCCCAGTTCCAGTTCGAGCTTGGCGCCCTTGACCGGGCTGCCGTCGGCATAGCGGTCGAGGTAAAGCGTCAGTTGCTTGCCATTGACGACGCCGACCAGTTCAAAGGTTTCGGAGACGGCCGCAAAGCGCGGCGAGGCTGGGCTGGCGGATGAAGCCGGCGCCTCGCCATGGTCGTGCCCGTCACCGGCCCAGGCCAGTGGCGCTGCCAGGGCGATCCAGGCAGCCCATCCCAAAATGGCCAGCGTGTTGGTTGTTCTCATGTTCGGGTTCCTCATTTTTGTTCGGGGAGCAGGCCCAAGGCCTGACGCAGCGCGGAGATCGCGGCAGCCAGTTCAATCCGGGCGCGGGCGTTTTGTCGTTCGGCTTCGACGGCTTCGAGTTCGATGCGTAGGCGGGTCGGCAAGTCGCTTTCGCCCAGGCGGAAGGACTTGTCGAAGAAACCCCGCGACTCACGCGCCAGTTGAGCGCGTTTCTCGGAGGCCGCCAGTTGCGCGCGGCTGGATTCGACGCGCACTCTTGCTGCTTCCAGATCGGCCGCCAGGCGCTCGCGCTCGAGGCGCAGTTGCCCCTCGGTTTCGAGGGCTTCGGCGCGGGCCAGGCCGAGCTTGGCGCGATTGCGGCTGTCCGAACCAAAGGGGATGCGTACGCCGAGGGTGACCGTCTGCTGATAGTCGTCGCCGAAAGCGCCCCGCTCGCGGCTGGTCGCCAGCAACAGTTCGGGATTGTTTCTTGTCTGCACGCTGGCCAGATCGGCACTGCGGCGAGCGACTTCGGCCCGGTCGAACAGTTCGACGACTGCGGGGTGGGTCGCATCCAGGGTGGTGAAGTCGGCAGGCACCGCCGGCGGGGTTTCCGGCCCGTCGGTTGCTTTCTCATCCGGTAGCTTGCCGATCAAGGCGCGCAGATGTTGAGTGCTTGCGGCCAGCAGGCTGGCGCTTTCCGCCAGTGCCACCTCGGCGCCTGCTGCTGCGCCATCGGCCTGATGCTGGTCCGAGCGGGCAAGGTCGCCGGCCTTGGCTCGGCGGCGGACATCGTCGGCCAGTTTTTGCGCGCTGACCAGGCGCTCACGGGCCAGCGATTGTTCGCCACGGGCACGCTGCCAGTTCCACCAGGCATCACGCACGGCGGCGGCAGTGCGCAGTTGCGCTGCCGTCACCCGGCTATCCAGGGCTTTGGATTCGGCGTCGGCCAAGGCGCCCTGACGAGAGCGTTCGCCGGGTAGCCACAGGGGCAAGGCGACGCCGGCTGCGTATTCTCGACTGCCTTGATTCTTGCTCAGTTGGTCGGTCTTGCCGGACAAATCCAGCGAAGGCGGCTGGGCCGTCCAACTGCTGGCGACTTGCCGACGTGCCTCGGCCGCATCGCGCCGCAGATCGAGGGATTGCGCCTCAGGTTGTCGTGCCCAAGCCGCAGCAAAGGCTTGCGGCAAGGAAATCACGGCGCCAACGGGGGCTGGCGTCGATTGCGCCCACAGGTCGCCGGTCGATAGCGCAGCGAGCGAGCACAGCCCGGCAACCACTAGGCGGGCCGGTATAAAGGTAGTTCGTGAAACCGATTTGCTTCGAAACATCCGATTCTCCAGTGATGAAAAGACACACGGGGAATCGGCGAGGTGCGACCGGGAAGCGTCGCAATGCGTCAGGGCGGATTAGTCCACCGTAGCCGCAAGGGAAAAGCGTAGAAAGTGCTATCCACCCCGCCGATCAGGCGAGGACGGACCAGTTGGGGCGTTCGGGGTGCGCGAGAGGCGGCGCGGTCTGCTTCCCCGGTAACCAGGGAATTGCAAAGGACGCGCTGCTTGAAGCCGGCAAGGAGGCCACGCTGAAAATCGCCGCAGCACAACTCGCATGGCAGGCGACGCAATCGCCGTCGATGCCGCCACCCAAGGTTTTGGCATCGGGCGCGCCCTCTTGATCGTCGGCCTGATGCTGGTGGTCGTGATGACCGAAGTGCTGCGCAGCCGCCCCGGTCTCGTGCTGGCAATAGCCGGCCACCGCCGCCCAGGAGAACTGGAACGGCAGAAAAACGAGAAGAAGGATAGATAGCCAGCGACGCATGGGCCGGATTGTATCAGCGAAAATCATTTCCGGAAGTCCACCGCAAGATGCGCACACCGTTGCCCACCACCAGCAGACTCGCGCCCATGTCGGCGAAGACCGCCATCCACATGGTCGCATTGCCGAAAACGGCCAGTCCCAGAAAGATCGCCTTGATGCCTAGGGCCAGCCCGATGTTTTGCCAAAGTACCGCATGGGTGCGCCGTGACAGGCGAATGGTCTCGGGAATGCGGCGCAGGTCGTCGTTCATGATGACTACGTCGGCCGCCTCCATCGCCGTGTCGGTGCCTGCTGCACCCATCGCCACGCCGATGTCGGCACGGGCCAAGGCAGGTGCGTCGTTGATGCCGTCGCCGGTCATCGCGGTCGGGCCATAACGATGCTGTAAATCTTCGATGGCGGCCAGTTTGTCCTCAGGGAGAAGATTGCCCCGGGCGTCGTCGATGCCTGCTTCCTTGGCGATGCTGGCAGCCGTTGCCACATTGTCGCCGGTCAGCATGACCGAGACGACCCCGAGACGGTGCAGGTCGGTCACTGCCTCCCGTGAGCTTTCCTTGATGGTGTCCGCCACCGCGAAAATCGCCAGCACCTGCTGTTCTGTCGCCAACATGGTCACCGTCCGGCCTTGCGTCTCGTGCACCTGAAGGCGAGCCTCGATCTCGGCGCTGCACAGAGCGCGTTCCTCGATCAGACGATGATTGCCGAGGATCAGCGTTTGGCCGTCGGCCCGTGCTTCAATGCCGCGTCCGGCAAGGGCGAGAAAATCGGTCAAGCCATTTTCCGGAAGGTTGAGACCGGTTGCTATCGCTTTTGACACCGGATGATCTGAATGACCGGCCAAGCTGGCCGCCCAAGCGAGCACTTGTGATTCAGGGACCGTCGAGGGAAGCAGTTCTGTGGCGACCAGACGGGGTTTGCCTTCGGTGATGGTGCCGGTCTTGTCGAGGGCAATGACCCGCAGTTTGCGGGCCTCCTCAAGATAGACACCGCCCTTGATCAGGATGCCGCGTCGGGCCGCTGCGGCCAGTCCGCTGACCACAGTTACCGGCGTAGCAATCACCAGCGCGCAGGGGCAAGCGATGACCAGCAGCACCAGGGCCTTGTAGAGCGCCTGCGTCCAGGTCCAGCCAAGCAGCCAGGGGGTCAGAATCGCTACGGCTACCGCGATGCCGAACACGGTCGGCGTGTAGATTGCGGCAAAGCGATCCACGAAGCGTTGCGTCGGCGCTTGTGTTCCCTGCGCCTGTTCGACTGCGTGAATGATGCGGGCTAGTGTGGTGTCATCGGCAGCGGCCGTCACACGGAACTCCAGGATGCCGGTTTCGTTGATTGTGCCGGCGAACACAGGGTCGCCAGCCGCCTTGTCAATCGGAATGCTTTCGCCAGTGACTGGCGCCTGATTGACGGCGCTGAATCCTGCCGTCACCTGACCATCGAGCGGTATCCGGGCGCCGGGTTTGACCCGAACGCAGGATTCCAGCTTTACCGCTACTGCTGGCACTTCCAGCCACGTTCCATCAGCCTGCCGGACTTCCGCCGTCTGCGGCGTCAGGTCGAGCAGGCCCTTGATGGCGTTACGCGCCCGATCCACGGAGCGGGCCTCGATCAGTTCGGCGATGGCATACAAGGCCATGACCATTGCCGCCTCGGGCCACTGTCCAATGAGGAAGGCACCGGTCACAGCGACACCCATCAGCGCGTTCATGTTCAACTGGCCGCGCCGCAATGCCGCCACGCCTTTGCTATAGGTGGAAATGCCGGACAACCAGATCGCAACGACGGCCAATGCCATACCGAGGCCCTTGAAGGGCAATGCGTCGGGCGCGAAATAATCCAGCGCTTCCGCACCGACGGCCAGCACCAGCGCGAGAATGGCTCGCCATAGTTCGCTGATGCCGACGTTTTCCGTTGCTGTCTGATCTGCCGACACCGCTTTGGGGCTGAACCCCGCCTTGCGGATGGCCGCCAAGGCGGCATCGAGGGCTTCCGTCGTCGCATCAATCGAAACGGTGCGGGCTGACAGCTGGAACCGCAGGGAACGGATGCCTTCGATTCCGGCCACCGCACGACGGATGTCATTCTCCTCGTTCGGGCAGTCCATGCTCGGAATCAGGAAGACGGGCGCTCCGTCAGGTTGAGCGAGAGCAGCGGGGGACGGGATTTCTGCGGCTGAGGGCACTGCTGCGGAACAGCCACCCGCACAGCCGCTATGGGCGGTTTCTTGATGGGGTTTCGGGTTGGGATCAATACTCATGGTGTTCTCCTTGTTTCCAGTATTAGAAACCCTTGAGTAGCTACAGAGTCAAGTGATTACAATAAAGGAAAATAGACGGAGTCGAAGCAATGCTTGAGTTCATCAAAGTTTTGGGATTGTTTGCCATAACGGCGATGGCCGAGATTCTCGGTTGTTACCTGCCGTGGCTGGTGCTGACCCAGCAGCGTTCACCTTGGCTCTTGATCCCCGCCGCCGTTTCCTTGGGGCTGTTTGCCTGGCTGCTGACCTTACATCCAGGGGCCGCCGGGCGAATCTACGCAGCCTATGGGGGTGTCTACGTGGTGATTGCGCTGACTTGGCTGTGGCGGATCGATGGCGTTGTGCCGACTCGATGGGATCTTGTAGGCAGTGCGGTATCACTGGCCGGTATGGCGATCATCATGCTCCAACCGGCCCGGTTGAACCTCAGGAGGTGAAGATGAAAATCGGCGAACTGGCCCGCCTTACAGGGACGAATGTGGAAACGATCCGCTATTACGAGCGTGATGGGCTGTTGCCAATACCTGCCCGTAGCGATGGCAACTACCGCATCTATGGGGATGCCCATGTTCAGCGACTGTCTTTTATTCGGCGCTGTCGTAGTTTGGATATGACGCTGGAAGAGATTCGGGTCTTGCAGCACTTCAAGGAGTCGCCACAGGAGAACTGCGCGGATGTGAATCGCCTGCTTGACCTGCACATTGGGCACGTTGCTCAACGAATGCAAGAACTCCAAGAACTGGAGATGCAATTAAAAGACCTACGTGAGCGGTGTGGCGAGACGCGGGATGCAGCCCATTGCGGAATTCTTGAAGGATTATCTCAAGCGATTGTGCCTAGTGGCAAGACGGCATCCCACGTTCAGGGAACGCATTGGCATGCAGCAAACCCCAACTCGGCGAAGGGCATTCAAGGCAATCAAGTTTGATGACATTGGTTAGCGTATGATTTATTCCGTTATCTGTGATTTTCCTTGAGCGTGTAAGAATTTTTGTGTAAACGGTCACCCGGCAGGAAACTGCCACATTGCCAGGAGCGATGATGACCGTAGGAAAGAAAGCAGTACCCAAGGAGTTACTGGACAGCCTGTTGGCTGACTACC
>WBUO01000260.1 GCA_008933675.1 Dechloromonas sp.
ATGTTATGCCCGTCAATGAAGGTAAGGGGCGCGGTGTTGTGCGTCCCTCGCCATCGGCAACGATGTTTGTGGTTTGCCTGCTGGCCTTGCGAAAGGCCTTGGGCGACATCTCGGTTGTGACTGACTCGCAAGAGACGATCCCAACCCTTCCACGCCAGAACTATCCGCTATACGCGGATACCTGGGAGCGCGTCCTACCGGTCGCGCAAGAACTTGGATTGGCCACAGGAGCAGCTTTCACCGCTTCCCATAAAGCCGTCCTCAACAACATGTTCTAAGGAGATAGAGATGAACCACCTGATCGATAAACTGCTGTTCCTGGTCTTTTTCGTTGTGATCGCAACAACCCTGTATCGCTTCTACCCGTATCGCACTCCGCGGGAGAAGAAGGCTTTGGTGTCCGGCATGGACAACCTGGCCGACGCTCAACCCGAAGCTGTACAACAACAGATCGAACTCGACCCGGCCTTTGCCGAGCGTGAAGAGATTGTGGCGTCGCCCCTGATCGTGCGTCATCTGACAGACAAGGCGACGTTGTTGGTTCGTCACCGTGCGACCAAGCAAGTCTGCACCGCACACCTGATCATCTGGTCGGGTGCAAAGCGGAAGAGCATTTCGGACAGCTACTACGACCTGGGCGTTATCAAGGACGTGGCGCCAACCGATGAGACTGTCGAGCAATTCATGGCACTCGCCAATGAACGACTGGTTGAACTGGCTCAAGCAGGTAAGCGGAAGCGCAAAACTGCCAAGGAAGCGAAGCAGGAAGTAGTTGAAGCAACAGAAGCTGTGGAATCGGCCCCGGTCGAAAACCCTGCAGCGCAGCCTGAACAGGTTGTGGTTGTCCCCCCGACAGTCGATATGGAGGACACCCCGCCGGAGTCAATCAAGCTGAAGCGGTTCCCCTCGGTGTATCGCGGCGTCATCACAGAAGTTGGGGTGATGAAGCAGAACAAGGGTGATCGCGAGTTTGACACTTTCGGTGTCCGTTACACGACGCAAGAAGGCGTTGTGGAAGCGGTATTTGGCGCCAACCTCCGCACGGCCCTGCGTGAAGCGAAAGCTGACGTAGGTGACCATGTTGAGATCCTGAAGATCGGTCGCAAGACCATCGAGAAGGGCAAGGCACCGATGAACCTCTTTAAGGTTGCAAAGCTGGCCCAGCCAACTGCGTAGCACCTTCTTCTAGCAGGAGTGGAAACCTTCGGGTTTCCCTCCTTGCTTTTCTTCAATGCCGATTCAGAGAGTCTGCATCGAAGAGAAGCATGTCCAGGTTTTGCTCCGTGAGGAGACAAGCCGCAGCCTCGGTCGGTTATCCGAGCGCTCTCTTACTCACCGCTTCATGTGAGTGAAATTGGGAAGAAGTTTTGTCCCAATAAATTCAGAAATGCCCATCTGTCATGCGTAGCATGGGGTGTGCAGTTCTGGAAACGCGGTAGCAGGCAAGTTCGCTACCTTCTCAATTTGCATCCATCCGAGTGGCATCCCTATCTCAACGTGCTTCGTACGCTGGTCGGGTCGGCATGCAGACAACGTGACAAGAAATTTTGTCCACTGACAAAAAATATTGTCCACGAACCTGGAGTGATTGAATCATGGCTTCTGTTAACAAGGTAATTCTGGTTGGAAACGTTGGCGCTGATGTGGAGACGCGCTACATGCCGAACGGTGACGCTGTTGCAAATGTGCGTCTCGCAACTACTGAGTCCTGGAAAGACAAGGGCACAGGCGAGAAGCGCGAAGTGACGGAATGGCACCGCCTGGTGGCGTATCGCAAGTTGGCCGAAATCTTTTCGCAGTACGTGAAGAAAGGCAGCTCGCTCTACATCGAGGGTCGCATCAAGACCCGGAAGTGGCAGGACAAGGATGGTCAGGATCGCTATACGACCGAAATCGAAGTTACGGAAATGCAGATGTTGGGCAACCGTCGCTCTGGTGACTCGGAAGGTGCTGGCGATGATCGTCCGGCCGGCCATCAGCGTAGCGGTGGTGGTGGTGGCAATGGTGATGCTCCAGCTCCCCAGGGCCGTCGCGCTCCGGCCCCAGCCTTCGATGACCTTGGCGACGATATACCGTTCGCATATCCGCACATGGCTTTCGATCCGGCCTTCCAACGAGCTACCGGTCGCGTTCGTCGCGTAGCCTAAATCGTTGCATTTCAACCCTTTGCGGGACCATATCCCGCAAGGGGTGATGGTTCCCGCTCAATCTGTGTAGAGAGGAAATCATCATGTACGGTGCACCGAACGTTGGTTACGGCACGGAAGTTGTTCAATCCTTCAACGCCCTGATCGATGCGATCAAGCGTCGACAAGTGCTGCGTCCGCGCAGCCTCTTCGCCATGTGCCTGGCGGGTGTCGATTTCGCGGTAAAACTTCTCCCCAACGGCTTCGTTGAAGTGGATGGTGTGGTTCCGCCGCTGACCGTCGAGAAGGAAATCGAGGATGCCTTACAAGAATTTGGGGCAATTCTCGAAGAGGTTCTGGTGCCGTAATGCATCCGTCCTTTATCTCCGTAACCTCAAGCAACATCGAGGGTTACTTGTATCTGGCTGCCAAGAGCACGCTCCTCATTGCCTTCAAAAGCGGTGGGACGTACGCCTATGACAACGTGCCTCAGTCCGTAGCAACGGGCTTTGGCAATGCACCGTCGAAAGGTAAGTTCTTCCAGTCGGACATCAAGGATCGTTACACCACGTCGAAGCTCGATGACGCGGCAGTGACGAATCTGGTGAGCGGGAATGCTGCTTCGGCAACTTCGCGACCTCCCCGCAAAAAGCCTCGAGTGTCGTTTGAATCTCTGATTCAGCGGCACCCGATTCTGTCTGCGGTCTTCTGAAGTTCAGGCCAGTAAAGGAAAGCCTTCGGGCTCCTTTCTGGCCGGCTTCCTTTAGGTTACTTCCCCATGCGCTGGCATCGGAAAGTGACCTGGTGAGAGCCAGCAACGATTTTCTGGAGTGATCCAGCGACGGGCGCGCCCGATATAGCGCAACCACCATCCGGCCTTCTGGCTGGGTTCCCCGTACCGATGTCTGGTACGGCTTTTTCCCCGGACTGGGACTTGCCTCCCATACGGGGGACTTGTTCTCCGATCTGGGTCTTCGGCTTTTGTCCGACACCGAGGGGTTCGCTAAGAGCCTTGCTGTGTCCGTGATCAGGGCCTTTAGCCAACCTGTCTGTCCATCCTGGACGCTGATGGGCGCATATTCCCTGAAAGGAGTAACACCATGGAAAAGGGCACTCTGTCCTTGGCCAGCCCCGAGCTGGCGAACCGTCGTACTGTTGTCGCAATGCCCAGCCCGATTCTCGGCAGCTTGCGTTGGCCGAATCGACCGATATTTCCGGAAGGCAATCCCTGCTGGACGTACATGGTCGAAGGAAGCAACGCTCAATATGCCGTGGCGGTAGGGCATACGGAGAATGGCCGGCCTCACCCTTTCGAGGTGTGGGTGCTGGCCAACGAGCAGCCACGCTGTCTCGGCGCCTTGGCAAAAACCCTGTCCGCAGACATGCGTACGCAGGATCGAGCCTGGCTCTCCAGGAAGCTCGAAGTCCTCGAGGCTATAACCGGTAGCGATGCTATCGATATGCCCTTGGGTGAAGGACGGCTTCTTGCCAGCAGCAACTCTGCGGCGATCGCTCGACTCGTCCAATACCGGCTGAAGATGCTAGGTGTCGATGTCCCGGAAGCAGGGGAGTCGTCGCCGCTCATCGATGCCATGCTGCCCGTTCGAGATGCCGGCCACGAAGGAACACTTTCGTGGACTGCCGACATCAAGAGCCCGCACGCCGGCGACGACTTCACAGTTTTCCTTCCTGAAGTCGAAACCAGTGACGGTGTTCATCGCCCGATCGCCGTTCGCTTGTCCGGCCGCTATCCGCGGGACCTGGACGGGCTGGCTGCGTTACTGACGATGGACATGCAGATCGTCGATGTCGCCTGGATCGGCATGAAGCTCAGAAAGCTCGTTGATTACGATGAGCCGATGGGTTCGTTCTTCGCAAAGGTACCTGGCAGCGGAGCAACCGAACGCTTCCCGAGCATCGTGGCGTATCTGGCACGCCTGATCATCCATCGCTACGCGCAACTGGGTTTGCTGACTTCGGCTGGCTTCCCGGTCGTTGAGATGGGCGTAATGGTGGAAGTGCCTGGTGACACCAGCAATGTTCTGCCGGTTGCAGCTTGACCAGTGAGAGACGCGAATCCTTCGGGGTTCGGTCTCTCCCTTCTTTTCGACGCCTGCCCAATGCCGCTTTCAGAGGCCGCATCGGGCAGTAGTTGAGCCGCTTTTGTTCCGTGAGGAACGAAACGCCGCGTCTGTCGTTTATCGGACGCTTCTCTTCGACCAGGTTCATCGGTCGGAACCCTCGTGTGTTGCTTACACGAGTTTCATTTGGGCCCCGAAAGGGACTCGACACTAACCCGTGCGGGTGGTCCTTAAAAATACCCCCGCCTGGGGGTCGGATCATTTCGCACTTAGCTTGGAGAAATACCATGCAAGACGTGCTTAATGAAAAACTGACGCTGGTGAGCATCAATATCAGCACCTTCTCTGGTTATCGTCGTGCAACCCGCGATCACATCGCGGCGCTCGGAGGTAGCCTGCCGGCAAGTGCGGCCATTACAGAAGGGTCGATCAAGGTCTTCCCCGGTGACGGGACGAAGGCTTTGCAGACCGTCCGTCGTGGCGTGTTTCGCAAATTGCAGGCAAAGGGTGTGAAGGCCTTGGGATCGCAGAATGTCTTTGCGGTTCTGACGGACGACCTGCCCGGTATCGAGAAGGAAATTGCTGACGCACAGGCGGAGTACAAAGCCGAGCGTGATGCCCTTGAAGCCAATTATGATCAGATGTTCGAGGGTCATGTGGCTGCCAATCCGGAAGCCGAAGCGATCATCCGGTCGCTGAAGGTTGAACGGGCGACGGCAATCGCCAAGTGTCGCTTCAGCAGTGACGTCTTCAAGATCGCTCCCTTCGTTCGCGAAGGCCAAAGCGAGGAGGAGGGCGTCGAAGGAATCGTTCGCGGCCTCGGCCGGCAGCTGTATGAGGAGATCTCTTCCGAAATGGAAAAGCTCCTCAAGAACGACGCCTTTGCGAAGAACCAGCGTGTTGGCCAGAAGTCCCTGCGCCCGCTCAAGGCTGCAGTGCAGAAGATGAAGAAGTTGTCCTTCCTCGATCCGTCGGTGGAAGGCGCCATCACTCTGATCACTGACATCCTGAAGGCACTGCCGCAGGAAGGCTACATCCAAGGACAGTCGTTCATAACCCTGGAGAAGCTTGTGGAAACCGCGTCCGATACGGACACGCTCCTCAACGCAGCTTCCAAGGTGAAGAACGGTGTGCCGGCGTGCGATGTGTTGTTCCCGCCGATGCCTGTCCAAGCAGTACAAGCAGTTGAAGAACCCGCGGTTGAAGAGGCTGTGCAAGCAGCTGAACCGACCGAAGCAGTACCTGTCGCCCCGGTAGCGGTTCCGCCGGTACGCGTCAGCCCGCAACAACAAGTGGTGATGTTGCCGCCTGTTCCTGCATCCGCTGTCCCTGCCTTCAACAAGGTAGAAGGTACGCGGGTGAAGGAAAAGCTGGGGCAGATGGGGATCACTCCTCCGTCTGCTCCGGTTCGTGCAGCTCCAGTGCTGAAGCCGCGCGATGCCCTGAAATCCAACGCTCTGATGTTCTAAGCGGAGGCGATCATGGCTATTCGTGCTCAATCACTGGATCGGGCTTTGCCCTCCATCGCTGGCTTTATCGCAGACCGCACCGGCATCCCCATCATCCGGGGTGACCGTGCCATGACCGACAACAAGGCGATTTACCTGCCGCGTCGTCGGTCTGAGATCGACCTGACCGAGCGAGATCTTGTGGAGTCGGTGGCTTACCTCTATCACGA
>WBUO01000261.1 GCA_008933675.1 Dechloromonas sp.
ATCCGGAACGACCGGGCGGCACGGCCGACGTGCTGCTGATCGAGTCGACCTACGGCGACCGCCGGCACCGCTCGCTGAGCGAGACCGAGGACGAGATCGTCGACGTCTTCGAGCGGACGCGGGCGGCCGGCGGCAACCTGATCATCCCGGCCTTCGCCGTCGGCCGCACGCAGGAGATCATCTACCTGCTGGCCGGCCTGGTCCGTGGCCGGCGCCTGCAGCCGCTGAAGGTCTATGTCGATTCGCCGATGGCCAACACGGCGACGCGCATCACGCTCAACCACAAGGAGCTGCTCGATGCCGAGACGCGCGGGCTGATTGCCTGGCAGCAGGCGCATCCGGAACTGATGAAGCTGGAGTTCGTGGCCGACGTCGAGCGTTCCAAGGAGCTCAATGCCATGCGCAGCGGCGCGGTGATCATCTCGGCCAGCGGCATGTGCGAGGCCGGGCGGATCAAGTACCACCTGCGCGAGAACCTGCCGCGCCATGAGTGCAGCGTGCTGATCGCCGGCTTCCAGGCGGCCGGCACGCTCGGCCGGCGGCTGGTCGACGGGGCGCGGCTGGTCCGCATCTTCGGCCAGCAGGTGCCGGTGCGGGCGCGCATCGCCACGGTCGGCGGCCTTTCCGCCCATGCCGACCAGGCAGCCCTGCTCGACTGGCTGGGCGGTTTTCATCAGGCACCGCGCCGGGTCTTCGTCGTCCATGGCGAAGCGGCCGCCTCGGCCACATTCACCGAGGCGATCAAGGCCCGCCACGGCTGGCCGGAAGTGCGGCCGCCGCTCCCTGGCGAGCGTGTCAGCCTGTAAGATAGACAAAGCACATAATCGCTACGAGGTAAGGCAAATGTCCGGCAATTCGTCAGCCAAGAATGGTGGTCTCGACATGCGTACGCAGAGCCCGCTCGAAACCCTGGGCAATTCGGTCAGCAAGGCCATCGATCCCTATGGCGTCACCACGTCGCTGCTCAACGCGCAGATGGCCTGGATGATGCATCCGCAGGAACTGCTGCGCGCGCTCAACGCGCTGTCCACCGATCTCGTCTCGCTCCAGTCGCACGTCCTGCGCCGCGGGCTGGGCATGCCTTCCGCCGACGTCATCAAGCCGAACGCCGACGATGCCCGCTTTGCCGATCCGATCTGGACCGACTCGGCCAGCTGGGACATCATCAAGGAGTGGTACCTGGCCTTCACCCGCCATCTCGAGGACATGCTGTTCGAGACGCCGGGGCTCTCCGACAAGGAGCGCCGGCGTTCTGCCTTCTGGCTGCGCAACTGGCTGAACATGGTGGCGCCGTCCAACTTCTTCTGGCTCAATCCGGCCGCCATGCGCCGCTTCGTCGAGACCAACGGCGAAAGCCTGAAGCAGGGCTGGGAGAACTTCCAGCGCGACGCCAAGGCCAAGAACATCCTGATGGTCGAGCCGGATGCCTTCACTGTCGGCAAGGATCTGGCGACGACGCCGGGCAAGGTGGTGTTCCGCAACCGCCTGGTCGAGCTGATCCACTATGCGCCGACCACGGAGAAGGTGCGGGCGATGCCCATCGTCATCACCACGCCGTGGATCAACAAGTTCTACATCCTCGACCTGACGGCCAGGAAGAGCCTGGTCAAGTACCTGACCGACCAGGGCTTCTCGGTGTTCATCACCAGCTGGAAGAATCCGGGCGAGGATCTGGCCGACGTCCGCTTCGACGACTACCTGAGCGAAGGTGTCGCCGAAGCCGTGCGCGTTGCCTGCGAGTTCTGCAAGGTGCCGCAGGTGCATCTGGTCGGCTACTGCATCGGCGGCACGCTGGTCACCACCTACATGGCCTGGGCCAACAAGCGCTACGGCGCCGACAAGATGCCGGTCGCGCACTGGACCCTGTTCACCACCCTGACCGATTTCTCCCATCCCGGCGACATCGACGTCTTCATCGACGAGTCCTGCATCAACGCGCTGGAGGAGTCGATGGCCAAGAAGGGCTATCTCGATGGCACGGAGATGGCGGCCTCCTTCCGCATGCTGCGTTCGAACAGCCTGATCTGGAACTACTGGGTCAACAGCTACCTGCTGGGCGAGCATCTGCCGGCGTTCGACGTGCTGTTCTGGAACATGGATTCGACGCGCATGCCGCAGGCCATGCATTCCTACTATCTGCGCGAGATGTACCTGCACAACAACCTGATCAAGCGCGACAAGCTGACCATCGCCGGCGAATCGATCGACCTCGACGGCATCGTCCAGCCGCTCTATGCAGTAACCGCCGAGGATGACCACATCGCGCCCTGGAAGCAGTGCTACCGCATCCGCAAGCAGATCAACGTCGCGGCGCCGGTGCGTTTCGTGCTCTCCACCTCCGGTCACATCCTCGGCATCGTCAATCCGCCGGCCAACCCGCCCAAGCGCGCCTACTGGATTGCCGAGCCGGAACGCAACGAGCACTGGGAACACTGGTTCGACCGCGCCGACAAGAAGCCGGGCACCTGGTGGGAGGACTGGACGCGCTGGCTGGGCGAGCGTACCGGCGACATGGTCGAGGCCTATCCGGCGGCCAACCGCAAGTTCCCGGCCCTGGCAGAGGCGCCCGGCAGCTACGTGCTGGAGAAATGAGCGCCGCCCTGCTGCCGGCCGTGGCGGCGAAGCCCTCCGGGGCCGCCGCCGACCTCCTGCGCATCGTCACCATCAACGAGCAGATCAAGCGCGTCGTCGGCGTCTCCTTCAAGATCAACATCATGGCGCTCAACGCCATCTTCCTGGCCAAGCGGGCGGGCACGGCGGCGCTCGGCTTCGGCGTGCTGTCCAATGAACTGCGGGTCTTTTCGCGCGACCTGCGCAATTGCATGGAGGCCTTGACCGGCCTGATCCACGATTGCGTCAACGAGGTCTCCATCAGCCTGCGCAATGGCCGCCAGGATCGCCTGCTGGCCGAGGTTGGCCAGGCGGGGGCGGCCGCCGCCTTGCTCGGCCGGGTGCTGCAGCAGCGGGCGGCCGAACGTGACGGGCACGTGCGTCGCCTGGCCGCCCTGCGCCGGCAACTCAAGCGAGCCCTCGACGACGCCTTCCAGATGGTCGAGCTGGGCGGCGTGCTGGCCAAGTCGGCAAAGATCGAAGCGGCCTACGGACAGAGCTTCGCGCCATCGCTGGCGCAGGTGTCGGGCGAGTTCGACGGCATCGTCGAGGAAATCCGCGGCTCCCTGGAGGCGCTGCGCCGTTCGCCGTTCTTTGCCGCTCACTGAATACCCCCACCGAGAATCGACGTGAAAACCACCAGAACCCTGTTCCAGGACGGCGACCACAAATGGCTGGCCATCGTCCGCGACCCCGACAAACCCGGCTACCTGATCGATACCAACGAATACCTGATCACCCACGGCGAACGCGGCCTGCTTCTCGATCCGGGCGGCGCCGAAATCTTTCCCGCCGTCTTCTCGGCGCTTTCGGCCGAATTCGATCCCTCGGCGCTGACCGGCATCTTCGCTTCCCACCAGGATCCCGACATCTGCTCCTCGCTCGCCCTGTGGCTCGAATTCAACCCGGGCATGCGCTGCTACGTGAGCTGGCTGTGGGCAAGCTTCCTGCCGCATTTCGGCGGCACCGGCGACACCTTCGTGGCAATTCCCGACGAAGGCATGGAAATCCCGGTGGATGGCCTGATGCTGCAGGCGATTCCGGCGCATTACCTGCATGCCTCGGGCAATTTCCACCTCTACGACAAGCTTGCCCGCCTGCTCTTTTCCGGCGATGTCGGTGCCGCGCTGCTGCCACCCGGCCGGGACGGGCTGTTCGTCGAGGATTTCGACGCCCACATCCGCCATGCCGAGGCCTTCCACAAGCGCTGGATGGGTTCCAACGAAGCCAAGCGCCAGTGGTGCGAGCGGGTCAGCGGCATGGCCATCGACATGCTCTGCCCGCAGCACGGGGCGATCTACACGGGGCGCGATGTCGAGCGCTTCATCAACTGGTTCGCCGAATTGCCGGTCGGCATCACCGGAGGCTGACGGCGCAATTTGACCGCCGTCAAGGAGCGGCCTGTTCGTTGCTTGGAGAATGCGCTGAACCCCCCAACGGACGAGCCGACACAATGACCACCATCCGCAGTTTCATGACCGACGATCATCGCCACTGCGACGATCTCCTTGCCGAAGCCGAGCAGGCGCTGGCCCGGAAAAACGTCGAGGCCGCCAGGGCCGCCTTCGGCCAGTTTCGCGAAGCCCTGCTGGCGCATTTCGCGGCCGAGGAGAAGACGCTTTTTCCCTCCTTCGAGGCGAAGACCGGCATGACCATGGGGCCGACCCGCGTCATGCGCATGGAACATGAGCAGATGCGGGCCCTGCTCGACGATGCGAAGATGGCGCTGGATGCCGGCGATGGCGACGATTACGTCGGCCATGCCGAAACCCTGCTGATCATGATGCAGCAACACAACCTGAAGGAAGAGAACATGCTTTATCCGATGTGCGACGAGCATCTCGCCGCCGAAACGGGCGAGCTGCTGCAACACCTCGAAGCGGAGCTGTCGGCAACATGAGCCACGCGAAGACTCCGCATGTCGTCGATGCCCGCTATCTGGAACCGCCCGAGCCTTTCGTCCGTACCATGGAGATGCTCGATGCCCTGCAGCCCGGCGAGAAGATGCTGCTCCTGCTCTTCCGCGAACCGCATCCGCTGTACAAGGTGCTGCGCCAGAACGGCCACGCCTACGAGACCGAGCTGCTGCCCGACGGCACCTTCGAGATCCTGATCTCGCGCTGAGGGCGGGGCGATGCAGGCCATGCTGTCCTTCGACAACGCCCCACCGCTGGCCGCACCGCTGCGTTTCTTCCTGACCGCACCGCTCTTCCTCGTGCTCGCCGGCCTGGTCCTGGCTGTGGAAGGCGAGGCGATCTTCGGCTCGCGCTGGATGCCGGGCACGCTGGCGCTGGTACACCTGATCACCATCGGCTTCATGCTGCAGGTGATGTTCGGTGCCCTGATCCAGATACTGCCGGTGGTCGCCGGTGCCGATCTCGGGCGGCCGCTGCTTCTTGCCCGCCTGCTTCATCCGACGCTGACGCTGGGCGCCCTGGCGCTGGCCGCCGGCTTTGTCGGCAGCTCGCCGCTACTGCTCCGTTTGGCCGCCCTGCTGCTCGCCGCGGCCTGCGGCCTGTTCCTGCTGACGGCCGCCTGGAGCTTGCTGCGCCAGCCGGCGACCAGCCCGACCATCCGCGGCCTCAAGCTGTCCCTGCTCGGCCTGGCCGGTGTCGTCGGTCTCGGTGTCACGCTGGCCCTCGGCCTCGCCCACGGCTGGCCGCTGCCTTACGGCGAACTGACCGATCTGCATGCCGGCTGGGGCCTCGGCGCCTGGGCAGGAGTGCTGCTGGCGGCGATCGCCTATGTCGTCGTGCCCATGTTCCAGTTGACGCCCGGCTACCCGGCGCGGCCCAGCTGGTGGTTTCCGCCGGCGATCGTCGGTCTGCTGCTGCTGTGGGCGGTCGCCGTCGTTGCCGGCTGGCCCTTGCTGGTGCGTGCCAGCCAGGCCGGGCTGGCCGTCGCCGGCATTGCCTTCGGCGGCTTGACGCTGCGCCTGCAGTTGCAGCGGCGGCGCGCCCGTGCCGACGCCACCAGCCGCTACTGGCAGGCCGGCCTGCTGGCCGCCATGGCCGCCCTGTCGATGCTGGCCGCCGCCGCCCTCTGGCCGCCGCTTGCCGAGCTGCCGGCCTGGACGCCGTTGTTTGCGACGCTGCTGATTGTCGGTGCCTTCGTCTCCTTCATCGCCGGCATGCTCTACAAGATCGTTCCCTTTCTTGCCTGGCTGCATCTGCAGCATGGCATGCAGTTCGGCGTGCCGGCGCCGAACATGAACCGCCTGTTGCCGGACCAGGCCATGCAGCGGCAGATGCGCGCCCATCTCGTGGCCCTGACC
>WBUO01000262.1 GCA_008933675.1 Dechloromonas sp.
ATCGACACGACGATGAGGAACACGCTGATGGTGGTGGCCATGGCCATGTTGGAGCCGATTTCGGCGGAGTACAGCGCGAAGGCCTCGGTCGCCAGCACGTTGTAGCCGCGGCCGAGCAGGCGCGGCAGCGTGCCATGCAGGAGCGTGAGAGCGCCCAGACGAGCCGGCTCTTTCTGGCAGGCGGAACCACAAGTTCCGCAGCAACAGACATTGTGCCCGCTACGGCGGCCGAGCCCGAGCAGGCGGCGGAGCCTCGCACGGTCAGTGAGGGGCGGCGCCAGTTTCTGGCGTCGGGGCCGAAAAAGCCCCTCGAAAGCGCCGAGCGGCTGATCACGCCGAGCTCCGGGCTGATCGTTCAGGCCGGGACCGTGATTCCGGCAGCGCTCATCACGGGCATTCGTTCCGACCTGCCAGGCCAGATCAGCGCGCAGGTAACGCAGAATGTCTACGACAGTCCGACCGGGCGCATCCTGCTCATCCCGCAGGGCTCGCGGTTGATCGGCGAATATGACAGCGAGATCGCGGCGGGTCAGAGCCGGATGCTCCTCGCATGGGATCGCCTGATCCTTCCCGGAGGACGATCGATCCGCCTCGAACGCCAGCCCGGCGCCGACGCCGCAGGCATGTCGGGGCTCGAGGACAGGGTGAACAATCATTGGGGCCGGATGGTCCGGGCCGCGCTCGTCTCGACCCTGCTCGGGGTCGGAAGCGAACTTAGCGTCGGCGGCGACGACGAACTCGCCCGGGCGCTGCGCTACGGGATGCAGGACAGCACGAGTCAGGCCGGACGCCGCATCGTCGAGCGCGAGCTCGCCGTTCGCCAGACGCTCACCATTCGCCCGGGGTTCGCGCTCCGCGTGATCGTCACCCGCGACCTCATTCTCGAGCCGCAGGCGGATGGGCGATGAGCGGATTACGCCTCGGGCCAATCGTCGAGGAGAAGCCGGTCAAGGCCACTGTCGAACTCACGGGCAAGCTCGCGCGCGATCTGGCCGACTATGCCGCGGCACACGCGAAGGAAAATGGTCTGTCCGAGCCACTGCCGATCGAACGGCTGATACCGCCGATGCTTGAGCGGTTCATTGCGACCGATCGCGGTTTTGCGAAGGCGCGGCGTTAGGCGGTAAAGAGTCTTTTGTATGCAGCCACAGGGTCGATTATGATCGGCCTGTGGACGAGCATTTTGCTCCTGAGTGGCCGACCCTACCTCAGCGGCCTTGCACAACGAAGCCCGATCCCTCGGGCTTGCGGGTGCCTTTCGCTGCATGCGGCGATGGCGTGGTTCGGCACGTCGAGCAGATCGTATCGCACCGCGACGGCCCCTTTACCTGCCTTGGATGCAAGGAACGACTGACCCTTCGGCTCCCGAAGAAGATGCGGAAACATTTCGCGCACCAGTCCGACAGCCGATGCTCAGGCGAGACGGCCCTGCATCTCTACGCCAAGCTGCTGCTGGCTGCTGTCCGGCGGGTCACCCTGCCAAGCCTTGTCTTGCGCGAGGAGCGACTGGAGGAGGTCGTTTTCGAAGGTGGGCAGTTCGCGCTCGACGAGGTGAGGCTGGAGACATCGGAGGGCGATTTCCAGCCCGATGCCATGGTGTGGATCGGGTCCGATCGCCGCGCGGTGGAATTCAAGGTGTCGCACGCGGTCGATGAGGAGAAGCAGCAGAAGGTCGCGCGCGCAGGCTGCCCGATGATCGAGATCGATCTTTCCGGAGTGCGTTGGCGCCAGCTTGATGGCGCCGAACTCGACGAGCAGATTTTGCACGACGCACCGCGGCACTGGATCCATCATCCGGATCGCGAGCGTTCCGCGCAGCGGCTGTCCGAGCGGGTCACGGCGGAAGCGACGCGCAAGGGCGAGGCGCTCCGATGGCATATCCTGGAGCGACCGCAGAAGCCTCCCGTCGATACCGAATGGGTCGGGGAGATCATGGCCGACCTGCAATATGCCGAACTGGACTATCTGCTCGGGGCCAAGAGCCGGATGGGCCATTGGTTCACGGTAAGGCCGCAGCTTTGGCAGGCGGCGCTCGTGCATGCCCTGATCTACACGCCGAGCATCAAATACTCGGCGGGATCGGACATCCATATCCATGGCGAGTGGCCGAACGAGGCGAATCTCGAGAGCGTGCTGCCGACATGGATGCTGCGCACCGATCTCAGCAATTACAAACCGAAGGCACTCGCGGCGGCCGGCTACTCGCGGGAGAGTTTCGGGTCGCCCAGCCAAGCGGTGATCGAGTATCTCTTCAATCTCTTCACCGATCGGCAGGCTGTGGTGTGGGAGCGTGACGAGCAGCGCTTCTATGTCGACCCCGATCTTCATGCCCGCGTTCACAATCGCCATGACCTTGAGCGCACCGTTGCCTGCATCGCCAAGGATGCCGGCCATCCCGATCCCGATGGTTTCAGCCGGCGCTGGATGCGGCGATATAATGTCGACGGCCGAAATCCCTGGAAGGTAGCGGCGGAAGGCGGCGACGATTTTCGCGCGCTGGACAAGCGGGTCCGGGCGATCTTCGACATGTCGCGCAGCTACCGCGATCTTCCGATCGTCGACGATCTTTGCGGCTTGCCCTTTCAGGAGTGGCGCGACGGGATCCGGCAGAAGCGCGAGGCGAAAGAAGCCGCCGAGCGCAAGCGGATCGAGGACGCGAAGGAGATCCGGCGAAGGAATTTCGCCATCGCTGCGCAAAACCTGCTCAAGGACGAGGCCGAGGCCTTGCTCGCATCGACGGCCGTCGACGGGGTACCTATCACCGAATGGGCGTGCGGCAGCGACGATCTCTATTGGCGCGCCTTCAGCCATATCGAGCGGGCGGAGGACGCGAGGAAGCGGCGGGTTTTGGCGGCGGAAGCGGCGGACGAACTGCGCAAGCGGCTCACGACCGCTTCCAACAAGGCTTTCCGCGATCCGGACCGCGCGCACCTCTTCCTCAACAGCGCGCACCCGAAGCTTGCCGGTCGGCGCCCGATCGAGGCGTGCGAGACCGATGCGGATCTAAGAGTCGCGCTGACCCTTCTTCCGAAAGCGTAGCGGAGCATGCCGGAGGGAATTCCCGCTCGCGTGTGAAATCGCGATGTTCTAGACTTGTTCTATGGACCAGCCCGACGATTCGGCCGATCAGCTTGCGGCCACACGCGCCATCCTTCCCTCGGAATTCATGCGCCAGCTGAGACCTGACGAGTTTTCCGATAGCGGGTCCGAGCCTGCCTTCATCCTCGAAGCCTATGAGCTGGAGCAGCGCCTCGAGTATGTCACAGCGCGCAACGAGACCCATGATTTCGAGATCTTCTGCCGCAAGCTTTGCGAGCGCATCGTCTGCAAGAATCTGAAGCCTGCGACGGGCCCGGAGGGCGGTGGCGACAGCAAGGCCGACAGTGAGACCTTTGCGGTCTCCGACGAGATTACGACACTTCACTATGTAGGCGAGGCCAACTCGGGAAGCGAGCGCTGGGCGTTTGCTTTCAGCGCGAAAAAGCAGTGGCAGCAGAAGGCGCGATCGGACATCGAGGGGATCGCGGCGACGGGGCGTCCCTATACAAAGGTGTTCATCGCCACCTCGCGTTACGGCCGCTCCAAAGATGTCGCCAAGATTCAGGATGAGCTGTCCGAGAAATTCGGCTTTCGCGTCGAGATATTCGACCGGAGCTGGATCATAGACCGGGTTCTGACGCACGGAAATCAGGATATCGCTGTCGACTATCTCGGAGTCGGGAAGCGAAACGAGAAGGCGCGGGTCGGGCCAGCTGACTATGCGCGGTCGCAGCAGCTCGAAGATCTGGAGAAGGAAATCCAGGACCCGGCCGCTTATGCCGGCATCGAGGCGCAGCGCGTGACCGACGCCCTGCTCGCTGCGACGCTTTCGAAGGAGTTGGAGCGGCCGCCTTTCGAGACCCATGGGCGATTTGAACGGGCGATCCGCATCGCCGATCAACATGGTCTGCTCAGCCAGCAGATCGAAGCACGCTATCAGCGGCTATGGACGGCCTTCTACTGGTTCGACGACTTTGACCTCCTGGACCGCGAATTTGACGCGTTCGCCGAACTCGCGCTTGGCTCGCCCGCGGCGCGACACGCGGAACGCCTTGCAAACCTTCTGCAGTGCCTGATTACGGCGGTCGCACAGGGCTATCGTTCAGCCGAACAGGTTCGCCTCTTGGAACGCCGGTCCGCGCTGGTCGCTCGCCTCGAATTTTTGGCGGGTCAGAAAGACCGTCCCAACAATGCGCTCGAAGCGCGCACGACCTCGCTAATGCTCGAGATCACCTCCCTTGCGTTCGACCGACGCGACGAAATCTCCCCCTTTTGGCAGGAAGTCGAAGCTATCCTCGAAGCCGCGTCGGGGCTCGCTGAATATGATGCGGAGCGGCTCTCGCAGCTGATCGAGGAGGTGGGGCCGCTTGCCGGGAACGATCCGGCCTATGGTGAACTGGTCGACAAGCTCGCAGCCTTCATGGGAAAGCGGGTCGGCGAAGGCGAGAGTGGACGTATTCTGCTGCGAAGGGCGCGGCGGCTCGACACAAATGCCGACCGCCTTGAGATAATTCGACTACTCGGACGGGCCACGCATCAGCTCACCAAGCGCGAATATGCGGAAGAGCTCATCGAAGCGAGCTACATGCTCGCGGTCGCCTATCGGGGCACCGGCACGCTCTGGGCTGCTCGTGCCGCGGCGCTGTTTGCTGTCGCATCGATAATTGCGGATTCGGAGCACGATAGCCATCCGTCGGTTACCCTCGTTCCCGCGTTGATGCTCCTCATCTGGATCGACATCGAGTTGCGGCTGCTGCCCGAGGCGCTCGACGCGATCCGGATGGTGAATGGTTGCCGAAAGTTGCTGCCGCTCGACGACGCTTCGAAGGTTCGCGTCGACGAGAGGTTGAAGGAATTTGATGGCGTCCTCACTTGCCAGTTTCTCAACAGCTCGGCCGATGACTTCGAGGTGATGGCGGGCCTCCCGACGGTTCTGGAACGCCTTGGTTTGCCTATGTCCTGCGGCGCGCTTCTCTACGCCTTGGGCTATGCGGAGCGCCTGGGCGAACGTCAGCCCGAGGAGGAGCCGGAAGGGGGACTCGAAGGCATGTTCGCGCGCGCGGCCAACCAGCCAGCGGGCGACCTCGGTGGTCGGCCGCTGGTTACCGGCAGCCCGCAACCGCACAGCATCGAGACCCGCGTTATCGGCATGCGCGTCGCGGTGCATCTATCGGGCAGCGACACAGCGCTGCTCGCCGGCCAAACCCTGCTGGCGGTTATCGACACGCTGTTTGCTACGGTTATCGGCCTGCGGATCGGAGCATTCGTCGAGCGCTTTGATATCGATCTCGTGGAAAGCGATGTTGCCACGGCACCGAGCGTTGATTTCGATGGCAATAACATGCGCGCCAAACTTCATTGGCCTGCCGGATCGACACCCGCCGATCATCTCGGTGAGAGCGGAACCCATAGCCAATTCCTGCTTCTCTCGACGCTGATGCTCGTCGCGACCTCACTCGCGGACCGGCAAAAAATATCTCTGGAGAAGCTTTTTCGGGAAGAATCACTCCTTGAGCGCGTCAGCGCCGCAGTCGCGAGTTCGAACAGCCGTATCCGGGCGATGAACAGTCCAGCGTCGCGACTGACGGACTGGAACGAGCTATCGCTCGAGCGGTTTCCGCCGAAGGCCGACCGGCCGGTAATTGTACGGGTGCCAGAGGCTGATCCCGAAGAAGAAACAATCAGCGAGCGATACGCGACTGGCGATCACCGCAGCGTCGAAGTGCGTTCGATCTTGGACATTCCGCAATGGGAGCAGGCCCGCTGGATC
>WBUO01000263.1 GCA_008933675.1 Dechloromonas sp.
GCCCAGGCCGAGGCGGCCCGTTTTCGCGAGGAAGCCTCGGAACGGCGCCTGGCGCTCGAGACGGCGGCCGGCGTGCAGGCAGCGCAAGCTGCCCGGACAGCCTTCCAGGCCAGCCGCATGGCGGCCGAAAGGCTGCAGGAGGCGGCCACCATGGCGGGACGTGCCTATCAACTGGGCGAGGGCACGCTAGGCGATTGGCTGACGGCGCTCCGTGTGGCCAACGAAGGGCAGCTGGCGGCAACGCATCACCAGCTGGAAGCGCTGGAAAAACACTATCGCCTGATGCTGGATGCCCAGCTCATCTGGCAGATGGCCGGCGAGTAAGGCAGCCGGCACAGTAGCGCCGAGCGGTACCGCTACGGGCGCCTGCCCTGGTCATCCTCGGCGGGCGGGGGCGCCTTTCGCAGGATTTCCTTCATCGCGTCGAACTGGAACTGCCGTGCCAGTTCGCGTAGCACACGGACGAATTCGCCATGGCGGGCGTCCAGTTTTTCGATCTCGGCGAGCTTGTTGAGGATGCCGCGCAGGTAACCGAGGTTGATCGCCTCTTCGAGCGCACCGACGTGCTCGGCGGCTGGCGCCAGCAGCGGCGGCGGCTCGGCCGGCGCGGGAGCGGGTGGCGGCGTACCGGCGGTGACCCATTCGAGATCGAGCTTGCGGCCCAGCCAGTCCAGCAGTTCGTTGACCTTCAGTGGCTTGACGATGAAATCCTCGGGCGCGATGCCGACATCGTTCTCCAGCCCCTTGTCGAAGGCGTTGGCCGAGAGGATGGCGAGGTGGGCGTCGGTCAGGTATTGCTGGCGGATGCGGCGGATCGTTTCCCAGCCGTCGATGCCGGGCATGCCGAGATCCATGAAGACGAGGTGCGGCCTGATCCGGGGAATGGCCTGTAGCGCCTCGTAGCCGCTGGCCGCCTGGTCGACGATGAAGCCGAGCGGTTCGAGCACGCTCTGCAGCATGTCGCGGTCGACCTTCTCGTTGTCGACGACGAGGATGCGCCGGCGCACGCCGACGTAGCCGATGCGGTTGAGCCGGGGCAGTTCGCGCGCCGCCTGCGCCGAATGCACCTGCGGCAGGAAGAGGCGGATGCGGAACAGCGTGCCCTCGCCGGGCGTGCTCGACACCTGCATTTCGCCGCCCATCAGGTCGGTGAGCATGCGGGCGATGGTCAGGCCGACGCCGCTGCCGCCGGCCTGCACCGTGCTGCCGCGGACGAAGGGTTCGAAGATGCGTTCCATGTCCTCGGCCGGAATGCCGGGGCCGGAGTCGCGGATTTCGAAAACAGCCATTTCGCGCCGGCATTCGACCTTGAATTCGACGCCGCCGCGCACCGTGAACTTGACCGCGTTGCCGAGGATGTTGATCAGGATCTGGCGCAGCCGCTTCTCGTCGGCGCGTACGACGGCGGGCAACTCACCGCTTGGCCGGTAGTCGAAGGACAGCCCCTTGTTGCGCGCCTGCAGTTCGAACATGCCGACGATCTGCTGCATGAAGTCGGGGAAGTCCATCGCCTTGACCTCCAGCGTCAGCTTGCCGCCTTCGATGCGGGCGATGTCCAGCGTGCCCTCGATGACCGACAGCAGGTGGTCGCCGGACTTGCGGATGACGCTGACCGCCTGCTTGCGCTTGGGCGGCACGTCGGGGTCGGCGTCGAGGATCTGGGCGTAGCCGAGGATGCTGTTCAGCGGCGTCCGCAGTTCGTGGCTGATCGCCGTGATATAGCGGCTTTTCGCCTGGTTGGCGGCATCGGCCACCTGCTTGGCCTTCTGCAGCGCCTCGTCGGTACGCTGGTGCGATTCGATTTCCTGCATCAGCAGCTGCGTCTGGCGGTTCGACTCCTCCTGCGCGACGCGCCGGCTTTCCTGGGTCAGCACCATCCACCAGGCGCCGACTCCGGAAAGCAGGAGCAGGGCGGCGAAAGTCTTGATGAAGCTTTCCTGCAGGGTGGAAACCATGGCCGGGTTGGCTTCGCCGAGCATCAGCAGTTCGTGCGTGTACAGCAGACCGAGAACCAAGGCCAGGATTGGCATGATGCCGGCCATCAGCAACAGATAATGGCCCAGGCCGGTTTCCAGATAAGGCAGCGCGGCTTTGGGCAGCAGCCGGCGCAGCAGGGCATGCCACTGTGCCGACAAGCTGGCCTGTGGTTTGCACAGGTCGTGGCAGCGGGCATCGAGCGAGCAGCACAGCGAGCAGATCGAGCCCTGGTAGGCCGGGCAATGCGCCATATCCTCGGCTTCGTATTCGCGTTCGCAGATCACGCATTTATGCACGCCGTGGGCCACGGCAGCACTGCGTGCCAGGTAGTAGCGGCCTTTTGTCCACCAGGCGATCAGCGGCGAGACGACGAAGGCCGCCGCCATCGCCACGAAGGGCGCGTACGGCTGGATGCCGGTGCCGAACAGGCCGGTGAAGGTGGCTACCGAGAGCAGCGAGGCGGCGGCCATGGCGCCGACGCCGACCGGGTTGATGTCATAGAGGTTGCTGCGCTTGAACTCCATGCCTTTCGGCGACAGGCCGAGCGGCTTGTTGATGACGAGGTCGGCAACCACCGCCGCCATCCACGAGATGGCGATGTTCGAGTAGAGGCCGAGCACCTGGCCGAGCGCCTGGAAGACGTTGAGTTCCATCAGCAGCAGCGCGATCGCCGTGTTGAACACCACCCAGACGACGCGCCCCGGATGGCTGTGCGTCAACCGGGCGAAGAAGTTGGACCAGGCGAGCGAGCCGGCGTAGGCGTTGGTGACGTTGATCTTCAGTTGCGAGACGATGACGAAGATGGCGGTGACGGCAATGGCGATGGCGGTGTTGTCGAAGACATGCGAGAAGCCGATCAGGTACATCTGGTTGGGGTCGACCGCCTTGTCCGGGGTAAAGCCGTTACGCAGCACCAGCCAGGCGAGCAGCGCGCCACCGAGCATCTTGAGGATGCCGGGCACCACCCAGCCCGGTCCGCCGACGATCACGCCGAGCCACCAGCGGCCACGGTTGGTAGCAGTCTTCTCGGGCATGAAACGCAGGTAATCGACCTGTTCGCCCATCTGCGTGACCATGGCGATGCCGACGGTCAGTGCCGCACCGAAGAGGTGCGGGTTGAAACTGCCGCCGTTGCCCTTCTCGCCGGCATAGGCGAGCAGGCCGGTGAAGGCGTCGGGCTCTTCGAGCAGCACGAAGACGTAAGGCAGGACCAGCAGGAAGATCCACACTGGCTGTGTCCACGCCTGGAAGCGGCTGATCGCGGTGACGCCGTGGGTGACCATGGGGATCACCACCAGCGCGCAGACCAGGTAGCCCCAGGCCGGCGGCAGGCCGAAGGCGAGTTCCAGCGCGTAGGCCATGATCGCCGCTTCGAGGGCGAAGAAGATGAAGGTGAACGACGCGTAGATCAGCGAGGTGATGGTCGAGCCGATATAGCCGAAACCGGCGCCGCGCGTCAGCAAGTCCATGTCCAGCCCGTGTTTGGCGGCGGTGTGCGAGATCGGCAGGCCGATCAGGAAAATGATCAGCCCGGTTGCCAGGATCGCCCAGAAGGCGTTGATGAAACCGGCGTTGACCAGCATCGTCGCGCCGACCGCCTCGAGCACGAGGAAGGAGGCGGCACCGAAGGCGGTGTTGGCGACGCGCAGTTCGGACCATTTGCGGAAGCTGTGCGGGGTGAAACGCAGCGCGTAGTCTTCGAGGGTCTCGTTGGCGACCCAGGTGTTGTAGTCGCGGCGGATCTTGATGATGCGTTGGGCGGGAGCGGAGGAACTCATGGTGCAGGCCAAGCAGGTTCCATGCCCTGAAAAAGGGCATCAAATCACCCGCCAAATGCACTTTCATGGTGCGCAAAAAGCGCCGTCGCAGTTGTTTGGTGCATCGGCACAGTCTCGCCGTCAGCAGTTAAACTGTCCTTCTTGCCCGTACGCCCATGACCCATGCCGCAAGCAGCCCGCCATCCGGTCGCCGACGGTCGGCCCACCTGTCGTCACTGCCAGCATTACTACATCACGCACGATCCGGCATTCCGCTACGGTTGCCGGGCGCTCGGCTTCAAGAGCCACGCCCAGCCGTGCCTGGAGGTGATTTCGGCTTCCGGCGAGCAGTGCCTCTACTTCACGCCCAGGAAAAAGCCCTGAGGAGGATGCGCACAATGAAACGCCGCCATTTCGTCCAGTTCGTCGCTGCCGGAGTCGCCCTCGCCGGATGCCGCAAGAAGCCGCTTCAGCCAGCGCTTCCGCCCGGGAGTGCCGTGCTTGCCTTCGGCGACAGCGTCACCTACGGTACCGGAGCCGGGCGCGGTGAGGACTGGCCAACGCTGCTTGCCGGCCGGACCGGCTGGCAGATCGCCAATGCCGGCATTCCCGGCGATACCGCCGAGGCCGCGAAGCAACGCCTGCCGGCCGCCCTCGAGACATACCGGCCGGCGCTCGTCATCATCGAACTGGGAGGCAACGACTTCCTGCGGCGGCGGCCGACCAGTGCCGTCAAGGAAGATCTCCGGCAGATGATCGGAATGGTTCGCCAGGCCGGTGCGCAGGCGGTACTGGTCGCCGTTCCGGAGTTCTCGCTGCTCGGGGTCGTTGCCCGTCGTCCCGCCGATTCGCCCATCTATCGCACGTTGGGCGATGAAGAGCGGGTGCCGGTAGTTGCCGATGTTTTCTCCGACATCCTCGCCCGCCCCGAACTGTGTGCCGACCAGATTCACCCCAATGCACTCGGCTATCAGGAGATGGCGGCCGGCATCCATGCCGCCCTCCGGGAGATCGGTCTGGCCGGCGCCGTATAATGCGCCTCCCGCCGCCGACCCGCCCGAGCCCGCCATGAGAATGAACCTGAAGGTCGCTTTCGCCGAAAAGGACGAAGCCAAGAAGCTGGGTGCCCGCTGGGATGCCGCTCGCAAGCTCTGGTATGTCGAGGATGCGCGTGATCTCGATGCCTTCGCCCGTTGGTCACCGACGCCGCACGTGGCAGGCGATGCCGTGGCTGCCAGCGCACCGCCGCGGGCTGCCGGGCGGCAATCGGCCGGCAAGCTGGTGATCGGTGCCGGCTATGTGGCACACGCACCGGTCTGCGACTGTCCGCCCTGGCTGCTCTGCGAGCGCTGTCGCCCCTCAGCCCTGACGCTCGCGGGAGAGTGCCCGTGAATCGACTGCTCGGCGAACTGCAGCGCCTGTATTTCCCGGCGCCCTGGCATGGCCGGCTGCTGGCGGCCGGGACGGGGGAGCAGGGGGGCGAGGTGTCACTCCATGAGCCGGCCGCCGACGAACTGGCCCAGGCTCTGGCGGGCGAGGCCAGGCTGCAACTGGCGCTCGCCGGTGACGGAACCGTGGTCCGCGGCATGGTGCTGTGCTTCACCCGGCGTGCCGACTGGCCGCAGGTGGCCGGGCTCTACCAGTCGCTGCAGGCGGTGCTCGATCTGCCGGCACCGGCCATTGCCGCCAGCGGCGACGATGGCTACCAGCTGTGGTTCTCGCTGGCCGAGGGCGTCCCGGCCGCCGTCGCCCGGGCATTTCTGAGCGGGCTTTGCGCCCGCTATCTGGCCGACCTGCCGCCCGGCGCCGTGCGCCAGCTGCCGGAGGCGACGGCGCCGGACCTGGTCGACATGGTGCCGGCGTACTGCGCCGCCAGCGGCAAATGGTCGGCCTTCATCGATCCGGGCATGGGCAGCATGTTCGTCGACGAGCCGGGACTCGACATGGCGCCCAATCTCGAACGTCAGGCCGACATGCTGGCCGGCTTGCGC
>WBUO01000264.1 GCA_008933675.1 Dechloromonas sp.
GCCTGACCCCGGTCGAATCGCCACTGGCCGAGCTTTCCGGCATGAGTCGCGAAGGCATGGCCGTCGATATCGACCAGCAGGTGGATGGCGAAGAGCTCAGCGCCATCCTCGCCGATTCGGCGGAAGAAGTTGCCTCGCTGATTGCCGCGCTGAAGGGCTGAGCATTCGAATTCACCCGCCCAGCCCGAGATTGACGCCTCAGGGCACCCGGGGGCTGAGCCGCGCCGGGTCGTTCAGCCTGAGCGCCAGCGCCGACAAAACCAGCAGCACCAACAGGTAACCGGACATCAGTGCCCAGAGTGGCGCCTTGCCATAGGCCAGCCCATGGGCGACACCAAGGAAGGCACCGTAGATCCAGCACGCCAGGCTGACCGTGGCAGCCATCACCATGGGCAGACGCTGACCGGCGAGGAGACGGGGGATGGCATAAACGCGCATGGCTTCCGTCGATATCGCCCAGATTGTGATCAGCGTAACCTTGGTCCACAACTTGGGATTCGACAGATAGACTTCCGGCCCGCTGATCAGCAGCCCCATGCCGATGATCGCGAAACCCGACAACCAGAGGTGGCGATCCGCATGACGCACGATGCCGTTATGCCCGGGGTCGTAACGGCCGCGACCGAAGAGGGCCAGATATGCCTGGCAGACAAGCAGGAAACCGCAGGCAAAGGCGACGACGTGCCACAGCGAAGCCGTCGTTTTCAGAACTTCAAGCATGAGCATTGCTCCGGTTAGCAAGACCAATGAGGATGCCGGCAACGGCAAACCGTGCTCACGGCAAAACGGGGCGCCGAAACGCCCGGTGGCCGGGCGTCAAGGCATGGTGCTCAGGTCCCCTTGCGCCGAGAAATCAGCCCTATCAGGCCCAGGCCAAACAGCAACATGGCATAGCTTTCAGGCTCAGGAACAGCCGCAACTGTCAGCTTGCCGAAGATTCCGTCACGCTCTTCGTCGGGGCCGGCGGTGAAATAGAGGCTCTTCGCTTCGCCGAGGTGGACACCGTTGCCGAAAGTCAGTCCCCAGATACCATCAATACTGATGACATCGCCGTTGGCATCACGGAGATACCCCAGCGATGCACCGCTGACGCGATCGTAGGCAGCAATGGTTCCGTCGCCGAAGTTGGCGATCAGCAGGGCATTGCTGAAGGCACCGAAATCATCCGGGGCAATCACCATACCCCATGGATCATTGAGCAGACTGTGCTCCGTATAGTCCTGCAACAGGTTGCCGTCGCGATCGTAGGCGACGATGCGGCCGATACCCGCCCCCGGAACCTCCTCTGTCGGCTCGTCGATCTCCAGCGAGTTTTCCACCCAGGCCACATAGATCCGTCCATCGGAAAGCTGCTGCACATTGAACGGCATCCAGACCTCAGAAAGGTCGCTGGGACGCTCGAAGGGCGTCGCCGAGGAGATATCGTTCCATTGATTGTCGAAAGTCATGACTTTGCCATTGGCAAAATCAGCCACGTAAAGCCGATTGTCCGCGACCTTGTTGCCGCTGGCATCGAGCGTCCAGCGATCTGTAGTCATCGCCACGCCATTGAAGCCGGGGCGACGTTCACCAGGAACCTGCGAGCCGGAGACGATGTTGCTCGACGTCGAATAGTCCTTGATGACCACTGCTTCCAGCATGCCGGGATCGGTCTTGGTACGCCAGGCGTTGATGGTGCCGTCCTGGGTTACGAAGACAAACTTGGCGGAACCGGCATCCGTGCCGTAACTGCTGCCGTTGGAGTAATTGATGGCCGGGCCGCTGACGAAGAATTCGGTGGGCTGCCCCGCGTAGTCGCTGGCGGCGTTGTAGACCTGGCCGGTGACCTGGGCAATGCCGTCGGCACCGGTTTCGACCAGTTGCCGATCGTAGGAGCTGGTCACGATGGGGACAACCTTGAGGCCGTCCTGATAAAGCGGCAGACCGGGAACGTCACCAATATAGGTGGTGGTCGTCCCGGTACCGGCATTGCTGGTCCAGAAATGACCGCCGGCACCGGGGGGGCGCAAGGCAATGCCCCAGGGATTGACCAGATTCGGGTCGACCATGATGGCCGGATTGTATTTGGCATCGTTGGCGACGAGGATGGTTTGCTCGTAGGCATTGCTGCCCGCCGCACAGGCACTGTGGGCAAATACGCTGCTTGCGGCCAGCACGAGTACCGCGCAGTAACGGAAAGCGAACTTGTTCATGACGATTGGCTCCGGTTTTATAGCTGACGGGCAAACGGGGACGGTAAATGCAGGAGGTCGCTTGCAGATCTGACATATGAGCTGCAAGCGACCTGAGTACGACGTTTGTCCGAGAAAACGGCAGCACTTTCCGGAAGAGCGTGATCGCTCCCCCGGTCAGTGCTTACCTGCCTGCGCGGCGACGAGCGGCAAAGCCGAGCAAACCGAGGCCGGCCAGGAACATGGCGTAACTTTCCGGCTCCGGAACGGCAGAAATCTGGATCAGGCGATCCACACCGTCATTCGGATGCTGGATGTTCAGGTAAGCAATGTTCGGATTGGTCTTGTCGAAGTACAAGCCGGTGATTTCCGAACCGGCCGTGCCGTTGGAAACCCAGCGCGCCAGACCTTCGCCGGCATCAAGCAGGTCACCGTCATGGTTGAGGTCCATGGCCAGCCAGACATCGTTATCGTCACCGCCGTTGCGATCTTCGATGATGTAGATGTTGCCGGCAGCATCGATGGCCAGATTGTCGGCGTTGCGCAGACCGCCACCCACGGCCAAACCGGTGGCCAGATCAATGGTGCTGGAATCGGCGAACAGCTTGACTTCGCTGGAAACGGTATCGAACAGATAGACGCGGCTGCGACCGTCGGTCGTGTTGCCATTGCTGTCCGAGTCGGTCGTGGTGAAGAAAATCACTTCACTGCCATTGGCCAGTATCTTGTTTTCCAGATCTTCCGGGCGGTTGTAGCCCGTCGCCTTGACATTGATGTTATCCGCCGTCGCACGCCCATCGATCGTGCCGTCGGCAAGCACGGTGGACACACCGGAAATGGCTCCCCCGTTGGCATCGGTAATGGCAACCCAGGTGGCCGCACCGGTGATCGCCGGGCCATTGGTGCCTTCGAACTGCCCGCCGCTACCAACCTTCAGGGCAAAGGTCTGGCCGGCGGCAAAATACTGGTCACCGCTGGTGGCATTCGGATTTGCGGAAACGTATTTGTAGATCGAGCCACCGTTCAGTTCGTCAATGAAGTACATCGAGTTGCTTTTATCGAACGCCAGCCCTTCGTGGGAAACACGCGGAATCACGCTGCGCTGAACGAAGGATGCACCATTGGCCGTGGCACTCGTTGCGTTGGTGATTTCAAACAAACGGCCCTTGGAGCTACCGGTACCCCAGGATTCTTCTGCGGTCAGATAGCTGCCCCAAGGTGTCCAGCGGGAAGCGTCGCCGGAAACGAAACACTGGGTTCCCGGCGCGACGATCGTCACCGTACGGGTGTTGTAGTTGGTGTCTTGAAGATCGACGCGCTGGACGCCACCGGCACCGGTTTCGAAAGGCATGAACAGGTAGCGACCTGCATCATTGCCGGATTCATTGGCGGTGATCATGTCCCAGCTACCGGAGTTGCTACCCGGAGCGAGAAGGTTTTGCGTAGCGCGGTCGGCAATGGTGACCTGTGTGAAGTTCGGGCTGGACAGCGTCAGCGGCGTGGCCGGCGTGGCGGTCGGGCCGGCAGAGCTGGCCAACGGCGTGATGTTGTCGAAATAGGTGTCGGCGGCATGGGATCCGACGGACATGACGGCTAGTGCGCTGGCTACGGCAATGTTGAGGTACTTTTTTTGCATTTTTTAATGCTCCTGGCTGGCGAGAGTATGAAAGTGATGAATCGCAGGGCGACGGTCCTGTACCCCCGGACAACGGCACACACCAACGGCCGGTGACCGACAGGACGAGCTGGGTTTTCGCCACTGCGACAAGCATGATGGGTCCCGCGTATTACCGGGAGATACATGTCATCCCCGCCGGAAACTAGTACTTTCGGACTATCCATTAACGCCCAAGCGTGTTTCCCGCTGTCCGAAAGGGCAGCTGCCAATCGGCTTCGATACTGGCGGCAATACCGCCTGCGTAACGGGAAAAACCGCCTGCGGCCGGCGGCGTACCGATGGTTCGGCTGAACCGGGATATAGCAGCACCGGAGCTGATCGCCGCACGGAAGGGCTGAAACCGGCCCGCCAAAGCAAAAAGGGCGACGGGATCAGCCGTCGCCCAAACCGGACGCCAGACACGCTGGCGTACCGCAGAGAACCTTACTTCTTGCGCGGCGGCGGCACGTCGGTACAGGTGCCGTGCGCCACTTCGGCGGCCATGCCGACCGTCTCGCCGAGTGTCGGGTGCGGGTGGATGGTCTTGCCGATATCGACCGCGTCGCAGCCCATCTCGATGGCCAGGCAGACTTCGCCGATCATGTCGCCGGCCGACGGGCCGACGATGGCGCCGCCGATGACGCGGTGCGTCTCGGCGTCGAAGATCAGCTTGGTGAAGCCGTAGTCGGCGCCGTTGGCGATGGCGCGGCCGGAAGCCGCCCACGGGAACTTGGCGGTCTCGACCTTGCGGCCTTCCTTCTTCGCCTGCTCCTCGGTGTAGCCGACCCACGCCACTTCCGGGTGTGTGTAGGCGACGCCGGGGATCACCGTCGCATCGAAGGCGGCCTTGTGGCCGGCCGCGACTTCGGCGGCGACATGGGCTTCATGGACGGCCTTGTGGGCGAGCATGGGCTGGCCGACGACGTCGCCGATGGCGAAAATGTGCGGCACGTTGGTGCGCATCTGGGCATCGACGTTGATGAAGCCACGGTCGGTCACTGCAACGCCAGCCTTTTCGGCGCCGCACTTCTTGCCATTGGGCGAGCGTCCGGCGGCTTGCAGGATCATGTCGTACTTGACCGGCTCCGGCGAGACGCCTTCGCCCTCGAAGGTCACGTAGAGACCGTCTGCACGGGCATCGACGGCAACCGTCTTGGTTTTCAGCATGATCTTGTCGAAACGGCTGGCGTTTTGCTTTTCCCAGACCTTGACGGCATCGCGATCCGGGCCCTGCATCAGGCCATCAAGCATTTCGACGACGTCGATCCTGGCGCCCAGCGTCGAATAGACGGTAGCCATTTCCAGGCCGATGATGCCGCCGCCAATGACCAGCATCTTCTCCGGAACGAAGCGCAGTTCCAGCGCGCCGGTCGAATCGACGATGCGCGGGTCGCGGGGAATGAAGGGCAGATGTACGGCTTGCGAGCCCGTGGCGATGATGCACTTCTGGAACTTGATGACCTTCTTGCCGCCGGTTTTATCCTGCGCCGGGCCGTCGGTCAGCTCGACCTCGACATGATGCGGGTCGAGGAAGTGGCCGTAGCCGCGCACCATCTCGACCTTGCGGCCCTTGGCCATGCCGGCCAGGCCGCCGGTCAGTTTGCCGACGACCTTGTCCTTGTGGGCGCGCAGCTTGTCGACGTCGACTTGCGGCGCCGCGAAGGTGACGCCGAGGTCGGCCGCGTGCTGCGCTTCTTCCATGATTGCAGCGACGTGCAGCAGCGCTTTGGACGGAATGCAGCCGACGTTCAGACAGACGCCGCCGAAGGTCGAGTAGCGTTCGACGATGGCCGTCTTCATGCCCAGGTCGGCGGCGCGGAAGGCGGCGGAATAGCCGCCCGGACCGGCGCCCAGGACGAGCATGTCGACTTCGAGATCGGCGCCGCCGGCATGGCT
>WBUO01000265.1 GCA_008933675.1 Dechloromonas sp.
CTTCTGAACGGTCACAGATTGTCTTTTGGGGGTTCGGCGCAGGGCATCGATATTTCCGGTATCCCGACTGAAGCCATCGAGCGCGTCGAAATCATTCCTGACGGCTCATCGGCGCTTTATGGTTCCGATGCGGTGGCTGGCGTCGTGAACGTCATTTTGCGGCGTTCCTTTGACGGCGTTACCGCTAACGCGCGCGTCGGCACGGCAACCGATGGAGGCGGCACTTCGCAGCTTTATCAGATCGTGGCTGGCAAGCAGTGGCAGAGCGGTAACCTGCTCGTCGCATATGGTTTTCGCCGAAATGAGGAGGTGGATGCAGAGGATCGGGACTATACCAACTATCTCCCGGAACCTTATCCGCTGATCAAAGGGCAGCGCGTGCACTCCGCGCTCGTAAGCGGGTCACAAAGCCTGTTCGATGATGTGCGCTTCAGTCTCGACGCTACCTTCGTGGATCGGGCCATGGACGGGAGCTACAACACGAATAACATCCTTAGCGTCTCCCATACGACCGATCGCTCGCTTTCGATCAGCCCGTCTCTGACCATCCCCGTCGATGACAACTGGTCGCTTTCGGTCGCGAGCACCTATGCGAGAAGTCGGAATCGGCGCCAAACCGCGTCGTCATCGAACGGCACCGTATTCCTCCGCGAAGACTTTTGTTACTGCCATTCGCTCCACGCCGTTGAAGCCTAACCCTGCTTGATCGAGCGATAGCCGGTCATCTCCTCGATGATCCCCGACATATTGTCGTCTCCTCGAGCGATCTGAACCATGCGGTTCGCAAGGCGGCAGTCGTTGACCTGGATCGAGTTCAGGAAGTTGGTCGCCGCCTCCATCTTCGAGATGATGTTGCCCATCTTCTCGTCGAGGGTTTCGAGGAGATACTGGAAGGCGACGGCGGGCGCGGCCTGCAGGATGCTCTCGAGCTTCTGGACGAGATAGTCGGGATCGAGAAACGACATGCCGCCGAGGAACATGTCGATGCCACCGCAGCCCGCGCGCACCTTGGGCAGCGTCACGCTCATCAGATAGTCGTTGTGGACGTCGACGCGGCCCGAGAAGCCGCCCGCGGTCACATAACCGCGCGCCTGGTCCTCGAAACTGCCGGGCGACGTGTAGGTCACATTGTCGAACCAATGCTCGGCCCAGCTTTGGGCATAGGCTCCCGGCGCGCCGGCTCCGCAGGTTGACAGGATGAGGGCGATCATAATGGCGCGGCGGCCGCCAAGCGAGGACATCAGCGTTCTTTCTCAGGGGCGGGATGTGGCAGGCTGAACCCGCTCAGGGTCGCTTGTGTTGACCTCTCGCGACAAGGGCAGAGGCACGTACGCGCCTCTCAGAGGCAAGGTCCTTCCGCCAATATGTCCCACGCGAAATGGGCCACTGCCATGTCGATCATCGCCTCGTCCCATGTTTCAGGGTCGGCAAGATGCCGTGATGGATTGCAAACGCTTTCAAAGGTTCGTATGTGTATGATCTAAGAAAAGGATACACATCATGCGGACCAACATCGTCATCGACGATAATCTTATGAGCGAAGCTCTCCGGGCAACGGGCCTCAAGACAAAGCGTGAGGCCGTTGAGCTCGGCTTGCGGACGTTGCTTCGGCTTCGCAAACAGGACGAGATTCGGAAGTTTCGGGGTAAGCTCGCTTGGACGGGCGATCTTGATGCCATGAGAACCGACGGGTGATCCTCGTCGATTCCAGCGTCTGGATCGATTATTTCCGGGGCGATGCCACACCGCAGACGGAACGATTAGACGCATTGCTAGGCGCCGAGCCACTGCTGACCGGCGACATCATTCTGGCTGAAGTCCTGCAGGGTTTCACCAGCGACCGCGACTTCAACGTCGGGCTGAGATTGATGGGGTCTCTCGACCAGATCGATATCGGAGGTCGCGATATCGCGATCCAGGCGGCCCGAAACTTTCGGGCACTACGCGGCAAAGGGGCCACTATTCGCAAGACCATCGATACGCTTATCGCCACCCGTTGCATAGAAGACGGGTTAGCACTGCTCTACAGCGACCGCGATTTTGATCCTTTCGTGGAACATCTCGGACTCTCGTCGGCCATGTCGGACGCACGCCGATGATGTGATCCCTGCAAATCTGGATCGTAGCTCCAGATTTGCAGGGATAAGTCGTTGCTCGATTTCGCTTCTTCGCCCTGAACGGATATCCAACCGGAATAAGCTCGAAGTTATGGCTTTGCTCGGCGTTGCGGTGAGATGTCCGGCCCTTGAGCAACAATTCCCGTGAATTTCGAAAACGCCCGGACCCCGGCTTGCAGGGCGCATGCCGGTCAGTATCTTTACGGCGAGATATAAATTGCGCGCGATATTGGGCGCATGATTCGGTGCCAACGGCAATCGGAATGATCCGGTTCGTATCGTTCACCGGTCGGACTCATGCGGCCGGGTATCCGGATTCAGGATAGGCTGTTTCGCTGAAGCTCGTCCGATCAGGTCTCGACTGATTTCTCGGGAGTGGGCAACGAGATTGCGCGTCTTTTCGCGAAGCATGAGCTGGCCAATAATCCCTTCAACATAGGCGGGATTCGTTTTGTTGATGACTGCCAGAGCCGTTTCGCACCTCGCGCGGCCGCAATGCTCAATAGCCCCGACTACATAGTCGGGTCCAAAATGCTCGGCGACCGCTGCAAGGTCGAACATATCGCGCGGCTGGAAACTCCAACCGCGATAGAAGACCTTTTTAGCGATGATTTCCGCTGGCGTTTCAAGCGCGATGGCGTGACCTTGAACGTCGTGCGCTCGTGTTGGATCTGGAATGATGCTGTCGCAGCAGATGAAATCAATTTCGCCCAGATCGTGATAAGCAAGCTTCAGCATATCGGTGCCTGCCTGATAGCTGTCAGGAGCGTGATCGAGTTTGATGCCTTGCGTTTCCGGATTGAGAAATGGGAGGATTTGTGGATCGTCCAGAAACAGGTCGATGTCGTGACTTTCACGATGATCGATCTGCAGCATCAGTGCGGTTCCGCCGCCGAAGCTCCACTGAGGCGCGAAGCCGTTCGCCTTCCTGAAATGGTCAAGAATATCTACGGCGAGATTGAAAAGGACCGGCCATTCGCTCGGCCGCTTTGCAGACACGGCGTCAGGCCGCCAGCGGTAGCGTGTAGCCCGAAAGTTCGGAGATTTTATCGGCGACTTGGCTCGCTTGACTTGCGTCTACGCCCATCGCTGCCATGAACTGTTCCTGGACGTTCAGCGGCACTTCGGAGAAGAAAGCGAAAACCGGCGCGTTGCAGTCAATCGCGCTCTTCAAGTCGACGATCATGGCAGCAAGCTGATGTGCGGAAACGGCCGCCCCATAAGGGGCGTTCACCGTCGTCAGCACTTGAGTTACAGCGTTTGCCATCATTCCACTCATAACACGATCCTGTTTGGATCGTTGTTTTCATATAGTCGCGAGCGGTTATCAAAACAAGAATCTCGCTCAGGTCGCGTCCTACGCCCGACGCGAGGCAATAATGACAAGACCAGATTCAGCTTATGAAGCATGCATCATGGCTTTGATGTTTCAAGCAGATTCCGCGCCAGAGCTAAGAAAGTTCCGTCCGGCTTATCGCGACGGGCCCCCAACGATTCCAGTGAATTTCGAGAGTGCGCGGACGCCTACCGCTGGGCGAACGCCCGTCAGCATCTTCGCGGCGAGATAGAGGTTGCGCGCTAAATTGGGCGCATGATCGGTCCCGACGGCGATTGGAATGATCCGGTTCGTATCGTTCATCGGACGCACCCATGCGACCGGATGCCCGATCCAGGGCAAGCCGAGCCGGCCCGATCGCAGCATCGCTTCCTGCGCGGAAATGGCGCGGACCTGCCAGCCATATCGCCTTCCCAGACTTCCGAGCTTGGTCCAGAGATCGGCGCAGGGAACGCAGCCGGGCGCGGTGCTCATCTCGACGACGAAGGCCGAACTGCGTCCGCGCAGTTCCTCGGTAAAGTCCGGCGGGAAAGCGCGCGTCACCGGAACGCGCGAGAGCCAGTGGTTCATCGCCGCAGTTGTTCCGACCGGATGGATCGCGGCGCGCGCTGCATCCTCGCGGCTGACAGTCTGCGCCATGCCGGGCGAAATGACTAGGATGCTCATGCTCAGCGCGCTTGCACATCGCGCCAACATACTGAACTCGCCTTGCAGGTAAGGGGATTTGCTCTTACCTTGTGCTATTGAAAGGACTCGCCACATGAACGCTGTTACCATTACCGCGAAAGGGCAGGTCACGCTGCGGAAGGAATTGCTCAGGCATCTCGGCGTCCATCCAGGCGACAAGATCAGCTTTGACAAACTCCCCGGCGGTGAAATCAAGATTCGGGCCATCAGGCCTTCCGGAAAGATTGAGGATTTCTTCGGGTCACTCAAGCGGGAAGGCCAGCGGCCCATCTCGATCGAGGAGATGAATGAGGCCATTGAAAAGGGCTGGGCCGGACAGCTGTGAAAATTACTGCCGACACCAATATCCTCGTCCGATCCGCAACGCTGGACGATCCCGTTCAAAGCCCCTTGGCAAAAAAGCTCCTGAAGGAAGCAGAACTTGTTGCTGTGACGCTTCCGGCCTTGTGCGAGTTCTGCTGGGTGCTCAGAAAAGTGTATCGCTATGAGGCGGCAAGGGTCGCTGCATCGGTCAGATTGCTTATCGACGCCGGCAATGTCGCAGCGGACCGACAGGCTGTTGAAGCGGGGCTTGCAATACTGGAGCAAGGTGGAGACTTCGCTGATGGGGTCATCGCCCACGATGGCCAATGGCTGGGAGGCGAGACCTTCGTGAGCTTCGATCGAGGCGCTGTTGGCCTTCTGGCAAAGCATGGGCAATCTGCGATGAACCCCGATCAATCGAAAGCTTGATCCAACTGCGCTGCGCTGCTCGGCAATAGACGCTGTCATCGACGCGGCTCCAAGCCCGCACCGACGAGGTCGCCGCCCAACACACGGGGATCGGTCGCGGAAACCGGCCCATTGCCGAGTGCGTCGAAGAAACCATCTTCCTCGCCCGCGCCGGTCAGGAACTGTTCGGGCCGAATGTCGCCGAGCATCAGCCGCACGGCCTGGTATGTGGTCTGCGCGAGATTGGGATAGGATTCGACACCCGACGCGATCACCATCCTTGCCGAGCTGTCGCGGCGGATCACCATCGTCGTCGGTGTCACCTCGACGCCGAAGCGCTGTCCGAGCTCCGGTCGGCGCTCGAGATCCATCTGTGTGACCTGCCAGCCCGTCTCCTCGCGGAACCGTTCGAGGATCGGCCATTGCACCCGGCAATAGCCACAGGAATTCCGCGAGAACATGACGAGCGCGAACTGGCTTGCGTGGGCGCGGAGATACCGGCGGCGAACCGCTTCCTTCTCGGCACCCATCGCCGCGCGCGCGTCGCCGACGATCGGGTTGGCGGACTTGGCATTGAGTTCGGGGTTCTGAAGCAAGGCGATCTGAGTCACGCCTGCGAACGCACGTGCCTTGCGCCGCGCGAAGTCCTGCAGCCGCCAGAAGTCCGCGACCGCGTCGACGGTGAGCACGGTCGCTGCATAGTCGCGTTGCTGCTCGATCAGCTTGCGGATTTTGGGCGGCGTCCATGTCGCCAGTTCCGCCATCGGCGGTATCGCCGGCTTCATCAGCGCGTCGGGCTCGGCATCCGCATCTTCGACCGGCGGCGGTGCCTGATACCACCAATAGCCCTGCTTCGGTTCGCGGGTGGGTG
>WBUO01000266.1 GCA_008933675.1 Dechloromonas sp.
GGAAAACCGGTCGGCGTCCTGCAGCGCCGTCCGCGCCTCGTCATAGCCGGTCACAACCCAAGCGCCCAGGCCTGGCGACCAGGCCACCGGGCATCGTTCGCGCAGGGCCCGGAACCGAGGAAATGGATCCCGCGCGAAACCGGTTTCGCGCAGGACCGCCGCGAAGTCGGGCCCGGGAGGCTCGGGGAGCGGAACGGGACGGCGGTTGCTGCCGGGAGATTCCATGACGCACCGGCACCGACCTTCAGATCGGACCGAGATGGGATTGGAACTGGAAGGTTTCGACGTCCTCGAGCAAATAGACGCACGCCAGCCGGTCCTCGGAGCCGACCGCGAGGGTCCGGTCGTCCGGCGACAGCGCCAGGGCGCTCAGCCGGTTGCTAGCTGCGAAACCGTCGCCGTTCTCGTCGTAGGCGAAGTGGAAGAACCGGCCGATCGTGCGCAGGCCCCAAGTGTCGTGGTAGGCGAAGAGACGGCCCACGTCCATAGGATCGCCGGAAATGCCGTAGGCCAGAGCGCGGGCGCGGTCCGTGACGATGCCCCGGACCGGACCGTGCGTGTCGAGTCCGCCCAGGCTGTAGCAGCGGCCGGTGGCGCCGTCGACGCGGCCCACCATGCTGTCCTCGGTGCCGACGAGGTAGCTGTCGCCCGTCCAGGGGGCGGCGGCCGTGATCCGGCTCAGGTATTGGCGGCCGCAGTGAAAAGGCGCCCCTTGCACCCTGCGCTCCCGGAGGGCGCCGTGTTGGTACCGCGCCGTGAACTCCGCAAGAGCACCGGTGAACGGAACCGCCCCCTGCCATTCGCCTCGTCGTACGGTCCAATGCCAGAGTTGCCGGTCGCCTGAGACGCCGCAGAGCGTTTCCGCGTCCGACCACCAAAGCAGGCGGACTTGCGACTCCTCCATGGGCAGTTGTCGCCACAGATAAATCGTCCGGTAGATCTTGGCGCGGACGTCGAAGGGATTTCGGCTCACGATCTCCACCGAATCCATATATTGACGCACGGCGGTCTCGTATTGCCGCGCCCGATCGAGAAAAGCGGGGTCGGGGAACCGCTCCTTGTAGTCGTCGAAGCGGATGTAGATCTTGGGATCGCGATTTTCAGGCGAAGCCTCAACCAGGGCACCACGCAGCCGCGCTAGGTCCACTGTCACCATCGCCGGGCCGTCGTTGCCGTGATTGGTATCCGCCAGGTACAGCATTTCGCGGTGCAGGTGCATCTCGCTCATGAAGATCGCCACGCGGTCCGAGGTGCCGAGCAGGCCGTGGTTGACCGGAGCGGGCTGCGCCAGGTTCCAAGACACGAGGTGCGTACCGAGGTGATCCGACTGCGCCGAGGTGGTGACCGTGTACCAGAGGGTCCCCTGCTCGTCGAATGCCATGCCCTGTACGATGCGCGGATAGTCCCACCGTCCCAGGGACGGCGGCGTGAATTCGCCGATGGTGGTAAGCGTCCCCGTCCGTGGGTCGTAGCGGAACAGATTCTTCAGGTAGCAGGCTGTGAAATAAAGCGCCCCGTCGGGCCCGGTCGCCCCGTAGGTGATCACACGCTGCGTCCGTTCGTACCGGTCGTCGCTGTCGTAAGGCAAGTCAACGCCGGTGTCCTCGAGGCAGACCCGGTCGAGATTTATGCGCGTGAGCCGGCCGCTGCGGCTGCCCAGGTAGAAGTGCCCGTCGCCGGCGCGCAGGATGCGAAAGGTGCCAAATTCGGTGGCCTGGCCCAGCTCCGTCACCTCTCGGGTCTGCAGGTCGAGTACATAGACCATGCCCCGCATAAGCGTCGTAAAGTAGAAGCGCTGCCGGATGGCATCGTAGGCGCCCCCGTAGATAGTGTCGCGCGGCACCGGTATGCCGAGGTTCTCCACCTCGTGGGTGCGCGGATCGTAGATGAGGATGTGCGAGCCTTGGTAGCCTTCCCAGGCGTGGTTGTAGTACGCATCCACCAGCCACGACGGGTGTCCCTGCGAGGCAGCGGTGGTGTGCGTGCTCATAATGATCCGTCCGTCCGACATCACTGACATCGAGGTGTGGATCTTGCTCTGCGGCATCGATCGCGGGAAGGCCATCGTCACCTGACCCACGTCGAAACGCTCAACGAATTCACCCGTTGTCGGCAGGAATTCACAAAACTTCGCCGAGCGGGAGACGCTCAGCTCCGCACAGATCGCTACGAACACCTGGCCTTCTGGTGTGACCAGCATGTCCCAGATCGAATTAAAGTCCGGGTCGTTGCGGTATATGAACTGCCGAAGAGCTTCCGGGGCCACGATCTTAAAATAGTGGGACGGCATCGCAGCGATGCTCTTCCCATTAACGAGACTAGAAGGTGCGAACATATTATGAGTATTCGAATCGATTACGTCAGGGGAACGGCGCCGGAAGCCAGAAAGGCAAATGATCGTTCAGACCGTTGAACAAAAGACAAACAAGCCGACGCCCCCACCGCACCAGGATTGACGGAAGACAGCCTCGATGCGGCGGAGACAAACGACTTGCTACAAACCTAGAACTTCCGCCCTAGGGTCAGGTAGATAGTACGCGGACCATCGACGCTGTTGCTGGCCTGCGCTATAGCAGCCTGCGGGAAGATCTCGTCCGTCGCATTCTCGAGCGTAAGCGATGCATCCCATGAGCCGAAGCGAAAATCGAACCCTAAATCGAATCGAGTCGCCGCAGGGATGCGGTATGTGTTCTCCGCTGAACCCCAAACCTCATCCTGCGTAACTACTCCAGCACGAATACTGTAGGTTGTATCGTCCGAAACAAAGAACGTGTATTTCGCAAAGAGTTGAGCCTTAGTCCGCGGAACGCCACGGATCTCACGCGGCGTTCCGTTGGGCTTGAGCCCCGAAGCGCGGGTCTTGGTGTCTGAATAGCCACCGACCACTGCCAACGACTTGCTTAGGTTTCCACTCAATTCAAGTTCTATGCCTTCGGCCACATTGCTGTTCTCAATAACATTTATGCCACCGCCGGGCAGCGTGAGGTCAGTTTGAGTACGGACAGCACCGTCAGCGCTGACCTTGTAGCTTGCCAGATTCATGGCAAAGGCACCGTCGAGCAATGTCAACTTGGCTCCCACCTCTTCGTTAACCGTTATAGGCGTTACTGTTGTGAATGTTTGCCTCGAATCGGTTAGTGGTAGGTTAGGATAAAGAGGTACTTGCCGGCTTGCTGCACCTGCTTCGCTCTTCACTGCATATACAGCAAGCCACTTCAGAGGTTTGATGGTAGCACCGTAGAGCGGACTTTCGACCTTCGGTGTTTTTGCATTGGTCGTGGTTGCAGTTGTGAAATTATTCCTTGTCCAACGAGCCTTGTTCCAATCCTTCCGGAGACCTCCGGTAAGAATAATACGCTCTTGCCATGCCGATACCTGTGCGTTGGCAAAATAGCCCACGCTGCCGCCTTTAGCGGTATTGTCGACCGTTTGTCCCAACGGAGTAGTCGCAGGCAGACCGTAGGTCGGGGCCACGAGATTCATCGCGGGGAGGACGCCGGTGAAACGCTTATCGGTAGAAGGCGAAAGATCCTGACCAACATCGTAACCAACCAGTACAGTGGCACCTAGGTTATCTTCCATCCACTTGTCTTTAAACACAAGATCGCCTTGGGCACGGCCAAAGGATAACGTTGTTAACACCTTCGAGAGAGTTCTATTGGCATAAATCATGCCATCGTTACCATAATATAGGTTATTGTCGACACCGGCAAGATATAGGGATTCATCGAAGTGGACATATGAAATTGACTGTCGAAAGTGGAGCGACTCTGTGAACGCATGCTTGAGTGTAGCGAAAAGCTGCACGGTTTCGGCATCTCGACCCATTCCTGGCTCCCCGCTAGTGTTTGTCGAGACTGGCGCCCATTGGCCCGTAGCAACTTTTGGAGTCACACCATCCGGAATAGGCAGCGGTGCAGGCGTTGAGTTTCGAACCGGCGCAAGGAAGGGCGTACTGAAACCTGAGGGAGTTAAGCTACTGAAATACTCAAGCTCGACCAGCAATTCAGTGTCCGAAGAAGCGCGCCAGGAGATGGACGGAGTGACGACCAATTTTTGGCTTCTCTCCAAATCTCGCCAACTTTCTGCTGAAAGCCCCGATGCAATGAACCTGTACGCCACATTGCTGGTTCCGGGCAACCGACCGGTTGCGTCTAGCACGCCACGAACGTAACCATACGAACCGAGGCTAAGCGATGCGCTGTAAGCTTCCTTAAAGTTGGGCTGCCTGGTCACGAAGTTTACGAGTCCACCGGACTCCGAAGCGCCAGCAATCGAGGCTGCGGGACCTTTGATCACCTCGATACGCTCTATGTTCGCCATATCCGTCTCGTATGCGCGAACCAAGAATCCATTTCGGTAACGGTTCCCGACAATGAAACCACGAATGATACTTGCATTTGGTGTATTTTGCCTCTGCGTCACACCAGGCGTGTAGCGCATAGCTTGCTCGTAGGCGTAAGCGCCAATATCCTTTAATAAGGCAGCGTTGACCACGCTAATGGTCTGCGGTATATTTGCAGCTGGGGTGCTGATACGTGTCGCTGAACCAACGTTTGAAGAACCATACTCTCGCGTTGGATCGGCACGTACGGTGAACACGTCAAGCTTAACTGGCTCATCTTGTTCAGTAGAGCTACGGGCAGCTTCGGTTGCTTGTTGCGCTTGGACATACGTGGCAGCAATCAAGCTAGCTATCATGGCGAGATTGCGCACGGCGATCACGAACCTGTGTTCGGTGTAGGTTAGCATGCTCATGGCAGTTTTGGGTCGGGGTTGTTTGGGCATGGCAAAGCCATTACCCTTGAGTCGGGCTGTTGTGAACGGGGCTATCGCGCTAGATGGAACTCAAACGCATCAATGCGCGAGCGCCTCCGGAAAGTGTAAGGTGATAAAGTCCGCTTGATGAGGGATGCAGCGGTCGGGCGATCCCGGATTCGGAGTCAAAAAGCTCGGCTCGAAAGCCTGGCTCGAGCTCAAACTCCACTGAAGTCGCGAGCGAAGGCTCCGCGACTGGAACACCATCGGCGTGACGACGATTTACCAACATAACGTACGCCATACCATCGGAGGTCCGCTCTTCAAACTGTGCGACAATCACATCAACGGCTGCCAAGTGTTTAATCCCGTCGATTATCCCATCCATGTATCGTTGCGAAAACTCCGAGATCGGCTCGGCTGGCGCAATACAATGATATACGCCAACCGAGCGCAGGCGCAGCAACAACGCCCCATTGGCCAAGAGGCCTGAATTGAGCCTGCGGATGAAATCGTAACTGCGGGTGGGTCGGCCACCGATGTGGGTTACCATGGCTTCGTCGAAGACGCCGTCCCCCGTGTCGATCCTGTAGTTGTAGTACCAGATACCCTGGGCGCCGTATGCCAACATTACGTTCACCTGCCAGTGGAGGTCTGATTCGCTCGCCGTGCGCAGCGACGCCTCGGGCTCCGGACGTTTATGTCCGGTGGTTAGGGCAAAGCCCATAAAGCCAATGTCGGCCTCCAACGCCTTGCGTCGGATGACCTCATTGTTGGCGTAAAATGTGTCGTCGTTACTGCGGTTGTCGTGATAGAGGATGTACGAATCTGAAACAAGAAATGGTGGGTGAGTTTCCCGGATGAACCGTTCGACGTATTCTTCGAAGCCGCCCCCCATGTTGTAGGGGTAGGTCATCAGATTGACGA
>WBUO01000267.1 GCA_008933675.1 Dechloromonas sp.
GCACGAAGCCTCGAACGCCACACCCTTTCACTGCACCAATGCCGGCGGTACTTTCGCCTATCAACATGGCGTCTTCGCCCTTCGCCAAGAGCATGTCGACGTCGATGGCTGGCGTCTCGACCGCTCGGAGAATGTCGAGGGCATCGTCAATGATGCTCTGAACGTGCGCGTCCTGTTTTCGAATGTTGATGTCGCCTGCCGCGATGACTTGGGGCCGAAACCCCGCTCAGCGAAAGGTTCTGGCTCGGAACGCGTGTGCGCTGGCAACTTGTTCGGCCATCTGCCGGAGTTTACACCCGAACCGCGCGACGGGATTGCCACCTATTATTTGATGATCGACGAGAATGGCGCCGCCGAACTGACCCGCCCGGTCGTGGCGGATCGCACCTTCAAAAGCTATATCGAACGGATATGGCTTTCGAACGGTCTCGATGACGATGGCATTGGCGCCAAGTCCTCGCTCGACAACGATGACGCGCTCACGGATTTCGACCCGCAAGTCGCTCGCAAGCAGTAGGTTCGCCTATGTTCAATCCAAAGAGGCTCAGCCTCGCCCGAATGCGGCGACGGCTGACCGGGAAGGCGCTCGCGGAACGGGCGCGACTGGCGCAGGACACCGTCTCGAGGCTCGAGCGCGGAGTACACGAGCCGGAAGATGGCTCGGTAGGACAATTGGCGGATGCGCTCGATTATCCGGAGGGCTTTTTCTATCTTCCTGACCCTGCCGATCTGCAGACCGGCGCGGTGAGTTTTCGTAGCCTGTCCAAGATGAGCGCGAAGGAACACGATGCTGCGATTTCCGCTGGATCGCTTGGATTACAGCTCTATGGCTGGATCGACGAACGGTTCTCGCTCCCGCAGCCGGAACTCCTCGACCTGAGCTATGAAACGGACCCCGAAATGGCTGCACGGGCACTGCGGCAGCATTGGGGTTTGGGAGAGCGTCCGATCGGTAATATGCTCGGCCTGCTCGAAACGCACGGCATCCGAATTCTGTCCCTGGCCGAGAATACGGCGCAAGTGAATGCCTTTTCCTTTTGGCGTGACGACCAAGCTTATATTTTTCTGAACAATTTCAAGACGCCGGAAAGCAGCATTTTTGACACAGCCCATGAGCTTGGGCATTTGGTCATGCATCGGCATGCCGGGACGAAGGGCGACCGAACATTCGAGCGCGAGGCAGATTCATTTGCGGCGCATTTCTTGATGCCGCGGAACGATGTCTTGTCCAGAGTGCCGCGACCGACAACGGTCGAGGTCGTCCTGCAGGCGAAACAGCGATGGCGCGTATCGGCGATGGCCATGGCTTATCAACTGCGGACCCTCGGGCGTGTCAGCGAGTATCAATATAAGTCCATTTGCATCGAACTCGGGCGTCGAGGCTATCGCTCGGGCGAACCACTCGGCGTTGAACGGGAGGCCTCGCTGATCTGGCCCAAAGTGCTGAAGCAGCTATGGCAAGAGAAGATCACTCGCGCCGACATTGCACGCGATTTGAACATTCCGCTCGATGAGTTACAGTCATTGCTCTGGAGTCTGGCAGCCATCCCCGAGGAGCATATTGGTCGGCGAGACGCTGCGAAACTGTCGTTGATGAAATGAATCGACATCGCGCAAATCGCTGAGGAGGTTTTCTCGCTTGCGAAGATAAACTGGAACTCGACCCAGATGAACCAGCGCCTGCCGGTACCAATTCGAGCCGCCCGGAAGGTCGGCGAAGTTCTGAAATATATGTGCGAGGGCCACGCGGTTAGTCCAGATTATCGGCGATACGTCTGAAATGATGAACTCAGCGAAGCTCGCGCCGCCGGCTCATTGCTGACGCCTTGCGGGGACCATGCGTGAACGGCAGGTTTCGGACTGTCGTCTCACGGTGGGCTACGTCTTAATTCGGGCGCGAAGCAGCCAACCGCTAGTCAAATTCGCCGCGACAATCGCGTCGCCTGATTGACCAGCCCCCACCGAGTGGTCCGATCGGATTGTTAGTGCATTGACGCCTCCATCGCCAGTGTTGGCCGTAGGTGGAGCGAAGCGGAACCGGAGGGCGACACTGGCGATGGAACGGCCTCTGGCGCCGGTGGTCGATATCCCAGCGAGCTGTGCGGCCGGACGGTGTTGTAATGCCGCCGCCAAGCTTCGATCAGGACGCGGGCCTCGGCGAGCGAGTAGAAGATTTCGCCTTTCAGCAGTTCATCGCGCAGCGACCCGTTGAACGATTCACAATAGCCATTCTCCCACGGGCTGCCCGGCGTGATGTAGAGCGTCTTCACGCCGATCTGGGCGAGCCATTGCTGCACCGCCGCTGCGATAAACTCCGGACCATTGTCCGACCTGATATGCGCCGGCGGCCCACGCGTGACGAACAGCTCGGCGAGTGCCGCCAGCACGTCATCGCTCCTGAGCTTGCGCGCGACCGGCAGCGCCAGGCACTCCCGGCTCGCCTCGTCGATGATCGACAGGATCCGGTATTTGCGACCATCGTGGGTCCGCCCTTCGACGGATTCGTAGCGAAGCGGAGAAGGGCAAGCGAAGCGCGCCCTCCTCGTAGGACCAGACATGGCCGGGATACTCGGGCCGAAGCCGGATGCACGATCCGTCGTTCAGCCACAGACGCCCGCGCTTCGGCTGCCTTTGTGGCACCTTCAGCCCTTCGCGGCGCCAGATACGCTCAACCCGCTTGCGGTTCACATGCCACCCCGCATCGCGCAGCAACGCCGTCACCCGGCGATAGCCATAACGACCATATTGCCGCGCCAATGCGATGATATCCTCAGTGAGGGCCGCTTCGTCATCCGCCCCGCGTGGCGCCTTGCGCTGCGTCGATCGGTGCTGTCCGAGCACGCGGCAGAGCCGCCGCTCGGACACCGGCATCATCGTCCTGATGTGGTCGATACAGCGCCTGCGGCGCGCGGGGCTCAGAAGTTTCCCCGGGCAGCTTCCTGCAATATCAGCTTGTCGAGTGTCAGATCCGAGATCGCACGACGAAGCCGCGCATTCTCCTTCTCCAGATCCTTCATTCGACGCGCCTGATCGGTCTTCAGGCCACCATATTCCTTACGCCACCGATAATAGGTCTGCTCACTGATCGCGATCCGCCGACATGCTTCAGCCGTCGTCGCCCCCTGCGCCAGCACAACCTCCGCTTCACGCAGCTTGCCGATAATCTCTTCCGGGCGATGCTTCTTGCTCGGCATTCATAATCTCCTTCGTCGTCCAAATTATCATCAATTTTGGACCACTTAGAAGGGGGCAGATCAATCCTGCCGCGCACCAGCTATGCCAGTCATCCCTTCGGCTATCATCTTTGGGTATCGCTTGGCGCCGGCGGCAACGCGGCGCAGGTCAGCGGCGCGCTCGCCGGCGCGGGCATGACCGCGATACCGGCGGACAGCTTTTCACCCAGCTATACAAGCGCCCCGGCGCTGCGCGTGTCGCTTGGCGGAACGATTGAGGCATCGGGCTTGCGCCGCGGGCTGACAATGCTCTCGATATTTCTGTCGTCCACCGGATCAAGGCCGCGCGTTATCTGATCCGCTCTCCATCCCCCATTAAAATGGCCGATTTCGGACAGGCAGCTTTTGCCCCGGCAAATGCGATGCCGTCATGCCGGCCGCCGAGCATAGTGGCCGAAGGCAGCGATGACGGCATAGCAAGCGGCGGGAAGGAGGAGCGCGAGCCCAAGATGCCCGGTGAGGTCCGCGATTGCACCGGTCGCGAGCGGGACCACGGCACCTCCAAAGATCGCGATATTGATGATCCCTGACCCGTCGGCGGCGCGGGGACCGAGCTTTTCGGAGGCGAGGCTGAAGATCGTCGGGAACATGATCGCGTTCATCAGGCCTATGGCGAGCAGGCTGTAGCCCGACAGAGCGCCGGTCGTGCTGGTGGAGACAAGGATCAGCGCGATCGCGCCGACCGCGACCCAGGCGAGCAGCTTGCCCGGACTGATGACGCGCATCACTGCCGATCCGATGAAACGCCCAACCATCGCGCCGCCCCAATAGAGTCCGATGAGCTTGCCCGCTGCCTGTTCCTGAAGGGCCAGGACGTGCCCCTGCATCAGGTAGCTGACGATCAACGACCCGATCGACACTTCGGCGCCAACATAGAGGAAGATGCAGAGAGCGCCGAAGCCGAAACGCGGACGCCTCAGCAGGTCAAAGCCCGCAAGCGCGGCACTCGCCTCATGCCGCTCGCCCTTCAGGCGATTGCGGAACATCCACACGGTCGCCGCAACGACCGCAAGCGCGACCGCAATGCCGAGATAGCCATGCACAATCGCGAGGCTTTCGGAAGTGCGATAGGCGTCGAGCTCGGCGCCCGATAGCTGATCGGCGCTCACCTTTGCCAGACCGCCGAGGATAAGCGTCGACCCTGCGACCGGGAACAGCGTGGTACCCAGCGAGTTGAACGCCTGTGCGAAGGTCAGGCGGCTGTGCGCTGTCTCAGGCTTACCAAGCAGCGAGATCAGCGGATTGGCAACGACCTGCACGATAACCACCCCGCTCGCGAGGACAAACAGCGCAAGCAGGAACAAGCCATAGGTCGCATTCTGCGATGCTGGAATGAACAGGAGACAGCCTACCATCATCGTAAGCAGGCCCGCGACCGCACCGCGCATATAGCCGATCTTCTTGACAAGCTTCGCCCCCGGTATCCCGATGAGCAAATAGGCGGTGAAGAAGCAGAACTGTACGAGCATTGCCTGCGTGTAGTTGAGAGTGAATAGCTCCTTCAGCTTCGGAATGATCACGTCGTTCAGAGACGTGATCCCCCCGAAGATGAAGAACAGCCCCATGACGAACAGCCGCAGCTCCGGTGCGTCGACATAAGCTTCCGTTCCTGCATCCCCGGCGCTGGTTGGGGCGGGCGTATGGGCCATCCTGCTTCTCCAAAATAGTCCTATCGACGATAGGTGATGTCGTTATCGCGATCCGTAGGGTCGGCCATAATCAGGACACGTATCATTTACCCGCGGCAAGGCGCATGGCGGCGCCGCCGCCGGGCGCGAGCCACAGGGTATAGCTATCACCCTTTTTCACCTTGATACTGTCGTATGCGATGCTGTGCCGCGCTTCGGTCAGATAAGTGGCGCCGTCGCCGTCCTTATAAATCGTCGCGACGTAGGTTCTGCCCGGTTCCAGAAAGTCGAAGCGCAGCGTCAACGTCCGCGCCGTCGCATCGTTGACGCCGCCAACATACCAGTCAGCACTGTTGCGGTCCTTGCGCGCGAAAATAGCATAATCCCCGACCTCGCCCGCGATCAGGTGGCTTTCCAACCAGTCGGCCGGCACTTTCGAGATGAAATCGAGCTCGCGCGGAAACTTCTCCAGCGTTTCGGGGAAATCGGCCGCCATCTGGATCGGCGAATAGATGGCGAGATAGAGGCCGAGCTGCTTCGCCAGCGTCGAAGCCAGCGGCGCATGGTTCGCACCCTCGAGACTGAGGACCCCTGGCGTGAAGTCCATCGGCCCCGACAGCATCCGCGTATAGACGAGCGTCGGTTCGTGATCGGGGCCGTTTGCGAAGGCGCCCCAGGCATTATATTCCATGCCCCGGGCGCCTTCGCGTGCGACCCAGTTGGGATAGGTACGGCGAAGGCCGGTGTCCTTCACCGGCTCG
>WBUO01000268.1 GCA_008933675.1 Dechloromonas sp.
CCCCCGCCCGGTCGTCCTTCTGGAAGGAGACGCCGGGAACTTCGGGAGCGGCTTCGCCGGTCCAGCCCTTGAGGATCGCGGCCTTGTCTCGGATCGGTTTGACGACCAGATCGGCGGCCCGTTTGGCCTGCGGGACGTCGGACTTGCTGGCCTCGTCACTCTTCCGGCGCTCTGGCTCGGGTTTTGCGACGACCTGCGAGAAGCCTCCGACCTGGCCCATCGCCCAACGCGACCAGCCGACAATGTCGGAGCGCGACATGCCATCTGTGTCGGTCACGCGGGAGCCGTTGGGCCCTTTGAGGGTGACGGTGCGCTTGTTGACCTTGACGGCCGCCGCCTCGAGGTCGCCTTCCCAGACGGATGTGCCTCCTTCCGCGATGGCGAGATACTGGCCCCACTCGCGCCGACGGCGTTCCTGTGCGGCCATTTCGGTTTCGGTCTTCTCGCGGCCACCCAGAAGGTCGGGCTGCACGGCCTCCTTGGTTGCCGGCCTGATCTCCGGCGCGGGCCTCTCTGCCGTGGCCTTGAGTTTGTCGAGGCTGAACGCATGTTGTTCCGACGGCAGCTCGCGCGGGCCGCGCACATAGATGCGCCCCTCCTCGCCCGCCTTGTTGGCGGTATCGAAGGACTGGCCGACGCTGACGTAGTAGGCTGCGTCCCCGCGATAGTAGGGGACAAATCCAGCGGTATCGGGCTTACCGGAACGGAGCCACTCGAGCGCGAACTGGCGGGCGTCACCGTCGCTGATGCGGCGCGGTGCCTCTGGGCGATTGTCCTCCTGTGTGGCGCGTCCGGGAGCCGGCTTGGCCTTGATCTTCCGCGCCTCGGGGTCGTTCGCCATGAAGAAGGCGTAGGAGAAGCCTTCCGGAGTCGTGGAGCGCGCCTCTTTCCCGAGAGGGTCGGTGCCGCGCAGTTGCGATTGCATCTTCGAGCCCTCGACGGGGTCGACGTTCGCAAAGGGCATGGCGGTGCGGAAGTCGCCGAAGAGCTGCGTGTATTTCGTGTAGGGGTCGCCGAAGTTGTAGGGGTGGAAGCGGGCAACCGGATTTGGCATCCCGGCCGCGTCCTGGATGCGGCCGATCGGGTTCTCGAGGACGTGGAAACCGGTCGGGTTGGCGACCTCGATTACGTCGCGCGTGGCCTTCACGAGCATAAGGTTGTATTCCAGCGCGCTCTTGGCGCCGGAGGATATGGCGCCTTCGCCGAAGACCTTGGCGAGTGCTTCCGGGCTCTGCTTGTCGTGCAGATCGGCCCACCAGCGCGCGCCGGATCCCGCGAACGTGGTGCAGGGGCAAGCGGAGAGGACGCCATAGACCTCGATGCCCTGCTCGCGGATCTCGCTCAGGCGGTTCCAGAACCAGTCCGACGTGAGCAGGTCGGAGCCCGTCTTGATGTCGAAGCGGAGCACACGGTATCCGGCATCCTCCCATGGCTGCGACCACGCGCCGGTGTAGTCGAAGAGGCTGACGATGACCTTGTCGCGGTTGGCGCCCGTCCTGCCGACCTCGGCCGCAGCTTCCTTCCATGCCGCGATGCGGGCCTCTGCTTCCGCGAGGGTGATTTCGCCTTCACGGCGCGCCAGGGCGTCGAGGTTGATGGTCTGCCTGACCTGCGGGAAGATTTCAGCGGCGGGCTTGCGCGAGAACTCCGTGCCGCCCGCTTCCGCGTCACCCTCGGCGAAGTCGGATGCGTCGATGGCAACGCCGTTCGCCTCGAGGTTCAGAAGCCAGTCGAGAGCGTTCCCGGCCGGCGAACCATCGCTTTCGGGCTCGCCGGTGTCTTCGTCGATCTGCGGGAAGGCTGCCTCGCCCTTCTTCTTCCGCATTTCGGCGATTAGCGCGCGCGCGTTCCTTTCGCCCTCGCGGATGAGAACGGCCATCTGGTCGAAGGCGCCGGCGGCATCGCGGCCGTTCTCGTCGTGGCTGTCGATGTCACGGCCGCTCTCGCGCATCTGCGCCTCGGCGCGGCGGAGGGCTGCGTCGATCTCGCCGATCAGTCGGCCGCCGTCGGTGTCGCGGAACTTGCCGACGACGCGCCGCTCCGCTTCGGTGAGGGCGTTGTCCAGGCGATATGTCTTGCCAGTCGGGCGCCCGGCCGACGGGGGCTCGCGCATGGGCTGAGGCGCGGCCTTTTTCGCGCCAGCGCCTTCGGGCTGCCTTGGGGTGGCGTCCTGGGCCGGCTTCTGCCGGTCAATCGTCGCGTTGGCCTCGGAAACCATGGCGTCGACGGCCTCGTCGGACCAGACGTCCCGAAGAGCGTTCTCGATGCCGGACGCATTGCGCCGCGCCTCTTTGGCGTTCCGGCGCGCGACCGTTACGGGGTCTTCGCCCGCCTTGACCTTGAAGCGCGGCTTCTCTCCGGCTTCGATGCGGGCCAGCTCGCCCTCCCACTGGCGCGCGAAGCCTGTCTCGGCGATCATCTCGTTCAGCGTCTCGGCGAGAACGCTAACGACGGCTTCCGGTCCGTCATCAAGCTCGAACTCGACGCGGCCCTCTGCCTCTCTCGCCGCGACCTTCTCGGCATCCGGTGCGGGCCATGTGTCATTGAAGTCCCACGGCCCCTTGTCCGTGACCTGAACGGCCACGATTTCTCCGCTATCCTCGGCGACCCTGTCGAACGATCCGATGAATCGGGCAATGTCGGCCCCGCTTGGCGCTTCGGTGGTGGGGGTGCGCTCATCGCCAAGCGGGGCCTCCCCGGCGGTCGTCGCTGCCACTTCGGACGCCGGGGTTTCGGGTGCGGGCTCATTCCAGGGGCCGTCATAGAAGCCCTGCTCCTTGAGCGCCGTCGCTGCGGCGTCGTAGGGCGATGCCGAGGCAATGATGTCCTCAAGCTCTTGCCTTCGCGCGGTGGCACGCTTCGTCCATCCGGTTGTTTCCGCCTGCTTCTCGAGCTTCTGGAGGAGCACGGCGGCTTCATCCGGAGTCGGCTTGGCTCTGGATTTTGCGGGCGGAGGCGCGACCCTTGAAAGAGCCTGTTCAGAAAGCGGCGCATCCGGCCCGGCGGGAGCCTGGGGCACTTCAATGATAGCCTGACCGCTTTCGATCTGCGACATGGCGACGTCGAGCGTCTCGCCGTTTTCGTCCTGGATCGTGATCATGACGCCGTCGTCGCGCACGATCTTGCCAACGAAGGGCGGCATGTCGCCCGCTCGCACGGTGACGATGCCGTCGGCCGGAATGTCGGGCACAACTTGCGGCGGCGCGGATTTCAGGACGTTCTTGATGGGTGCCGCGCGCTTCGGGGCCGCAGGTCCGGCGGGCGCCGGCAACGCCAGAAGTGGCCCGCCGGGGGCAGAGCCATCCGGCGCCGGGAGGGCAAGCGGCTGTTGTTCATCGTCGTCTCGGCCGCCTCCACGAAGCGCGCCCGCCGGCGCGCCAACGATACCGCCGCCGAGGGCGCCGAGGATGAAGTCGCCGAAGGTGCCCTGGGTAAGATCCACGTCCATTTCTGCGGCGCGCTGGACGCCGTAGCGCGTGGCAAGCGTTTCGGCGACCTCCTGCGTGCCCTCCTCGAGGGAGGAAAGCGCCGCGGTTCCGAGCGCGCGCGTGAGCGGACCAGAGCCGACGAGAGCCTTTTCACCGGGAACGAGGATCTTGGATGTTGCGGCGCCGCCGAAGGCACTGACCGGAGCCGTCATGAGGAAGGCCATGCGCTCGCCGGCGGAGATCGTGCGCTCCAGCGCGTCATCTTTCGACATGCCGGCGGCCAGCATGTCGCGGTAGTATGCGGACTCTCGCTCGAGCATGGACCGACCGTCTGGGCCGACGGTTTCCGCGGCGCGCTCGAGGATGTCCCGCGCGGTTTCCGATCCGGCTCCGCCACCCTGAAGGCCGCCGACGGCGGCTGCGGCTGCGGGGTTCTTCGTGAGAACGGCGGTTGCCACCACGGGGAGGAACGATCCGAGGACGTCGGCGCCAAGGAGCGCATAGCCCTTGAGTGACGGGTTCTTGCCGGCAGACCATGTCGAAGGGTCGAAGATGCTGCCATCGGGGGACGATTGCGCGATGGCGCGCTTGGCGTCCTCAGACATGCCGGCCTGAATGCCCTCGCCATACTGGCGGACGACGTCGCCAACGGCTTGTGCGGCCTCGCGGACGGCCGACGGGTGCTCCGGGTTGAGGCCGCGTGTGGCCATCTGTTCCGCCGCGATGCCCGCGGCCTCGACCATCCCGCCTGCGCCACGGACCAACGATCCGCCGAGGGACCGTCCGACGTCTTCGAGCAATCCCGGTTCTTCCTTCGCCGGCGCCTTGCGATCCGGGTAAAGATCGTCGGCGATCTGGTAGGCGCGTTCGATGAACTTGTCGGCCGATGCCTTGTCGTCTCCCGCGAGAGATCGCACGACGTCCTCGATCTTTTCGCCGGCCTCGAGGCGCGGCCCGACCTTGTCGGCGATGGCCTGGGCGACGCGCGCCGTGTCGTCGTCGGTCTTGGCCGGCGAAAGCTCCGTGAACGCCATCAGGAAGTTGGCGGGCACCTTCGACTTGATGGCGACGCCCTCGATGGTGGCGCGCGAACTCGCCCCGGGGCGCTTGGAAACTCCCTGAACGAGGGCTTCAACCGGATCTGTCGAGAAGGCGTTGTCTGCCACGCGAACCCCCAAGCGCGAAAGCCGCCCGAACTAGGGGCGGTGGGGCAGACGCTCCCTTCATACCAGAGGCGGGGCCGGCGGGGAATGGCGCCGTTGTCAGCGGCCGAAGTTTTCGAGCACCTTCCAGATGAGGTATCCGGCGCCGCAGGCCGCGACGAAAATCAGAAATCCCGGATCGAGGAAGAAGAAAAGAGGCACATCATTGGCAGCCATGATGCTTCCTTACGGTCTTGGGGCCACGGGAACGTCCGCGGCCGGGGTGGTGGCGGCACCTGGGACGGAGCCGCCGAAGCGGGCGAGGAAATCGAGGGCGAGCTGGACTTGCTGCTCCACGGGCAAGCCCTGGAACTGAAGGTTGGCCTTTGACATCTTCTCCATGGCGGAGAGCACGTCGTCAGCCTTGATGGCGCCATCCAGACCCTTCTTGGCGATCTCCTTTGCAACGGCGTCCCGGACTCCGTCGGCGGCCACGACGCGCGACCAGCCGATCTCGAATACCTGCTCGGGCGCCAGCATGTCGATGCCGAGGCGGTAGAGGTCTTCCGAGCCCTCGAAGTCCTGCGTGAAGACCTGTCCGGTTGCCTCATCCTTGAACGTGACCTGGGCGCCAGTGATGTTGCCGGCTCCGTCCCGCTGGATGCCGGAAGCCTCCGGCACGATGGAATAGCCGTCGTCGTAGTAGCCCTTGGCGTTGTAGGCGGCGGCCACGCCTTCGACGAAACCCGCGTCGTCGCCGATCGTTGCGGCATGGACGGCAGATGCCCAATGGCGCATGGCCTCCTTGACGAGAGTGTCGTCGGCCCACTTCTGGTAGGCCTCGGCCTTCGCAAGGTCGCCGCGCCCGACGTAGAACTTGACGATCTCCGGCACCTTGCCGTCGCCACCCGAGAACAGCACCGGGATGTCCGCCGGCGGCTGGAACACCGAGCCGAACAGGGTGGCGAAGCGCAAGTACTGCGCATCGTCGAGGTGCTGCTGGCGGAACACCAGGATGTGGTGCTCGCGC
>WBUO01000269.1 GCA_008933675.1 Dechloromonas sp.
CCGACCAGAGCATAAACACCGCCACGATCGACAATATCGGCATCGGTACCAACAGTGAACAACGAGCGATCAGCAGCCCCCTTGACCCATGCCATCGCCTGCACGCCATCCATCTCGGCAGGCAGGTCGCTGAGCAGATCGCGGGCGAACTGCGGCGAGAAGCCGGCATCGAGCATCTGGCGCAGCACTTCGGTCTTTACCGGCTCGGAGCGTGCCGATTCACCCCAGGCAAATCCAGCCAGATGCTGTTCGACAATTTTGCGCAGCGACCGAATCTCGTCCATGACCTCCATCGGCACCACTTCGGCCGGACGTTTGGCCGCAACCTCCTGGACCGGAGCCGGACGCTGGACAGCAGCAGGCGGCGGCATCACGGGCGCCGACTGCTGCCGACCTCCATCGAGATTGCGCAAGGCGCCTGTCCTCGGAATGCCGGCATTGACCGTTGCCGCCGGCCTTGGCGCAGCGGAGGCCGGCGGACGCACCACCGGCGATTGCTGAAGACCGGGAATGGCATGTCGCGTCGTCTGCTGAGCGGCCTGCGCCCGGGCCGAGCTGAGCGAAACGCGGTAGTCATCATCCATTTCCGGCTGCTGCGGACGACGCTCGGAGGGCTGCGACATGTCGGCGACCGTGGTCGGCGCAATCATGGCCATGTCGCGGGCGGCAACAGCCATGATCTCTACGCCGCCGGGAATGCCGCGATTGGAGAGGATGATCGCATCGTTGCCGAGCGTCTCCTTGACTTTGCGCAAGGCATCCCTGGGAGTGGCGGCGATGAATTTTTTGACGTTCATGTTTTACCTCCGATAACCGAGGTCACCTTGATGATTCGATTTTCCGGTACTTCGTTGTGGGCCAGCACCTTCAGTTGCGTGACGGAGCGGCGCAGGAATCGTGAAAGAAGAAGGCGCAGGCTGGATGGAACGAGAAGGACAGCCGGCAGGCCCAGGCTTTCCTGACGCTGCGCAGCCGCCGCTGTTTCGCGAACCAGGGTGTCTGCCAGCCCCGGCTCGAAGCTCGTGTTCTCGCTGCCTCCGGCAACGGCCTGGGCAAGCAGGCGCTCAAGCGACGGATCGAGCGACATGACCTGCATTTCGCCGCTCCCCGGGAAAAGTTGCTGGACAATCGCGCGCCCCAAGGCGTTACGTACATGGGTCAGCAGCTCGTCGGCATTTTGCGTACGTGCTGCCTGATCGGCGACCGTCTCGATGATGGTCCGCATGTCGCGGATATGGACCCCCTCGTCGAGCAAGCTCTGCAGAACCTTCTGCAGGGTGCCCAACGGCAGGAGCTTGGGTACGAGATCCTCGACCAGCTTCGGCATTTCCTTGGCCAGATGATCGAGCAACTGCTGCACCTCCTGGCGGCCGAGCAACTCGCCGGCATGGGTCAGGATCAAATGGTTGAGATGGGTGGCGACGACAGTCGAAGCATCAACCACGGTGTAGCCGTAAGCCTGCGCCTTTTCGCGCTGACCGGCATCGATCCATACCGCCGGCAAACCGAAGGCCGGATCAACCGTTGCCGTACCGCTCAAGGTTCCAGCCACACGCCCCGGATTGATGGCCAGCAGCTGCGTGGCATAGGCTTCGCCAGAACCGACCTCCACACCTTTGAGCAGAATGCGATAAGCATTCGGCTTCAACTCGAGGTTGTCACGGATATGCACTGGCGAAACCAGGAAACCGACTTCCTGGGCGAATTTCTTGCGGATTCCCCGAATCCGCCGCAACAGCTCGCCATCCTGTGATTTATCGACCAGAGGAATCAGACGATAGCCTACCTCCAGACCCAGCACATCGAGCGGGGCGACATCGCTCCAGCTGGCCTCGACCGCCTCGGGTATCGGCGCCGGCGCCACCTTGACCGGCGGCGTAGCGGCAATCCGTTGCTCGCGCAGGCTCATCCGCCAGGCGAGATAGCCAATGCTGCCGGCCAGCATCAGGAAAACGAAGTTCGGCATGCCGGGGATCATGCCCAGGAAGCCGATGATGCCGGCCGTGATGGCCATGGCCTTCGGGCTGCGGAAAATCTGTGTGAAGACCTGCTGACCAACGTCACGGTCGTCTGACACGCGCGTCACCACCAGACCGGCCGCGATGGAAATGATCAGTCCGGGAATCTGTGCGACCAGACCGTCACCGATCGTCAGCAGCGTGTAGGTCCTGGCGGCGGTGGCCAGTTCCATGTCGTGCTGGAACAGGCCGACGAACAGCCCACCGATGATGTTCAGAAGCATGATGACGATGCCTGCAACCGCATCGCCGCGAACGAACTTGGAGGCACCATCCATCGACCCGTAGAACTCGGATTCGCGCGAAATGTCCTGGCGGCGCTGCCTGGCCTCCTCCTCTCCAATCAAGCCGGCGTTGAGATCGGCATCAATGGCCATCTGCTTGCCGGGCATCGCGTCCAGCGTGAAACGGGCTGCGACTTCGGCAACCCGGCCGGCACCCTTGGTGATGACCACGAAGTTGATGACCACAAGGATCATGAAAACGACGATACCGACGGCGAAATTTCCTCCAACCAGGAAGATGCCAAAGGCCTCGATCACTTTACCAGCGGCATCCGGGCCGGAATGCCCCTCAAGCAACACAACGCGGGTCGAGGCCACGTTGAGGGACAAGCGCAGCAGTGTCGTCACCAGCAAAACGGTCGGGAACACGGAAAAATCCAGAGTCTTCTGCGTATTCACTGCGACCAGCAGCACAAGAATCGAAATGGCGATATTGAACGTGAAGAATAGATCGAGAGCGAATGCCGGCAACGGCAAAACCATCATCGCCAGGATCATCAGGATCAACAATGGCGCCGCCAGTTGCGTCAGATTGACGCGGGCCAGAAAATTCTGCATGCCGAGAGAAGAGGGGGTCGCCATTTACGCCACCTCTGGAACCAGTTCCGGCGGCACGGGCAGTTCCCTTGGCGGCACCGGGTAGTCCCCGCCATTTTGTCGCCAGCCAGCCAGCTGATAGACATAAGCGAGAACCTCCGCGACTGCGTTATACAGCGCGGAGGGAATTTCTGCATCGAGTTCGGCGTGTTTGTGCAAAGCCCGCGCCAACGGTGGCGCCTCGAGTATCGGCACGCCATGCCCGCTGGCCACCTCACGGATCTTGAGAGCAATCATGCCGACCCCCTTGGCCACCACCCTGGGCGCAGCCATGCCTGCCTGGTAGGAAAGGGCGACTGCAAAATGCGTCGGGTTGGTTACCACCACATTGGCCTGGGGTACCGCATCCATCATGCGCCGGCGAGCCGCCTGCATCTGCAACGAACGAATACGCCCCTTGACCTGCGGATCCCCCATCATTTCCTTCATTTCCCGCCGGACCTCGTCCTTGGTCATTTTCAGCTTGTGTAAGTACTGCCAGACCTGGAATGGCACATCGGCCGCTACCACAAGTGCAAGCGCGGCCACCAGAATCAGGAAGCTGAACATCACCATCCGCCCCGCATGGGCCAAACCGGACTCCAGGGGCTCGGTCAGCAGCCCGAATATCTCGGCACGCATCGACCAGATCAGGAGCACGGCGATTCCGCCGACCAGCGCTGCCTTGAGCACCGCCTTACCCAACTCCATCAGGCTGCTCCAGGAGAACATCCGACCGATACCCGCAGCCGGGTTGAGGCGCTTGATATCGGGAACCAGCGCCTTGGGTGCAAACACCCAGGCGTTGAGGAAAAAGGGAGGAAGCAGGGCCGCCAGCAGCAGCAAACCAAACAATGGCGCAAAGAGAAATAGCGCGTCGCCAAACACCTCGCCGAGATGCGGCACCAACAAGCCCGGTTCGCGAGCCAACTGCGCATCCACGGTGAAAGCATCCCGCACAATCACCATCGAGCGCTGGACGAACCAGCCGCCCATCATCCACAAGGTTGCTGCAGCGGTAATCAACACCAGAAACGTACCCAGTTCACGCGAATGGGGCACCTGGCCCTTTTCGCGCGCCTGCTCGATTCGCCTGCCTGTAGGCTCCTCTGTTTTCTCGAGATCGCTCTCTTCCGCCATAGCCGTCTTCAGGAGTTGATGAGGCTATTATAGGAAAAAACCAAGAAAATTAAATAGGTACGTGTGTTTTTTTAGCCTGTTTCTCAGATGCCAGACGCAAGCTCATGACAACATGGTTAACCTTCAAAAAAGAAAAGAGGGGGCAAGCCCCCTCTCAACTCGTTGACGGAAAACGGGAAATCAGACGTGAGCCAGCGCCCGCAAGCCTGCAGCCATGTCCGGATGCAGTCCGAGATCAGCCAGCAGCTCCTTCATATCCAGAATCAGCACAATCTGGCCATTGGATAGCGTAGTGACGCCAGCCACGCCCTTCGGACGGAAATCCTCCAGGGATTTGATCACTGCATCATCGCGCCCGGCAAAACTATCGACCGCGAGAATGAAGCTGCGCTCAGCCGTCTGCATGAACACCCCGTACTCCGGGTAGCGCTCGAGAGGCCAGCCAAGCAGGCGAGCCAGGGAGATCACCGGCAATACCTCGCCACGAACGACCAGTGTTTCCTTGCCCCCGACCTCCTGAATCCGGTCCTGCTCGATGGGCAGGATTTCGCGCACCAGCGACAGCGGCAATGCAAAAGGCTGATCACCGAGAAGCACCAGCAACACCGGCAGAATCGCCAGGGTCAGCGGCAGGGAAATGATGAAGACCGAGCCCTTGCCTGGTTCGGAACGAATCTCGATCGAGCCGTTCAGTTTCTGGATGTTGGTCTTCACCACATCCATGCCCACACCGCGCCCGGAGACGTCCGATATCTGGGACTTTGTCGAGAACCCCGGGAGGAAAATCAGATTCAGGCTCTGCCGCTCATCGAGCGTATTGGCCTCTTCCTCGGAGATCAAACCCTTTTCGATGGCCTTGGCACGGATGCGCTCGGCACTCATACCCTTGCCGTCATCGGCGATGATCAAGACGATGTGATCGCCCTCCTGGCGGGCCTCCAGGCGCACGAGACTCTTTGGCGTCTTGCCGGCGGCCTGCCGCTCGAGAGGCATTTCGACGCCATGATCGACCGCATTGCGAATCAGGTGAATCAGAGGATCCGCCAGATCCTCGATCATTGTCTTGTCTACTTCGGTCTCTTCACCAGCCAACACCAATTCGACATCCTTGCCAAGCTGGCGCGCCAGGTCGCGGGCAATCCGCGGATACTTCTGGAACAGGCGGCCGATCGGCTGCATCCGCGTCTTCATCACCGAGTTCTGCAGATCGGAGACCAGCAGATCAAGCTGGCTGACCGCCTGATCCAATGCGTGCAAGGTTTCTGAATCGTTCTTGCCGGCCAGAATATCGGCACGCAAGCTGGTCAGACGATTCTTGGTCAGGCCGATTTCCCCGGAGAGATTCAGCACCTGATCGAGGCGCGAAGTATCGACCCGAATGGTGCTTTCCCGGACTCCGCGGTCCTCGGCACGCCGTGCCGCCGTTGGCGCCCCACCGGGGCGATCTGTCGCCCGGCGACCAAACGGCGAGGGACTACCGGCCCCCTCCGCCGGCGCAGCGACGGCCGTTGCGACCTGCGGCGCCACCGTCGGCACAGCCTCCGCTTTTGTAATCAGC
>WBUO01000270.1 GCA_008933675.1 Dechloromonas sp.
GAACAGGGGCAGCGGGAAATCGGCACGCCGCCGGCGCCCGCCGCCGATGGCACGCGCCGAAACGACGATGCCGTCGCGCAGGGCCGGCGCCGCCGCCAGTGCCTCGGCGGAAGTCGCCGCGACCCGCAGGCGGCAGACGCCCTGCCCGGGGAAGATCGCCGTTACGTCGAACTCCATGCTCGGCCGTCTACCAGTTGGTGATGTCCGCCGCCTCGCCCTCGCCGCCGGCCTTGCCGTCCTTGCCGAAGGAGAAGAGATCGAAATCGCCGTTCTCGCCCGGCGAACGGTACTGGTAGGCCGCCCCCCAGGGATCGTTCGGCACGTCCTTCTTCAGGTAGGGCCCCTGCCAGCGGCTTTCGCCGGCCGGCCGCTGGTTGAGCGCCGCCAGGCCCTGCTCGCTGCTGGGATAGCGGCCGACATCGAGACGGTACTGATCGAGCGCCTTCTCCAGCGCGTCGATCTGGGCCCGGGCGGCCTTGATCTCCGACTTGCCGATCTGGGCGAAATACTTGGGCCCGACATAGCCGGCCAGCAGGCCGATGATGACCATGACGACGAGCAGTTCGAGCAGCGTGAAGCCGCTCTGGCGAAGGCTGGCGAAGCTCGGGCGGAAGAAGAGGGAAAACAGCAAGGCGCATTCCGTTTCGGTTCGGATCGAGCCCCGGAGTCTATGCCGGGCGCGTTACAGCCCCGTGACGACCAGCCCGGCACCTGTTACATGCCGGTAACATCGGGCGGCTAGATTCGCGGCTCCACCCTCGCCGCCTTCCGATGCAGCCCGCTGCCCTCGCCCTCGCCCTCGCCCTGCTCTGCACCGCCCCCTGCGCCACGGCCGCCGGCGGCGGCATATTCGCTTTTGTAGACGACCAGGGCGTCGAGCATTTCAGCAACATCCCCGACGACGGGCGCTACCGCCCTTTTCTGAACGATCGTCTGGCCCCGGCCAGCACAGCCCTGCGCACGCCGCGCGGCGTGCTCGCCCTGCGCCCCGAGCAACGCCCCTTCCACCAGGCCATCCTGCGCGCCAGCCAGGCCAGCGGCATCGACGCCGGGTTGCTGCACGCGGTGATCACCGTCGAATCCGCCTATCGCCACGACGCGGTATCGGCCAAGGGCGCCAGCGGCCTGATGCAGCTGCTGCCGGCCACCGCCCGCCGCTACGGCACGGCCGCCGGCGAACTGTTCGACCCGCAAGCCAACGTCCGCGCCGGCGCACTCTACCTGCGCGACCTGCTGCGCCTTTTCGGCAACGATCTGGAACTGGCACTGGCCGCCTACAACGCCGGCGAAAACGCCGTCCTCCGCCACGGCCGGCGCATCCCTCCCTACAACGAAACCCGGCGCTATGTGCCGCTAGTGGTTGCTCACTATCGGAAGCTGGGCGGCAGCCTTGCAGACTGACGGTGCGTCCCCCTGTCAGGCATGGGGGCCAATCTCCGGGGCAGCACGCTGGTGACAGCTACGACTGGGCTGACCGAATCACTGAAATAGAGCTGCCGGAGCAGGTGAAGCCACCATCGAAAAAGGGCTTCCGGGTAGTACTGACGTAGCTGTCGTGGGCGTTAATGCCCAGCGGCGAGGTCGAGGCGGGTGCCGGGGCGCAGGCTGCGTAAGGTGCTGCGGCCAAGCCAGCTCTGGTAGCGCGCTTCGATGGCTTCCATGGCCAGCCGGCCGTAGCGGTCGGCACGCTGGCGGCAACGGCTTTCTTCGCCCTGTAGTCTTAGGCGAGGACGGTGGTCCGGGCGGCCAGCAGACGGCGGTGTTCGCCGAAGGCGAGTACGGCATCCTGGTCTTCCTGGGAGTCGGCACGGTGGTAGCGGATGCCGCGACCGCCAATAGAGCCGGAGCGACTCGTCGTCAGCCCAAGCAGGATCAACGTAGCCGAATACTGTCCACGATGGCATCCCACCAGGCCAAGCTCTCCTTTTCGGATAACGAGGGCTCAAGGGTTTCGTTGGTGCGATTGTCTTTCTGCCCACCCATTGAGAACGTAATGGCAATGACCGGGCGATTGAGGCTGGATGGTTCGGTGACTAAGGTTTCAGCAACGAAGTGGCGTTGCATCTTGCCATCCTCCTTGCCTGTATCCAGCAACTCCTCGCCCGCTCGGCCAGCGATCTGGCGTTTGCCCTTGCGCAAGGTCGTCGAGGAGAAATCAAGCATCCGCAGAAGTCCAGCCTTGCCGGCGACCCGCTGTAGCAAGCCACCGTCGCCTTTCTCGGGCAGGGAACTCATGTCAATGCTGATGATCGCGTCCGGGTGCCGTTCGCTCTTGAAGGCCAGCATGAACACTTCGCCGTCCTGTTTGGCATCGATGACGGCTGTGCCGAGACAGGTTCCTGGTCCAGCCTGCTCGGGGGCAGGGGCGTAGCGGGTGTTCTGGGCGATGCGGATTAGCTGGCTTTCGATATATTCGGGGGTGCGGTGGGTTTTGGGATAGCTTTTGCCTTCAAGGCGAACCATCGATTCACCGCGTTCTACATAGAGTCGAAATCGAAGGTAATCGAGCAAGCTTGGGTTGTCATATGCCTGCACCAACGCCATCCGCTTGTCGATTTCCTTAAACGAGAGAAACATGTTTTTGCTCGGTGCCTCAAAGTGATAATCGGACTTCAATTTTCCTACCACCTTGCTGAGGACCTGCTTGAATTCAGGCCGTTCTCCTTTTTCTCTCAGTAGCGCAACCAGGACTCTCTCAAAATTCTTGCCCAACCCGTAATACAGGGTCAGTTCGCTGCCTGCTGTCAGCTCGTACTCTTCCGGCAGGTCGATCAGGTATCGGCCAATACAGTGGGTTCGCATTGTCGGCATTTGCAGAGCGTCTTTCATGGAGAGTCCAGTTCCGGCGTGGGATAAGGAAGCGGCAACAGCCAGCAGGCCGGCCGACAGCAGTGACTTGAAGTAATTCATGAGGGAACCTTGGCCGTACCGGCAATCTTGTTGATCGCAAACAGGCTCGTTCGTTGAACGCCTTCGTTCTTGTAGGCGGGTTCATGGCCAAAGCCACTCAGCTTGAACTGCTGACGGATACTACCTCCTCCTTCGGCCAGCGGTGCCGCGCCCGAGCTCTTAGGTACCGTGCCATCACCATCGCCATCCTGCCGTTCGCAATGCAGCTCCCAGTAGCTACTTTGATAGGTTGAAGCCATCCCGTATTCAAAGGAGGGGCTGACTTCCAGACCGCCGCCGACATAACCCGGCGTGCTACCGGCACCGCGAATGTCACCATGCGGCAGATTCTTGATGGCATTCAAGTCAGGGGGTTGTCGCTGATCGGGTGCGATGCCCTTTTGAGCGCGCCAGGTTACTTTTTCAAAGCTGGGCTGCTTGGGATCGGCGCCATAGATGACGTAGGAGTTGTGGTGATATTGGCCGAGCAAACGTCTATGGAATCGTTCCGCTATTTCGAGATTCGTTTCGTAGTCGCTCCAATCGATAGGCGCTCCTTCTTTCGGCGACAACCATGCCTCATTCACCAGCCCCCACCATTCCTTCCTCTCTCGATAGATAGCGTCGTAGGAGGATTTGCCAGCTTCGGGCAATTCAATCAGCTTTTGCCCTTGGTCGCCGACAACTTTCAGCCAGCCATGGGCGTACGAGTGAGCTGGCAGCAGTTGTAGGGCTCCCGGCGCCTGCGCAAAGACGGCCGTGACCTCCTGACCAGTACTGCCGATGACCAGGCCAGCCCCAAAATCCTCGTCACGCATGCCGATCTTGCAGCGGCGATAAGCCACTGCCGCCCCGTTGGCCGGCATGACGCCATGCACGATACCGGCAATCCTATCGGCCATGCCCGGTATTTGTGCGCATGCCCGGGCCACCAGACCGCCCATTGAGTGCGTCACCAGCAACACCTGCTGGCAGGAATACTGTCCCTGATTGAATAGATTGATGACCGTCTCAATCTTTGCCGCAAGGCGTTTTGCTGCCTGTTCGTTGCTATCCAGCCAGTTATATCCGCAGGCGTAGACGGGCATCATGAACCTTGCGCGGGCCATCAAATCGTCGGACATGATCGCTTCAAGGGGAAATTTTTCTGCGCCAAACGGTTCTCCAGCCATGCCCATTCTGATACCGGGGAACAAGCGCGGTTTTTCGCCCGGTTGTGGCGGCGCGGAAATCGTCGTTTGTGCTTGGTAATAGTCGTGCCAGAGCGCCGGATTGCCTTCCGCTGGATTCAGCTCGTTCTCCAGCCAGAGCAGGTACTTGTGGTAGGACCCTTCGCCAACTTCACCCCAGCCTCGCGCTCTATAAAGTTCCTTGGTGTGTTTTCCCTTTTTCGGTACAAGACCGTCATCGTCGACCTCGCAACGATCCGGATGGAGCAGTTGCTGCCGAGGCCCAGGTCCCTTGGTGGCGAACTTGCTGAGCATACCCCAGGGGATTCCGCCGATACCGGTGTCCAGCCGCCAGACGGGCTTGCCATCGACCTTCGACTTGAGATTGGAGCCCATGATGCCGGGCACGAAGATGACCGGCAGCACATTGAACGGTCCGGCAATCAGGCGGACGGTATCGGTCAGTTTTGTTGACGTTAGCGTCCATTCAAAAACCGGCTTGCCGGTTTCATCGGTGCGTGCCTGCTGACTGCGTTCTTGACTCGGAGGAACTGCGGCCATTAGTTACTTCCTCCCTTTACTTTTCCGAGTACGCGAATCACCAGTTGCTCGACGGAAAACCCTTGCTGCAGGGGAATCATGCCCTGCGCATCCGTGATAACTGGCGTCTTGGTGCCATCCGGTTTGATGATTTCAACCCGCATGTTGGCAATCGGTTCGCCGACAACGTCAGTCAGCTGGAACTTTTCATCGAACAACATGGACTCTCTTGGCATTTCTGGCATCTGGAATGCCATGTCTGTCGGCCCATTGAACGATTTCTTGCTCGCATGCACGGTGATCGTTCCCGGGCACTGCACGATGATGCCGCTGTCGATGGTCAGGCTGGCGCCGCCTTCCACCGCCAGGTGGATCTTCTTCGCCGCCGCGAAGTCGATGTGGGCGCTGATGCTGACGAGTTTCATCTCCTTCTTTGCCTGGAATTTCATTTCGTCGCTTTGCGCCTGCAGGTCGATGTCGTCCTTGGCGGCGATCAGCTTGATGCCGGTGTTGCCTTCGCCGGCCCGGATGGCGCCGGCGACGAGGCCGATGGCCTGGCCGCTGTGGATGCGGGCCTTGCCGGCGATGGCGAAGTTGCTGTCCTGGCCGCTTTCGAAGGTGGTGGTCTCGTCGTTGGTGTAGTGCAGGTGCTGGCCGGCGATGTGGGCGAAGTCGCCGCGGGCGGCCTGGATGATGGCAGGGTCGGTGAGGTGCGGCAGTTTGCCGTTGCCGGTGGCGGTGTTCTTGTCGGCGGCGTCGCTGCCGGCCTGATCCGGGTCCTTGCCGTCGACCATGCCGCTGGCGATCTTGTGCAGGGCTTTCACGGGCGCGGCGTTGTCGTCAATGGCGCTCTTGTTGCTGCCTTTGGTACCGATGGCGGCGGCGGGTTTGACGGTCTGGTGGGTGCCGGCGGCCTGGCTGAGGGTCTGCGCCAGGGTGTCGGCCTGCTGGAGCAGGGACATGGCCGGGGCCATGT
>WBUO01000271.1 GCA_008933675.1 Dechloromonas sp.
CCCGAACAGGACCGTGAAACAGCAACGCGCCGATGATAGTGAGCACCTCGCTCGCGAAAGTAGGTCACCGCCAGGCTCCCCATTCAAAACCCTCTCAGCAACACCGCTGAGAGGGTTTTTGCGTTGCGGGCTGCGAAACCGTCGCTGCAGAAAATGCATGCCGGGACTTGAAAACGGCGCTCCAGGCCCCATCTCGGAACTCACCTTTTGTCGTTATCTCGATTGGGAGTTTCCAGTATGTCCGAGTCCGCCACCGCCAACCGCGAGACCCTCGGCTTCCAGACGGAAGTCAAGCAACTGCTGCATTTGATGATCCATTCCTTGTACAGCAACAAGGAAATCTTCCTGCGCGAGTTGGTCTCCAACGCCTCCGACGCCTGCGACAAGCTGCGCTTCGAGGCACTGAACAACAATGCGCTGTACGGCGATGATGCCGATCTGACGATCCGCATCGCCTTCGACAAGTCGGCGCGTACCATCACCATTTCCGACAACGGCATCGGTTTGTCGCGCGACGAGGCAGTGGCTCATCTGGGCACCATCGCCAAGTCCGGTACCAAGGAGTTCTTCTCGGCACTGACCGGCGACCAGGCCAAGGATGCGCATCTGATCGGCCAGTTCGGCGTTGGCTTCTACTCTTCCTTTATCGTCGCCGACAAGGTTACGGTGATTTCGCGGCGCGCCGGCGTCGAAGCCGGCCAGGCCGTCAAGTGGGAATCGGCCGGTGAGGGTGACTACACCGTCGAGATGGTCGAGAAGGCCGGCCGTGGCACGGATGTCATCCTGCACCTGCGCGAAGGCGAGGACGATTTCCTTAGCGCCTGGAAGCTGAAGTCGATCATCCGCAAGTACTCCGACCACATCACGCTGCCGATCGTGATGAAGAAGGAGGAATGGGACAAGGACAAGGGTGAGCAGGTCGTCACCGACGAGGACGAGACGGTCAACCAGGCCAGCGCCTTGTGGGTGCGCAGCAAGTCGGACATCACCGACGAGCAGTACACCGAGTTCTACAAGCACGTCGCCCACGATTTCGAGGACCCGCTGTGCTGGACGCATGCCCGCGTCGAAGGCAAGCAGGAATACACGCAGCTGCTCTATATCCCGGCCCGTGCCCCGTTCGACCTGTGGGACCGCAATGCCCGCCACGGCATCAAGCTGTATGTCCGTCGCGTCTTCATCATGGACGATGCCGAGCAGCTGATGCCGCTGTACCTGCGCTTCGTGCGTGGCGTCGTCGATTCGGCCGATCTGCCGCTCAATGTGTCGCGCGAGATCCTGCAGCAGAGCAAGGACATCGACAATATCCGCAGCGGCTGCACACGCAAGGTGCTGGCCATGCTCGAAGGTCTGGCCAACAGCGAGGAGGCGGCCGACAAGGAGAAGTACGCCAAGTTCTGGGAAGCCTTTGGCAATGTGCTCAAGGAAGGCATCGGCGAGGACTTCGCCAACAAGGACAAGATCGCCAGCCTGCTGCGCTTCGCGTCCACCCACGGCGACGGCGACAAGCAGATTGTCTCGCTGGCCGACTACATCGGCCGCATGAAGGAAGGCCAGGAGAAGATCTACTACGTCACCGCCGACAGCTTCAATGCCGCGAAGAACAGCCCGCACCTGGAAATCTTCAAGAAGAAGGGCATCGAGGTGCTGCTGCTGTCCGATCGCGTGGACGAGTGGGTGGTTGGCCATCTGACCGAATTCGAGGGCAAGCAGTTGCAGTCGGTGGCCAAGGGCGGCCTCGATCTCGGCAAGCTGGAAGACGAAGCCGAGAAGCAGGAGGCCGAGAAGGCGGCCGACGAGTACAAGGATCTGCTGGAGAAGGTCAAGACCGCGCTCGGCGACAAGGTCAAGGACGTGCGCGTCACCTACCGCCTGACCGATTCGCCGTCCTGCCTGGTGTCCGACGAGCACGATCCGTCCGGCAATCTGGCCCGCCTGTTGAAGGCGGCCGGTCAGAAGGCGCCAAACGTCAAGCCAATCCTCGAAATCAATCCGCAGCATCCGGCGGTGATGCGGCTCAAGTACGAGGAAACGCGCTTCGACGATTGGGCGGCCCTGCTGTTCGAACAGGCCACCCTGGCCGAAGGCGGCCAGCTCGACGATCCGGCCGGTTTCGTCAAGCGGATCAACGACCTGATGATGGCCTTGTCGGCCAAATAAGGAGAACGGGGCTGCGGCCCCGTTTTTTCATGCAGCCCGAAGACCTTCAACGCCTCGTCGAGATGCAGATGCCCTTTGGCAAGTACAAAGGGCGGCTGCTTGCCGATCTGCCCGGCCACTACCTCGGCTGGTTCGCCCGCGACGGATTTCCCAAGGGCGAATTGGGCAGGCTGCTGGCGCTGATGTACGAACTCGACCACAACGCCCTGAAAGGCCTGCTCGAGCCGCTGCGCCGGCGCTGAGCGGGCGGGCTGCGGTCGCCGGTGCTATATTGCCGGCCATGAATGACAAATCAGTGGGCGAGCACCGCCTGGCGCTGGCCGAAGTGCTGCAATGGATGGTCGAGGACGGTCTGGTGACAGCCGAGACGGCCGATGCCCTGAAGAACGAACGGCGCCTGCACGGTGGCAAGATTCATCCGCTGATCGTTATCGCCGACCAGAAATGGCGGTCGCTGCAGCCGCCGGGCAAGCTGCTCGTCCTAGAGGCGCTGACCGAGTGGCTGGCCGGGCGCACCGGTCTCGACTACCTGCATATCGACCCCCTGAAAATCGACTTCACCGGTGTCGCCGAGGTCATGTCCAGCGCCTATGCTGCGCGTTTCGGCATCCTGCCGGTGCAGGTGACGACGCGCGAAGTGGTGATCGCCACCGCCGAACCCTATGTCCGCGAATGGGTCGAGGAACTGCGGCCGATCCTGCGCAAGGAAATCCGCCGCGTGCTGGCCAGCCCGGACGACATCGGCCGATACCTGGTCGAGTTCTTCAATCTCGCCAAGTCGGTCAAGAAGGCCGCAGCCCGCGGTGAGACGACGGCCGGCCTGTCCAGCTTCGAGCAACTGGTCGAACTGGGCAAGGGCAATCGCCAGTTCGATGCCAACGACCAGCACATCGTCCATATCGTCGACTGGCTGTGGCAGTACGCTTTCGACCAGCGCGCCTCGGACATCCACATCGAGCCGCGGCGCGATCTCGGCATTGTCCGCTTCCGTATCGATGGTGTGCTGCATCAGGTGTACCAGATTCCGATGGCGGTGATGAACGCGATGACCAGCCGCATCAAGCTGCTCGGGCGGATGGACGTGATCGAGAAGCGGCGGCCGCAGGACGGCCGGATCAAGACGCGCACACCCGGCGGCCAGGAAGTCGAGCTGCGCCTGTCCACGTTGCCGACGGCCTTCGGCGAGAAACTGGTAATGCGTATCTTCGATCCCGATGTGCTGGTCCGCGATTTCCGCGCCCTCGGCTTTTCCGAGGATGACCAGAGCCGCTGGAAGCAGATGACCACGGCGCCGAACGGCATCGTGCTGGTCACCGGCCCGACCGGCTCGGGCAAGACGACGACGCTGTACACGACGCTGAAGCAGCTGGCGACACCGGAGGTCAATGTATGCACCATCGAGGATCCGATCGAGATGGTCGAGTCCTCGTTCAACCAGATGCAGGTCCAGCACAGCATCGACATCGGCTTCGCCGACGGCGTGCGGGCGCTGATGCGGCAGGATCCGGACATCATCATGATCGGTGAGATCCGCGATCTGGAAACGGCCGAGATGGCGGTGCAGGCAGCGCTGACCGGCCATCTGGTGCTGTCCACGTTGCACACCAACGATGCGCCGTCGGCCATCACCCGCCTGCTCGATCTGGGCGTGCCGGCCTACCTGATCAATTCGACCCTGCTCGGCGTCATGGCCCAGCGTCTGGTGCGTACGCTTTGCCCGCATTGTAAGAAACCCGTTCCGATCAGCGACGATCAGCGCGCGGTCTGGCGCTCGCTGGTGGCGCCGTGGAAGGCTACCGAGCCGGCACAGCTGTGGCAACCTGTCGGTTGCCTGGAATGCCGGATGACCGGCTATACCGGACGCGTCGGCATCTACGAAATACTGCTCAACTCGGTCGATGTGCGCAAACTGATCAATCCGCAGATGGATGTCGCCCGCATGCGCGATCAGGCTTACCGTGAGGGAATGCGGCCCTTGCGCATCTCCGGGGCGATGAAGGCGGCGCAGGGCATTACCTCGCTCGAGGAAATCAGCAAGGTGGCGCCGCCGGCCGACGAGGCCTGATCACGACAGTCAGCGCACGCAGTAGCGATCGTCGCGCGGGCAGGGCTTGAGCGGCCGCGGTGCCGGCCGCGTCGGCGCACCCTGTGGTCTGTCGGGTGGCGGGAGGACGACTCCGCGGCAGGCCGCGATACGCCGTTCCTGTTCGGCAGGGTGCAGATGCTGGCGCTGGACATTGCGGATGCAGGCATCCGGCGAATACAGCACGCCACCATGAACGGGGACCACGACCTGCGTCGGTTCCTGTCTGGCCTTGGCGCGGCAGATGCTCTCCAGTTCACTGCGCCGCTTGCTGTCGAGCGTCTGTTGCCCCAGTTCGCGCAGGCATTCCTCCATGCTCGGTGTCTGGTAGACGCGCTGCGTCGCTGCCCGTTGTCTATCTTCGGCCTGAAGCTGCCGCTCGGCAGCTTCCTCACGACGCTGCTCGGCTTCCCGCTGCGTGACGAAATCGCGCATGCGGGCGACATCGCGTTCGGCCTGTTGTCGGGACTCTGCGGGGACGGTTTCGTCGGGGCGCGCGGTCAGCGTACCGCTACCGCTCGGGCATGGTGAATTCGATATCTCGGTTCCGCCGTTCGGCAGCTTGCATTTGTAGATGTCTGCCTGTGCCGGCAGCGCGAGCAGCATCAGCAAGGGCACGATCAGCAGCGCCTGTATTGGTGCGGGATTACCGGGCGGGCAATGTTTCATCAGGGCGCTCGTCGGCGTTGCTCAGGAGATCAGGGGGTCCGCCCGTTCCTCGGCCTGGCGGGCGGCGGCGATCAATTCCTCCGGGGCACCGACCCGTTCGAGAAAGTTGCTGTGGCCCTGATGCAGAAAGGCCTCGATGGCCCGGTAATCGTCTGGCAGCGCCGCATCGTTCCAGCCTTTTGCCGTATGGCGGGCAAAGTCGACGGCCAGTTTGACGTTCATGACATTGGGCGAGTTGGCATTGGCCGGGTTCATCAGGGTGACGAGCAGTTCCGGCAGGCGCCAGAGTGTTGCCAGTTCGACCGTCAGCTCGTCGAGAACCACGCCATATTCCTCGTTCTGCAGAGCCGCCGTACGCAGCAGCGGATTGGCTGTCTGACGCTCCTTCAGGCGGGTGGCCAGCGACGGCGCGAAGCACCACATCAGCATTTCGGCGAAATCGTGCAGCAGTGCGGCCAGCATGATCTCCTCGAACGCCGGGTTCTGGCGCAGCAAGGCCCAGTCCCTGGCCCAGGCAGCAGCCTGGCGTGAGCGGGCCATGACCTTGAGTAGACCGAGCATGGCCTTTGGGTAACCCTTCAGCTGTTGTTCGATGATCGGCAGATCCTGAAAGTCGGTGAAGAACTTCTGCGTACCGA
>WBUO01000272.1 GCA_008933675.1 Dechloromonas sp.
GCCGGGCTCGCCCGCCGCGTCGGCGCCGATGGCCTGCACCTGTCGGCAGCGGCACTGGCCGCCTGCCCCGCCCGCCCGGATTTCGCCTGGGTCGGCGCCTCCTGTCACGCGGCGGGCGAGATTGCCCGGGCCGGCGAACTGGAACTTGACTACGCGCTGCTCGGCCCGGTGCTGGCGACGCCGACGCACCCGGAAAGCCCGTGTCTCGGCTGGACGGAATTCGGCCGACTGATCAGCGGCAACACGCTGCCGGTGTTTGCCCTGGGTGGAATGAAGAATGAAATGCTGACAGTGGCGCAACAGGCGGGCGCCCACGGCATCGCGCTGATGCGCGGCTGGTGAATCAGGAAGCCGGCTGGTCCGGCAGTTCGCCGTCGAATTCGGACGGCTCGGCCTGTACCGGGATGCGGTAGGACTCGCTGGCCCAGGCGCCGAGATCGATCTGCTTGCAGCGTTCGGAACAGAACGGCCGCCATTTGTTCTCCGGCGCCCAAAGGGCTTCGCCACCGCATTGCGGGCAGCGCACCTTGCGTACGTTGGCCATCAGAGATTGCAGAAAGTGAGATCGAAGGCGATGTCGCCTTCACAGTGACGCGCCTTGACGTCGCCGCGCGGCGGCTTGGTGAAGCGGATGTTGAGGAAGTACTTGTTGGCGCTGACTTCCGGAATCGCCGGCTGCTCATCGTCAACAGAGACGCGCACCATCTGGGCGGCGGTACCGCCGAGATTGAGCTGGAACTGGGCGGCCGTCGCCGTGTAGGTCTTCGGCCGGCCGCTCGAGCGCAGCAGGCGCAGCACGATGGCGGCGGCGTCGCGCATCGGCGTCATCGGTTTGGTCCAGCCGGCGAGTGCCGTACGTCGTTCTTCCGGATCGCGGTGCAGCCACCAGTGGTAGGACGGCAGGTCGAACTCGCAGACGCCACCGGGAATTGCCGCCCGGCTCTTGATGCCCATCAGCCAGTCGTTGTCGCGCAGGTACTGGCCCAGCTTGCCGGTCATCGCCAGTAGCGCGGCCGAGGATTGTTCGATTTCGTACAGGGCGCCGGACAGCGCCTCTTCGGAGATGTCGGGATTGTTGCGGTAGGCGAGCAGCGTCTGGCGTTGCCGTTCCAGCTCCTGGATCAGGTCCATCTTGAGATCGGCACGGCCGGCAACTTCCAGGATTTCGAACAGGGTGACGAGCGCCGTGTGGTGCTCGAGATGACCATCGCATTGCGCGAAGTACACCGATTTTTCGAACAGGTCCTCCAGACGCAGAAGCGTGCGGATGCGTTCGTTAAACGGGTACTCGTAAGTGATCACGCAGAAGTGTCCGGGGAAACGGAAAATTTTGCGAATTTTGAGGCATTTGCATGCAAATCTCAACAGCTTGCTTTAGGTATCTCTGCTAAAAGTCGTAGATATTTTTGATGCAGCTGCTCTACCCGTTCCGCCAGGGTGTCCAGATCGCCGTCGTTGACCAGCACGTCGTCGGCCGCCGCCAGGCGTTGGGCACGGCTCGCCTGGGCGGCCATGATGGCGCGCACCTCGTCGGCACTCAGGCCGTTGCGGGCCATGACACGGGCGATCTGCACCGCTTCCGGGCAGTCGACGACCAGTATCCGGTTGCAGCGCTCGCGATAGCTGCCCGACTCGACCAGCAGCGGCACGGCAAGGATGACATAGGCTGCGCTGGCAGCCCGGCAACGCGCCTCGGCCAGCTGACGGATCAGCGGATGCAGTATGCCTTCCAGGCGACGACGCCGGTCCGGTTCGGCAAAGACCAGCTGGCGCATGACCGCCCGGTCGAGGCCGCCGCGGGCGTCGACGACCGCCTGGCCGAACTCGGCGCGCAAGGCGGGCATCGCGCCGCCGCCCGGAGCGGTCAGTTCATGGGCGATGGCGTCGGTATCGACAAGCGCCGCACCGCGCTCGACGAACAGCTCGGCGACCCGGCTCTTGCCGCTGCCGATGCCGCCGGTCAGACCGACGACAAAAGCACTCACGGACAGTCCTGCACCGCCGGCCTGGCCAGATTGCCGTTGAGCGCCCCGAACAACGCTTCGCGGGCCGTCGCCGGCCCTTCGGCCTGCAGGCTGATGGTGCCGTCCTTGCCCGGACGCTGCATCAGGCGGGCCGAGCGCACGCCCTTGCCTTTCAGTTCGGCGAGGCGGTCCTGGCCGCCCTTCTGGCCGGAGAAGACGCCGAGCGAGATGGCAAAGCGATTGGGACCATCCTGGATGATGAAATAGTCGGTAACGCCAAGCTGCCGCAGCTCACCGGCCTTCTTGTCGGCTTCCGCCTTGTTCGCCTGTGGCGGAATGTAGATCCACCAACCGCCACTCTCGCCGCCCTCCAGCCGGCGATTCATCGTGAATGCCGGGAAGCGGCTGCCGAGCAGCAGGGTGACCCGCTCGGCATCGACCGCCGACAGATTGTTCCAGGCCAGGCAGACCTTGCGGCCGTCGTCGGCCGGTGGATTGGCAGCCGCTTCCGTCGCTGCCGTTTCGGCGGGCGCGGCAGCCGGGGCCTCCGCCGCTTTCTCCTGACGGCCACCTGCCGCCGGAAGCGGCGGCTCCTCGCCACGCGAGACGATGACGATACGCTCGGCCTGCATCTGGTTGGCGAGGCGTGCGGCATCCGGATTGTCCGGCTTGCCGAGGTAGCCTTCGCTGAAGGCGTAGAACAGCAGGTTGGCGAGGATGAGCAGGAAGACGAAGGTTTTCACGGAATCAGCCTACCTTGGGCAAATGCTTCAGCGACTCGGCGATCGCCGCGGCCGGATAGTCGAAATCCTCTAGCTGGCCGGCGAAGAATTTGTCGTACGAGGCCATGTCAAAATGGCCGTGGCCGGTCAGGCTGAACAGGAGGGTCTTCGCCTCGCCGCTCGCCTTGCATTTGAGCGCCTCGTCGATGGCGGCGCGGATGGCGTGGCAGGATTCCGGCGCCGGGATGATGCCTTCGGCGCGGGCGAACTGCACACCGGCCTCGAAGGTGGCGACCTGCGGCACGGCCAGCGCCTCGATGCGGCCTTCGTGCAGCAGTTGCGACACCAGCGGCGAATCGCCGTGGTAGCGCAGGCCGCCGGCGTGGATGCCGGGCGGCATGAAATCGTGGCCGAGCGTGTACATCTTCATGATCGGCGTATAGCCGGAGACGTCGCCGTAATCGTAGGCGTAGTGCCCCTTGGTCAGCGTCGGGCAGGACGTCGGCTCGACGGCGACGCAGCGCAGGTTCGCGGCGCGCTTGTCGCCGGCCGCCTGGTCGGCAAGGAAGGGGAAGGCGATGCCGCCGAAGCTGGAACCGCCGCCGCAGGGCCCGAAGATCACATCCGGGTAGAGGCCGATCTTGGCGAACTGCTTCTTGGCTTCCAGGCCGATCACCGTCTGGTGCAGCAGCACATGGTTCAACACCGAGCCGAGGGTGTAGCAGGTGCCGGGATCGGCGGCGGCTTCCTCGACGGCTTCCGAAATCGCCAGGCCGAGCGAGCCCTGGTTGTCCGGGTCGGCGGCCAACGCGGCGCGGCCGGCGTTGGTCAGGTCGGTCGGACTGGCGAAGACGTCGGCCCCCCAGGTCTGCATCATCGAGCGGCGGAACGGCTTCTGCTGATAGCTGACCTTGACCATGAAGACGCGCACCGGCAGGCCGAACATCTGGCCGGCGAAGGCGATCGACGAACCCCACTGGCCGGCGCCAGTCTCCGTAGTCAGCCGTTTGGTGCCGGCCAGCTTGTTGAAATAGGCCTGCGGCACGGCGGAATTCGGCTTGTGCGAACCGGCCGGCGAAACGCCCTCATATTTGTAGAAGATCTTCGCCGGCGTGCCCAGCATCTGTTCCAGACGCAGCGCCCGGCACAGCGGCGCCGGACGCCACAACGCGTAAATCTGGCGGACTTCCTCGGGAATGGCGATCCAGCGTTCGGCGCTCATCTCCTGCTCGATGATCGGGTCGGGAAAGATGGCGCCCATCGCCTCGGCCGGCACCGGATTCCCGTCCGGCCCGAGCGGCGGTGCCGGCGGATTGGCCATGTCGGCAACGACGTTGTACCAGTGGGTCGGTATCTCTTCCTGTTCCAGATTGATGCGCAGCGGCGTCATTGTTGTGTGTCTCCCTGAATTGCATGCCGGAAAGGCCGTAAGTTATCCGAAAACCAGAGCGGGTGCCACGACACAACACCCTGAGCGGCATCCTGCAGGGCGCACGACATATCCATATAACATCGGCGGCGGCGCTGTTAGAATCCACCCCAAATCAATATTCCAAACTCATCAGAGAAACCGATTTATCCAAGCGTAACAAACACTTAACTCGACTCAAATTTATCAATTTCGGGGGTTTTGACATGTTGAACATCCTGCGCCTCGGTCGGCGCGTCCTGCTGCTCGCCAGCCTCGGTCTCGCTGCCAGCCTGCCCGCCCAGGCCGGCTACAGCAACGTCTATTTCTTCGGCGACAGCCTGTCCGATACGGGCAATGTCTTCCTGGCATCCGGCGGTACCGAACCGTCAGACCCGCCGTATTACCAGGGCCGGCTGAGCAACGGCCCGACCTGGGTCGAAACGGTCGCCGCCGGCCTCGGCTTCCCCGGCGCCTCGACCGCCCTGCTTGCCGGCGGCAACAACTATTCGTGGGCCGGCGCCTTCTCCAGCACCAACGGTCTGGCTGCCCCGAACACCGGCCTGCAGGCCCAGGTCTTCGGCCAGTGGTCAGGCATTGCCGACCCCGGCGCCCTCTACGTGCTCGGCATCGGTGGCAACGACTTCCGCTACATCGACGGCAGTCACCAGCCGGCAGCGACGCCCTATTCCGACCCGGCCACCGTACTCAACAACCTGCTCGCCTCGCTGTCCTACATGATTGATGCCGGGGCCAGCAATTTCCTCGTCGCCAATGTTCCGGACATGGGTCTGGTTCCCGAGTCGGCCGGCCACCGCGCCGAATCGACGGCCCTGGCCGCCGCCTACAACAGCGCGCTGTCGACTGCCCTGAGCGCATTGGCGGCTGCCCGCCAGGTGACGATCATGGAGTTCGACCTGTTCGGCCTGCTCAACGATGTGATCAGCGACGCGGAGAACGGCGGCGTGCAATATGGCTTCCTCGATGCGACGACGCCCTGCTTCGCACCGGGCGCCATCAGCTGCGACCAATCGGTCTTCTCCGACTACCTCCACCCTACGGCACGCGTCCATGAACTGGCCGGCAACGCCGCGCTGGCGCTGATCGCCGCCAATCAGGTACCGGAGCCGGCCACCCTGGCCCTGCTCATCGGCGGCCTGCTCGCCGTCGGCGCCAGCCGCCGCCGGGCCTGACGGCGGAGTGGTTTGCCGGGACGGACGAGGCCGCTAAACTGTCGGCCTCTCGCCCTCCCGGAAACCGCTCTTGCCCACCAGCACCACCAGCCTCCTCCTGCCGCACCCCGCCAATCCGGAAGGCGGCAGCGAGCTGATCGAGGGCCGCACGAGCCGCTCGGCAGCCGGCCTCTCCCTGACTTACCGGATCATCGGCAAGCCCGCCGCCATCCGCC
>WBUO01000273.1 GCA_008933675.1 Dechloromonas sp.
CGATAACCCTCGGCAATGAGCTCATCGAGCGGTGCGATCAACCCTGCGGCCATCGCGAACTTGCCATGGCTGCGGCAGGCCTGGGCGACGCGCCGCCGGGCCGTGACGACCTCGAGTGCGTCGAGCTGACCGACCTTGCCAATACGGTGACTGAAATCGCCGGGACCAAACAGCAGACCGTTGAAGCCCTCGACTGCGGCGATGGCTTCCACCTGATCTAGCCCCTCGGGCGATTCGATCTGCAGGATCACAAGGCGTTCGGTGTTCGAGTGCCGGATATAGTCGGTGGCAGGCACGAGACAAAACTGCCCGTCGAGGTTTCCGCCATCGAGGGCGCGCTGCCCAAGGGGATGAAAGCGGGTCCAGGCCACGATCTGGCGAGCCTCGGCCGCGCTCTCCACGTGGGGCACGATGATACCGGCCGCATCGGCTTCAAAAGCCCGGATATAGTCACTGTAGCTACCGCGGCTGACGCGCACGAGGGCATCGAGGTCATGGACCCGGGCGGCACGTATCTGGTTTTCGAGCGCCAACCAGTCGTTGGGGACGTGTTCCTGACAGAGCCAGACCGCATCCATCCCGCAAAGGCCGGCGGCCTCTACGATCCGAGGATCAGCCAGATTGATTTTCAGGCTGATGGGTTGCTGCCCTGCGCGGAGCAGGCGGAGGATGCGGCTGGGGCGGAGTTTCACGAATGGAATGCGGCGCTAGCCCAGGTGGCGTCGGGGTGGGGCAGACCGCGTCGGCGGGCCACGGGAAGACTCATAGTATACGATGAATCGTGTCAATGGATATTGATGCAATGCAAGGACCCGCGATAGGCGGTTGCGCTCCGCTTCAAAAGCATCGCATTAAAAAACCATTAGGCATTCACAACCAACGCTAAACAAGTGAAAAGGCAAGGGTCAGATAAAGGTACGGGTGTCGGCGCCAGGCATTTTCGGCTGCTTTTATAAGTATACAAAAAATACACGCATCTTGCCTTTTTCCCGGCAGGGCCCTTTTTCAACCGAGCATGAATGTTGGTTGCAGGCGATGGCTGGTAATCGCGGTGTTCAATCTCACCGGCGCGACTTTGTCGGGTGAACGCGACCAGCTGCCGGCAGTGCTGAACTTGGTGGTTGGCAATCAAAGCAAGGAGGCTGCCGCCATGCTGGCAGCAGGAGCGGTGGCTGACGCCCGGGAGCGGGAACTCGCGCGTGCGATTGTGGCCATGGCGGCACCGCCCCTTTCTGAGCAGCGGGTGACGGAGCTTGGAAAGGCGCTCGAGGTGTTGGCCGACGGGAGGGATGATCTGGCGGCCGAGGCGCATTACCTGCGGGCAAGACTGTTTCAGCTGCACCAGTCGGAACCGGATTGGGACCGGGCTTCAGCGTGGTACCGGATGCTGGCGGAGCGGCAGCCGGAGAATCACTGGGCGCAGCTGGGGCTTGTTAAGCTGGGCCTGATTTTGTTGCATGCCCCTGGCCCCGACGACGCGACAGCCCGAATTTCCGCGGCCGCAGCGCTGCCACCGCGCATCCGCGAGGCGGAGCTCCGACGGGATCTGCACCTGCAGATCGCTTGGGCGGGCCTCGCTTGGGAGCGCCCGCGGGCTGAGGTTCTTCGGCACCTGCTGGCCGCGGATGAGATCGGGGGCTTGATTGGCATCTCCGGGGAGGATCTGGTTATGCAGATTGCGGAGCTGTCGCTGCGGGAGGGCCAAACGGCACAGGCGCGACGGTACTTCGAGCGCTTTCTGCGCGAGTTTCGAACTTCCCCGCGCAACTTCAATGTCCGCCAGCGCCTCGCGGAATTGGAGTTGCTCGAACAAGGAGTACGAACGCCATGACCGCGAAGGCGCGATGGGTGGTCGGTGCGATGCTGGCGGTCTACGGCGTGATGGCCGCCTGGATCTGGTCGCGATCCGGGGGGGTGCGACGGACCGACCAGTGACGATCCGAGTGGCGCATTGGCAGACGGAGGTGGGCCCGGGCGATGGTTTTGCGGCGGTGATCCGGCGCTACGAGGAGCTGAATCCCGGGGTGCGGGTGGTGCAGATGATCATTCCGCCGCGGGTGTACCGGCAATGGCTGCGGTCGAACCTGGCCGGTGATAAGGCGCCCGAAATCGTGGAGTTCGGCGTGTGGCTGGAGGGAATGACAGATGTTCCAGTGAGGTATTTTGAATCGCTCAATCACCATCTGGCGAAGCCCAATCCCTATAATCGCGGCACGGTCCTGGCGACAGACCCCTGGCTGAAAACGTTCGAGGATGAGCTATACGAGCAGAAACTCAATTCCCCCGAACCAGGGCAGTACTACGCGATCACGCTCACGCGCAGTTCGCTGCGGTTTTTCTGCAACCGCGATCTGCTGAGGGCGGTGACGGGATCGGAAGCGGCCCCCCGCACCCTCGAGGAGCTTCGGGGAGTTGCCCGGCAACTGGCCGAGTTCAACCGGTCAAGCGGTGCCGATGCCCGGTTGCTCGCCGGGAGCGCGGACAACGCGATCGCGATGATGAACCTGTACATCGCTGGAAGTACGACCCGCCTGAGCCGGGATCTGGATCGGGAGGGCCTGCTGGCGCTTTACCCCCGGCAGGTATCGTGGCGGTACCTGACCGGCGAATGGAGTTTCCGTCATCCTGCAATGCGCGCGGCGCTCGAACTCGTGGCCGAGATCCACGCCCAGATGAAACCCGGCTATCAGCAGGTGGGGCGGGATGAGGCGATGCGCGAGTTCATGCGCGGTGCGGCGGTGTTCTTTTTTGCGGGCACCTGGGAGGCGACCAGCCTGCGCCGTTTGGCTGGTTTTCCGATTGACGTATTTCGCTGCCCCCAGGCGACAGCGGATGATCCCGTGGTCGGACCCCATGTACTCGGGCCCTTTGCCGACGGTAACAATATGACTGGGTTTGGCCTCTACTTGAATAAGCGGTCGTCCGCGAAGACGGTGGCGGTGGACTTCATGCAGTTCCTCACCAGCCGTGAGGGCAATGAGCTGTTTGCGCGCCACAGCGGCTGGGCGCCCAGCGTGAGGGAAGTCCCGATCACGGACGATATCCGGGCCTTCCTGACGCCGGAGGACGGCTATTCGTATGTCGCACCCTATCTCAGCGCCGGTGGAAACGCCCGGGCCCTTTTTCGGCGCAACCTGCATCTGCTGGCGGGACCAGCAGGCGGGGTTGACCGCCTCGCCGCTGGTTTGGACGCTGGCATGCGAGAGGCGGCGATGGCTGATCTTGAGGCCGAGCGAAAAGTTGCCTGGCTTTCGGCGTTGCCGTTGGATGCGCGCATCGCGGCTGCAGGGGCGTGCCTGCGCCTCGGTGGAGGCGACGCTGCCGGCGACGCGGCGACGCGGTCTCGGTTGGAGGCGGCACAGAACCAGAGCGAGGCGCGGGCCTTGCTCATTGCCGCGCAACTCCGGATGGCCACACCCCTGGAGCGCGCACTTACCGAGCCTTGATCGGTCCCGGCGGCGATCGCGCGGGCGGGATTTAGGCCAGGTACTCCATATCCTCGGGACTGAGTCCCTGAGTCCGGGAGGAGTTTTTCGCCCTGGCCATGGCGAGCAGGTTGAGGTCGATGACCAACTGAAGGTGCTGCTCCATGACACGCTTGGCCTTGGCCGCATCCCGGTCACGGATCGCCTCGAAGATGTTGCGATGGAACGCCAGGCTCTCCGCCCGCCACGCGTCGCGCTTGGCCTTGTCGGCGCCCGCGGGATGAAGCCGCGCCATCTCCGGGTGTATGTTTGTCACGACCTTCTGGATGAGATGCAGGCGCATGATCTCTTTTTTTAGGAGGTCATTGCCGGCGGCTAGAATGATGGCCAGATGGAAGCGCACGTCTTCCTCGACCACTTCCTTCACCAAGTCAGGCTTCTCGTGGTCCTCGCGAACCAGCGCTTCAGTTGCCCGGGTTAATTTCTCCAAGGGGATGCGGATCGCCTCCAACTCCTCGTCGGTTCGGTTTTGCGCCGCCAGCCCGGCGGCCGTCGCCTCGAGCGCCTGTCGCAACTCGGTTGTCTCGCGATATTCCTTCAGCGTCACCGCTTTGACTTTGGCGCCCGCGTTGGCGCGAATCGTGATCAACCCTTCCGACTCCAATTGCCGCAGCGCCTCCCGCACCGGCGTCCGGCTGACTCCTGATTTCTGGGCGATCTCAGCCTCGGGGAGGGCTTGGCCTGGCTTGTAAGCACCGTTCAGAATGGCTTTGCGGATGAAATCGTAAGCCGCGTGGGAATAGGAACCAGTTTTCATGTATGGAGTAAGGTTGTGGCGGCATTGGCGCGCTGTCCATTTTTATGTATACGATCGCTTTTTGCCCACGCGCACCCGGTTGCTGACCCATCGAAGTTGCCCGAGGGCGCCATGCATCGTCTAGCTGGGGGCTTGATTCGTAAATAAGTATACAATCTAATATTGACAGAATACTATATAGCTGTCTTTTCCGTACATCTGTAACGAATCCTCGTACCCCTACTGATCTCGCTCCCGGTCGCTGAGGCGAACCCCAGGAATATCCGCTCCAGTGACCCGGAGTCCGTCGGTAACCGCGAAAATTGCATACTTACCCAACACCCATGAAACATCCCACACCAGTCATATTCAGGATGCGCAGAGCGTGCTGCTTCACCGCCCTGCTGTTAGGAGCCGGCCCGTTCCTCAATGCCCAGTCCACGCCGGCTTCGGTCGACGAAGGTACCGAGACCACCAAGGAAGTGGTCGTCCTCAACCCGTTCCTCGTGACGCAGGAGGACGAGGGCGGATATGGCATCAGTCAAAGTGCGCTGGGGACGCGGACGGTCCAGCCGATACTCAACCTGCCGTCCAGTGTTGCGGCGATTAACCGGGAGTTTCTGGACGATCTCAACGCAGCGACGATGGCTGACGCACTGAACTTCGGTGTCAGCGGTGTCACCAACAGCACGATCAATTCCGATGACGTGAACATCCGCGGCTTTCGCGCCAATCAGGCCCTGCGTGACGGCGTCATGGTCGTCAACTTCAAGCGCAACCCCATGTATGATGTCGATCGCATCGAGGTCATCAAGGGGCCGCAGTCGGCCACCTACGGCCGCAGCACCTTCGGCGGCGCGATCAACTACATCACGAAGAAGCCCGGCGACGTCTTCGAGGCCAACGCCGGCACCGACATCGGTTCCGACGGCCAGCTGATGCTCAAGGGCACCGTGAGCGGCCCGCTCTCGGATACCCTGGATGCCGGCGTCACCGCCATGCACTGGAACCACGACGGGTTCTACACCAATTCCTATACCGGTGAGCGCACCGGTGGCAAGGACGGCACCGGTGTCGCCGGTACCCTGGTCTGGAAGGCCACCGATACCCTGAAGCTGACCGGCCGCCTGGAAAACCTCAACGACCACTTCGACGTCACGCCCTACGTCATGATCCGCTTCCCGACCGGCCAGGTGCCGAACCCGGCGAAGCCGCAGTTCAACTACAAC
>WBUO01000274.1 GCA_008933675.1 Dechloromonas sp.
CTCGTCGGGCGAGTTCTACATGCTCGAGAACGGCACCGACGTCATTCGATGGGAAGATCCTGCCGCTGCCTTCGCAACGCAGCGATGGCGGTCCAAAACCATCGTCTTCCCGACGCCAGTCAACTTCGGCGCCTTCATGGTTCAGACGCAAGGCGTCGTGCAGGGAGGCAACGTCTTCTCCGCCATGGTCTTCGCCGACGGCGCCCTCGTCGAAACGATCACGTCCACCAACACCCCGGAGCGGCTCCCCGGCGGCTTTAGGGCAACGCAATGGGAGGTCGAAATCGTCAGCGACACCACTGTCACCGGCTTTGCCCTTGCAAGCTCGGTGCATGAGCTGCTTCAGCTATGAGCCGACAGGGCTTCACCATCCAGGATGCCGCCCGGGCCGAGCGCGTTGACGCGCTTCTCGGCGTCCGTGGCAATCCGGACGACGCTGCCATTCGCCTCCGCGACATGAAGCCCGGCGCACGCCTCGATGCGCTGATAGCGGCACTCAAGAACGCCGGCATCGTCGCCCCGTTCATAGGGCAGTTCGCGGGCTCGCCTGCCTTCCTGAAGCCTGCGACAGCCGCCTATGTCGGAAACGGCGCCAATGGGGCACTTTCCACCGTGGCAGGGGTGGCAGACCGCATCTCCCTTGCGCCATGGCTTTGCCCGTGGCCGCTCACCATCGACCAGGCGGGGATTTCCTGCTCTACCGCCGTCGACGCGAGCGTCTGCAAGGTCGTCATCTACGATTCCGACCCTCTGGGCCGACCCTCGAGGCCCATCGCCGAAACCGCAGACATATCGACGGCAGGCACGGGAACGCTGTTCGCTTCCGTCGCTGCGACCCTCTCGGCGGGGGCGATCTACTGGCTTGGCGTCAGGTTCTCCGCCACCCAGACGATCAGGTCGCTGGCAAATACCTCGGCACAGCCGATCGGCTGGACGTCCGCCGCAACGCCCGTCGCACAGTTCACACTCAACGACAGCCTCACCTATGGCCTGCCCGCAGCACCATGGACGTTCGCCAATGCGCAGATCGCCACGACGCTTCCGCCGCTCGTTCTTCTGAGGGTGGCCTAGAAATGGTGCAGGGTGTAAGTTTTCACGCAAGATAGGGGAAACAGATGACACTGGCGCGGCTTTTACTCCGCAGGGACGTGGCAGCCACATGGCAATCCGCCAACCCGACGCTTTCCGCCGGCGAGCCAGGCTTTGAAAGCGACCAGTTCCGCCTGCGGATCGGCAATGGCGCTCTCGCATTCAACGCGCTCCGCGCCTTCCTTTCAGTGCCGACCGGGGCTATCGCGGTCGCCCAAGCGCTTCTTGACGCCACCACCGCGGCGGCACAGCGCACCGCGCTTGGCATCACCGGCAGCACCAACCAGATCAACTCGCTCGGGGGCACCATTCTCGGCGGGGTGCAGACCGATTGGGACGACATTCATGCCGCCGGTTCCGGCCTCTATGTCGGCAACGCCACCACGGCCAACCGCCCCGAAGACGCAACCATCGTTGGAAGCTACCTGAAAATCTCCGGGACGCAGGGCCAGTTCGTCGGCAACGCGATCCGCGGCGGCGCGGTTCTTCCCCGTTTGTGGACGCGCACCTACAACAGCGGATGGAACGCATGGGAGTCGCCCGCGGGCTTTGGTCAGAAGATCACCGACTGGAACGCTGTTGGCACCGCCGGCGCCTTCTGGGCCGACGCGGCGGCGACGAATGGCCCCGTGGTGGCCGGACAGTATCACGCCTATGTCTGGGGGCCGAGCGCGACGCAGCTCTCGATGATCGCGATCCGCCTGGACGGTAACAATGCCTACTTCCGGCGCAAGAGCCCTGGATGGGGATCGTGGTTCGAGGTCACGCATTCCAACAACTTCCTCTCGATGATGCAGGCTTACTTTCCGAACCTGCCCTACACCTCCACGGAACAGACAATTACCTCGGCCGGGCTTCTCACGCTCGCGCACGGGCTTGCCGCTGCGCCGTCGCTGATCCAGCCGCATATCGTCTGCAAGGTCGCCGATGCGGGGTATGCCATTGGCGACAAGGTGATCGTCACCGGCGCCGAGCATGACAGCCCATCCTCGATCCGGTTCGACGCGACCAACTGCTATGTCCGCTTCACGTCAAGCTCGTCCTGCTTCTTCATCGCCCACAAGACCACGGGCATCAGGACCGGCATCACCAACGCCTCGTGGAGGCTCGTCCTGAAGGCATACCCATGACCACGCAGCACTATGTTGACGCTCAGGGCGTCTATCTTGGTGGCTTCGGCGATGGAGCCACCCCGCCGCAGGGTGCCGTCGAGGTCGGGGCGCCGCCGAACGGTGGGGCAACGTGGAACGGAAGCGCGTGGGTCTTGGCTCCGACGCCAGTGCCAACCTCTGTCCCGGCCATCAAGCTCATGCGAGCCTTCCAGCGGATCGTTCTGGACCGGACAGACCCGCAGAACCCGATCTGGCGCAATGCCAACGCCGGGGAAACGCGGAGCTGGCCCGCCGTTCGCGCCGCCATGTGGGGCGCGACGTGGAACGGCGACGCGAATGGCCGCGAGGAGTGGGAGAAGATCACCGACGTTCCCAGGGCGGCAGCCGAGTGGGGCTACCTCGATGCCGGCGTCCGCGGGCTCATGCCGGACCAGGCGCGCACCGACGCCTTCCTCGACTACATCTTCCTCAAGGCTCTGACGGTATGAAGCTCACCGTCGACCATCAGGACGTGCTCCTCGCGTGGGCTGCGCGCAAGCTCGGCACAGACGGATGGCCGAAGGAGAGCCGCGCCTACGGCGTCGTCGAGCCGCGCGAAGGCATGAAACCACTCCTGCGCGCCGCAATTGTCGTCAACTCGCACCACGGGGCATCCTGCCGCATCCATATCGCCAGCGATGGCTCGCGCAAATGGGCAACCAGGGACGTTCTCGCTCGGATCTCTGCCTTCATCCACATCGGCATGAAGGTCAATCGCGTCTGGACGGTCGTCTCCGCGACCAATGTTCCCGCCATCGTCGCCGCCCTCAAGATCGGGTTCCAGATCCAGGGCCGCGTTGCCCGTGGCGCAGATGACGGTTCCGATGGTATCATCGTCAGCATGTTCGCCGACGAAAACCCCTGGCTCAAAGGAGAGGACGATGGGAAAGGGAGCGCCGCCGCCTGATCCGCGCATTGGCGAAGCCGCCATGCTCTCCGCTCAGACGGGACGGGATTACCTCGAGTTCATGCGCGGGCAGGCCGCGATTTCGACGCCTTGGGCGATCGAGGATCGCGCGCGCTACGTCGACACCTTCCGGCCGGTCGAAGACCAGATCATCGCTGACGCCAAGACCTATGACAGCCCGCTCCGGCAAGCCGAGGCCGCGAACGAGGCCGCTGGCGACGTTGCCCTCTCCAACCGCCTTGCGGGCGATCAGATGAAGCGCGAGGCAATGGCGATGGGGGTGAACCCCAACTCCGGCCGCTTCCTCGCCACGCGCGGCAAGATGGCGACCGCCGGCGCCCTCGGCGAAGCTGGCGCCCGGAACACCGCCCGCCGCACCGTCAGGACGATGGCCGACGCCAAGCGCGCCGACGTCGCCAACATGGGGCGCGGCCTCGCCCTCAATCCCGGCACGTCCCTCGGGCTTTCCACCGGCGCCATGAGTTCCGGGTTTCAGGGGGCAATGTCGGGCTATGGCCAGCAGGGCAGCCTTCTGAGCGAAGATCACCAGCGCCGCATGGCAGCATGGGAAGCGAACCAAGGCATGATGGGCGGCCTCGGCAGCGCCATCGGTTCGGTTATCGGCGCCTTCTCGTCGGAGGAGATGAAGACGGACAAGCGGCCGGTGCGTGACCTGACGAAGGCTATCAAGTCGATGCGCGTCGAGAAATGGCGCTACAAGGACGGCGTGGCCGACGGGGCCGAGCACATCGGCCCCTACGCGGAGGAGTTCCAGAAGACCACTGGCGTCGGCGACGGCCGCACCATCAAGTTCCAGGACGCCATCGGCGTGACGATGGGCGCCGTCAAGGAGATCGCCGAAAAGGTCGACCGCATCGAGCGCAGGATCAAGGTGGCCGCATGAACGCCTTCGTCATTGGCCTGATGCAGGGCGCGGCGGGTGCAAAGGAGCGCAAGAATGACCGCGAGGCCCGAGCCCGGGACATTGCCGCCGCGGCGCGATCCATGCGCCGCGACGACGGCGGCGCGACGAACAACCCCGCCCCGCCTGCCAGCGGCGATCCGTCCTTCACCTACGACGGCAAGATCGGAGATCGCGCGGCGCACACCTTCACGCGGATGCGTGCGGCCGGCGTTCCAGACGTCGTCACGGCTGGCCTCGTCGGCAACCTGATGCAGGAGTCGGGAACGGACATAAATCCGGCCGCCGTCGGCGACAACGGAAACGCTTTCGGCGCCGGCCAGTGGAATGGTCCGAGGATGGTGGCCTACAAGGCCTTCGCCAGGGAGCGCGGCGTCGATCCGACCGACTACGACACGCAGATCGACTTCCTCCTTCACGAGGGGAAGACGACGGAAAGGTCGGCATGGAACGCCATCATGGCCGCGCAGACGCCGCAGGAGGCGGCGCGCATAGCCTCCGAGCGGTTCTGGCGCCCGGGCGTGCCAGCGATTGACCGTCGCATGGCCTATGCCACTGCGGCCTATTCCAACCGCCCCGCCGATCCACAAGCCGCGCCGTCGCGCGCGGTGGCCGTCCAGCAACCGTCAGATTGGGGCTGGTTTCGCAACTTCAAGGGGAATTCGACATGAGCGGCTTGGCATCTTTCGTCACCGGCGCCGTCGGCGGCTACTTCCAGGGCAAGGACTGGCGCGAAGGCGTCGAGGACCGCAAGCGCAAGCGGCAGATGGAGGACGAGCGTTTCCAGTGGGAACGCTCCGACCAGGCCTACACCGAAGAGGAGCGCGATTGGAAGCGGGAGGACCGCAGCCACACGGTCAGCGAGCGCAAGCGTGAAATCTCGCGCCGTGACGAAGAGGAAGCCTTCTTCAAGAGCCTCGTCGACGGAACCGAGCCGCCCACGGCGACCACGGGCGCGCCGCCAGCAGCCGCCCGCCGGCCGGCCCTCCGCCCCGGGCAGCTGATCGAGCCGGAGAACGCGCATGGTGCGCTCGGCGCCTCGATCGGCTCCTGGGTCGGCGCGATGATCTTCTCATCGCTTCCGATCCCGATTCCAGGCCTGGGCGCGGCGATCGGCTCGTTCCTCGGCACCTACGCCGGCACCTGGATCGGCAACAGCTACGATGACATCACCGCGACCGGAGCCGAGGTGTGGGGCGAGGTCTGGACCGACCAGGTCACCGGCCGGCTGATGTCGGGGCGCATCGCCACCGACAATGGCGGCGACTCCTACGCGTTCGAGACCATCATGGGCCAGCAGGTCGGCGCGTTCAACACGCTGCTCACCTCCCTGAACGTGAAGATCGACCCGCTCTATTCGCAGCCCTGGCTCAAGT
>WBUO01000275.1 GCA_008933675.1 Dechloromonas sp.
AGCCTGACCGGTTGCCCCGCCCGCAAAAGGCCGACCTGCGTCTCCTTGAAATTAGCGATGACGTAGATTTCGTTTACCGGAACCACCGTCATCAATCGCTGACCGGGCTGAACGAATTGGCCGACCCTTACTGTTAGATCGCCAACGCGACCTCCCTTGCTGGCTCGCAGCAGAGTCGATGTGACATCTAGGTCGGCCGCTTCCAGCTGCGCGCGGGCCGCGTCAGCTTGGGCTTCGGTCTGGTCGATCTGTTTGAACAAGGTGGCCCTCCGACCGTTGGCAGCAGAGACTGCTGCCTGGGCAGCAACAAAGTCGGCGTGCGCTTGCTGCGCCTGTGTCTCATATTGTTGAAGCTTTTCTCGCGGCTCCGCACCGGTCGCGGCAAGGGGGCGATACCTCGCTACCTGCTCATTGGCGAGGTCGAGCGCCGCGCGCTTGGCGGCGAGTTGGGCCCGCGCCTGCCGAATCGCTGAGTCCTGTTCGGTTACTTGCGAGCGGATTGTGTCGGCGCCGGCCAGCGTCGCCGCAATTTGCGCACGCGCCTGTTGCGCCTGGGCTCTATAATCTCGCACATCCAGTTGCACGAGCGCCTCGCCGGGACTGACCCGCCCGTTCTCAGAGACGAGCACCGCGTCCACGTATCCGGCCACTTTTGATGAAACCACAACGCTGTCGGCCGCGACATAGGCGTTGTCGGTCGACTGCATGTACTGCCCATAGGTGACATGCCTGTAATACCACCAACCACCTGCAATCAGCGCAGCAGTGATGGCTATGATGAGGATGAGGCGAAATTTGGGTTGCGATTTCAGGCTGGATGCGGGCGCGCGATCCTGTTCCCGCTCATTTGGTTCGTCGGTCATCTGCCTCTTTCGAAGGATTTTGGACATGTGCTAAGTCGCTTCATGGCGTGGCGTAGACCGTTCCATCCGGTTAGTAAAATCGTTTAGTAATTTGCGTTTTGGCATTCCCACGAAACGGACTAGGCAGCGGTATGAACGCAAATCTCGACACAATGCCGCCACGGCTTCGCGAAGGCGCCCTCACCGACGACGACCGTATGCTATATTTGATGGACGAGATTAGTCGGGGGGCGAGGCGCGCTTATGACGCACGGATTGCCAAGATTGGCCTCAATCAGACGCAGTGGCGCATCATCGGACAACTTCTCCGCGAACCATCGTTGACGCAGGCCGGAATTGCCAAGCGACTAGAGTTGGAATCCGCCACGATCGGTCAAGCCGTCGCTGGCCTTTGTGGGAAAGGATTGATGGAAAGGCGACGAGCCAAAACGGACGGCCGGGCATGGCAGCTCATCCTGACCCAGGAGCTCGACAGGTTGTTGCCCCAACTGAGAGAATCCGCGGACGGGCTGCATAGGGTCCTATGGCGGAACGCCACGCGCGACGAAAAACGGACGTTGCTGGACATTCTTGTGCGGATTGCGTCGAATCTCGATCAGAGCCGGACCGATGCGGAATAGGACATATGCCTGGGTTCCGAGATAAACCGATAGGAGACATCGCACGCGCCGCCGAGATAGGACAGATTCTTGTCCGGCACGGCGCCAAAAGCCTGGCGGGCGCTCTCGGAGTCATTCCGCATCCGGCCAAGTCAATCGATCCAGGTGAATTGCGGCCGGCGGCGGTCGTCGCACTCCTGCGCGACATTGGTCCGGTCGGAATAAAGCTTGGACAGCTGCTGGCGACGCGCAGCGATCTGTTTTCCAGGTCCTGGATTGCTGCCTTCGCGACGCTCCACGATCAGGTTTCTCCGGTGCCATTCGAAGAAATCGAGCCCATCCTTGCCGCAAGCTGGGGAGCTGACTGGCGAGGGGAATTCACCCAATTCGATGAACAACCACTGGCTTCGGCTTCGGTAGCGCAGACCTACTCTGCTTCGCTGCTCGACGGCGCCGACGTTATCATAAAGGTGCGGCGTCCGGGCACTGCTGCGCGAATGGAGGCCGATGTGCGGCTCCTGACGCGCCTCGCCGCCGTTGCCGAGGATCGATCCCCTGAAATCGCCCGCTATCGCCCCGTAGAGTTCCTGCGAACCTTTGGCAGAAATCTTGCCTGGGAAATGGATCTGGCAGCAGAAGCTCGTGCATGCGAGCGTATCGGTGGCTATCTTGATACGCTTGGGATCAAGACTCCAACAATTCATTGGGAACTGACGGGGATACGGGTCAACGTCCAGGAGCGGCTGTATGGAACGCCCGCGTCTGCGATCGAGGCCGAATCGACCGACCCACGCGTGGCGGCGTTCGCGAGACAATATGCGAATGCAGTCCTGCGCATGATCATTCTGAATGGCGAATTTCATGGCGATCCGCATCCAGGCAATGTTTTCCTTATCGGGGAACAGGATGTGGGCTTTATCGACTTCGGATCGGTCGGCACTCTCACAAAGGCGAGGCGCGAGGAACTGGTACGACTTGTCATGGCTATAGCCGACGAAGACACAGCAGACGTCGCGAACGTGTTGCTCGAATGGGCTGGAGATCCGAAAGTTGACCGTGATGGGCTCACCCAGAATTTGGACCAGCTGATCGGTGAGTTCAGGGGAACGGTCCTTTCGGGGATTGAGTTCTCGCATATTTTCAGCCGCGTGTTCGATCTCCTGCGAGACTATCAGCTCGCACTTCCGCCTGATCTGGCGATCCTTCTTCGAACATTGCTCACGGCGGAAGGGTTTGCGCGTTCCTTTGCGCCTGACTATAATATCGGGGAGGAAACACGCCCCATCATGTTGGAGCTGTTCGCAGAAAGATTCTCCCTTGGCAGGAATCGCGCCAATTTAAAAAAAGTTCGCCGACAACTCCTCGCCCTAGCGGCGATCATGCCTGACCTTCTCGATAACGCCGCCGCTATAGCCAAGTCCGGGCATGTGCCTGTCCAGATTGATCCGGCAAGTTTTGAGAAGCTCGCAGCCATTCGCCGCGCGAGCCAGCCTGTCAAAGGTCCTGTGGCGGCCGCACTTATCGTCTCCGCGGCGCTGCTTGCGAATCAATCCTGGGTGCTTGCAAGTGTTGCAGTGGCTCTTGCCGGGTTGGTTCTTCTGCGCAAATGGCGATAAGATCGTTGCTCAGCTTGAACGGGCCAGCGTCCAATATCAGGCCAACTGAGAACTGGAGTTTATGATGACACTGCAGAAGCCAGTCGATCCGGTCCCCGCAGCCACCATGCTGTTGCTTCGCGACGAGCCGGAGTTCCAGGTGCTGATGGTCAAGCGGCATCACCAGATCGATTTTGCATCCGGCGCGCTGGTCTTTCCCGGTGGAAAGCCTTCTGCTGCCGATGAAGCGCCTGAATGGGCCGATTATTGCAGGGGCTGGAAAACGCTAGATCCTACGCAGCGCACCCTTCGGATTGCCGCGATTCGTGAAGCCTTTGAGGAAGCAGGCATCCTGCTGGCCGATCATCGCGACGGTAGCGAGTTCGAGGATATTTGCGATCTTGAAAGCCGCAAAGCCGTCGAGCGAGGCGAGCGCGAATTTTTCGACATTGTGCGCGAGGCCGATGTGCAACTGCGCCTTGATCGCCTGAGCGAGTTCGCGCGGTGGATCACGCCCAGCTTTATGCAAAAGCGCTTCGACACTCATTTCTTCGTCGTTCGCGCCCCAGAGCGCCAGATCGCAGCATGTGATGGATATGAAACCGTTGATGCGGAATGGCTTTCGCCAAGCAAAGCCCTGAAACTGGGTGTCAGCGGTGAACGAACGATCATCTTTCCCACGCGATTGAACCTGCAACTGCTAGCCGAAGCTGCGAGCGCAGACGATTGCGTCGCGCGGGCCAAGGCTCGCGAAATCGTGCCGGTCCTTCCAGAAGTCATCCAGCGAGACGGCAAGAACATCCTCACTATCCCCGCCGACGTGGGATACGGCACAGCCTTCGAAGTTATCAGCTGAGATAGAAGCAAGCAAGCGGGGGCAAACTCTTACGATCCGTAGCCGGGTAACTGGGGGAATGGCTTGTTTTATCCCAGTATTTCTTGTCGCATAGTCTAGGGTCAGGACTCATTGATCAGAGCCAGAAGATGACGGTTGCGGCGAGTGCGACGGCGGAGAAGAAGGCCTTCGGGCAGCGATCGTAGCGTGTTGCGACCCGCCTCCAGTCTTTGAGGCGGCCGAACATGATCTCGATGCGGTTACGGCGTTTGTAGCGGCGTTTGTCGTACTTTACGGTCGTGTTCCGGATTTTTCAGCCCGGGATGCAGGGCGTGATACCCTTCTCCTGCAGGGCGTCGCGGAACCAGTCGGCATCATAGCCTCGGTCGGCCAGCATCCATTGCGCGTTGGGCAGACTGTCGAGCAAAGCGGCCGCGCCAGTGTAGTCGCTGACCGGTCCGGCGGTCAGGAAGAAGCTGATTGGACGACCATTCGCATCACTCACGGCATGAAGCTTGGTGTTCATGCCGCCTTTCGTCCGGCCGATCAGGCGTCCTGGACCCCCTTTTTTACCCGCAGGCTCGACGCCGTGCGGTGCGCTTTAAGATAGGTCGCGTCGATCATGATCGTCTTGCGCTCGGGAGCCTGAGGTGTCGCCAGGCCTTCCATCATGCGGATGAAGATGCCTTTGTCGCTCCACCGCTTCCAGCGATTGTAGAGCGTCTTCGCCGGGCCGTATTCCCTCGGCGCATCGCGCCACCTCAGCCCATTGCGGTTGACGAAGATGATCCCGCTCAAAACGCGCCGATCATCAACGCGCTCGCGGCCATGGCTCTTGGGAAAATAGGGCTGAAGCCGAGCCATCTGCTCGTCCGTCAGCCAGAATAAATCGCTCAAATTCAGGCTCCTTCGCAGCCGCCTGAATCACAGCCATCACCGCAAATCAATGGGTCCTGACCCTAGGGCACGCCATTGCAGTCTACTTTGGCACGTCAATCGGGCGAATAATTGGGTTCTCGAACTTAGGTAGCTCGCCTGTAGCTACCATTTTTGTAAGAATGGAATTTGCTGTTTCTCTGACTTCTCCTCGCGTTGCCGCCAACGCACTGAAGAGAATAATCTCGACGAAGTGAAAAAGGTAATCCGAATCTTTCACGCTGCTCGTCGCCCATTCAAGTATTAGGCCATATTCCATGTTTGCCATGTGGCGGGTCAGATGATCGATATTCACCCAATCGTGAAGCCCACCCTTGGCACGAACATCTTCCAACCACTCTCGCGTATTGCCAACCGCCATTTCCTGTAGCAACGAGCGCAAGTATGGATTTGTACTAGGCGAGAAGTAGATTGTGGCCACTGCCTGTGCGTAATTTCGCGCCTTCAGATTTCCTCGATTAAGCACTATGGCGCGATCCAACAAACCCTCAAGCGTTCTGTCTGAAGTCCTGAATTGGACATTCTGTCGAACCGCATCGTACACCTCTCGAATGGCGCAACCGATCAAGCGATCACGATCTCCAAAGGCATTATAG
>WBUO01000276.1 GCA_008933675.1 Dechloromonas sp.
CCCGATGGTGGTCATGGCCGACGCCGACCTGGACCTGGCGGTGAACGCCTGCCTGAACGGCGCCTTCTTCTCGACCGGCCAGCGCTGCACCGCCTCCTCCCGGCTGATCGTCGAGGAGCGAACGCGGCATCGCAGGCCTTCACAGCGTCCTGGTGCGGCTTCGTCGCCTCGGCCTTGGCCGCCACGACGTCCTTCTTGAGGGTGCGCAGGCCGGCGATGTGATCGGCGGCGCGCCGCGCCTGCTCGTCATCCTCGAGCACGCCCTTCTCGATCCAGTCTCGGTGCGCGGCCGCGAGGCCCGAAGCCTTCGCGCGCAGGCCCTCGAGCACGCCCGGATCGAACGGCGGGGGGTTGTTGTGGCCGAGGCCGGCGGGGTCTTGGGTCATGCGAGGCTCCTTGATGGGTGGATCGGGGTTGTAGTGAGGTCGACGGGGACGCCTGCCGCAGCCATCGCGTCGATTTCCATGTGCATCTTCACGATGTCTTCGTATTCGGCGCGACTGATCGGACGCAGGCCGAGCCAGAGGCGATAGGGGTCGACCTCCCGCCCAAGACAGGACGCCTTGATGGTTTCGTCGCCGACCAGCTCGCCGGTGTCGCGGTCAATCGGCTGGTCGAGCCAGACGCGCACAGGCAGCCACGGCCCGCCGCGGACGGCCTTTCGCTTGAACCATCCGCATTGCGGCTCGCCGTCATGACGGTCGACGGGGCCGCAAAGCGCGGCGCTGTGCCACGCGAGCATCGCGTCGAGCGTGGTGGGCTGGCGGATCATGGGGTTTCCCGCGCCGCCATGTAGGCGAAGTGGTCGATGCGGGAGGCAACGCGGGAGGCATGGGCCGGGTTGGTCCGCTTCGCCAGGGCCCCGGCGATGATCCTTGCCAGCACTTCGTCGGAAACCGCCGGCAGGGCGGCGATGGCGTCCTCGAGGATGCCGCGCGCCGCCTCTGCGCCACGCCACCGATCGGCGGCCTGCTGGCGCTGGGCACTTGTCAGCGGCGGCGCGGGCAATGGCCTGGGCATTGTCGCAAACGGCAACCCTTTGCGCTCGGCTTCAAACGGGAAATCACTCGGCGACATGGAGCCTCCGTTGAGAAAGTCCCCCGGCCGAAGCCGGGGTTCAGTTTGGCAGTAACGAGGCAGGAAGATGGCCTGCGCCGGGAAGCCTAGATGACAAAAAAGTCACCGTCAATCCGTATAATGACAAAAATGTCATTGCATACTCACGCCGAATCCGTGACATAGTTTGGCCAGAATGGCGCGCCCCAATGGCGCGCATCTTAACCGAAGGTTGAAGTCATGAAGAGGGGTTCACCCACGGGTGAGGCGATCCGTGACATTTCCGACGTCGTGGCGGCTCTGTCGCCGGTCCAGCGCGAGCGGCTTGCGGAGATTCTGCGCCGCGCTCTCAGCGCGAACGCCGGCGAGCGGCGACGCCTTCTAGCTGAGCTAGAACAAGCGCTCGCTCTTCCGGGCTGAGGCGCAGTATCAGCGCAAGTATCTCCGAGATCTCGGGATTGCCGGCCGTGGTTCCGGCCATTTCCTCGACGGTCATGCCGAAGAACCTGGCAAGCCGGATGGCTGCGTCGACGTTTGTCGCTTCGGCTCGCCGCTGACGGAGCTTGTCGATGAGGGGCTTGGGGACGCCTGTAGCCTTAGAGATTTCGGCTGAGGTCAGGCCTGCCGCCTCGACCTCCCTGATGAATCGTTCGCGAAATGCCGTGCGGTCACTGGCCTTTTTGAGCATGGCTAACCCTATGACGCAGGAGGAAAAATTTCCAGCGGAAGAAATGTCATTGCAAACGGTGACAATTTTGTCATTAATGGCCATATCGAGCAAGGAGAAACATGGCTGCCAGACAAAAGGACAGGATCGCGTCGGCCGAGGAGGTCGAGGCCTTCTTCGGCGAGGTCGCACGCTTCTGCGAGAGGAACAAGATGACCGTCAAGACCTTCTCGAGGAAGGCGCTCCGGCAGACCTACGCGGTCGAGAACCTGCGCAAGCGGATGGACCGGGCGCGAGATCAGATCGCCGAGGCGCGCGCCTTCATGTCGGACTTCGACCGGGGCGAGGCTTCGGCGAAATGACCAGGATGCTTTCCCCGTGTCGTGTCTGCATGGGAGAAAGCGGCCCCGGGCGCAATTACGCGCCCGATGGGGCTCCGACCACAACTCACGGAACAAGGGACGCCTGCGCCTCACTCCTGAGAAGCGCAGGGTGGAGCCACCCGGCGCCCTAACGGGGCAGACACCGCCGGGTGGCCTTCCGCTTGAGGGGCAGAAATGAGCCGCAGATTCGGCAAGGTCATCGGGACGCTCTGGGCGTCGAAGCGTTTTCGGTCCTTGCCCGATGACGTCGCCCGGCTCGCCTACATCTACCTTCACACCAACACGCACGGGAACTGCGTCGGCGCCTACCGGCTGCCGGCGGCCTACCTCGCGGCCGACGTGGGCGTCTCGCAGGACCAGGCCGGCGCGGCTCTCGCCGCGATGGAGCGCGTCGGGCTCATCCGCTACGACGCCGCCGAGAGCATCATCCTGATCGAGGATTGGTGGCTCTACAATTCGATCACCAACCGGAAGCATTTGCAGGCCGCGATCTCAGCGATTGCCGACATGCCGCGGCGATGCCTCTTCCGGCCGCGCGTGGCGCTTGAAGCATCGTCCGAAATGATTGCCAAGGCGAGGTCATGGGCCACCGATGCGAAGGGAGCCTCGGCGGCGACGGAGGCGTTGACGATGTGCCGCAAGCTCGTCGTGTCGACGCTCGGCGACGCCACGCAGGAGGCGATGCATCACGCGCGGAGAGAGCTTCCGAGAGAACTATGGATAGAACTATCCGAAGCCCTCTCGATAGCGCGAGAACCATTTGCGTTCCCAGAGAGAGACGGAGAAGGAGACGCAGACGCAGACAAGAGACGCAGACAAGAGACGGAGACAGATGCCGCGGCGGCCGAAAATGTCGAGGAAATCGCGCGCACGCTGATTGCCCGGGGAAAGGCCGCAAGATGAGCCTCTCGCGGTTCATCGTCCTGATCTCCGCCGGCCGAGAGTCTGCGACCATGCGATGCGGCGAATGGAGGCTTGGCCCCATGCCGATCGCCGATCTCCGGCCCTGGCTCCTCTTCTATCGCAGCCTCATCGAGAGGCGCCCTGCCAGCGAGCCCTTCTACATGCCAAGTGTTGCCGCCATCGAAGCCGCCATGCGTCGGCTTGGAATGGATACCTCGGAATCTGCTGAGAAAGGAAAGGCGAAACGATGACCGAACCGCCCGCAACCCGCATCACCTTCACGAAGACCGACGTTCCAGACATGGGGCCGATAGAGCGAGAGTTTGCGGCAATCCGGCCTTATGGCGGAGCCTCGCTCATCATGGCCGATCCGCCGTGGCACCATGAGGACTGGTCGCAGTCCGGGAACAAGAAGAAGACGGCGAGCCACCATTACCAGACGCAGCCGCTTTCGTGGATCAAGGCCTTGCCCGTTCACGTCCTGGCCGGCCACGATTGCGTGCTGTGGCTCTGGACGACGTCGCCTCTTCTGCCCGTCGCCATCGACGTCATGGCGGCCTGGGGCTTCAGGTGGTCGACCAGCGGCGCCTGGATCAAGCGCACCGTAACTGGAAAGCTCGCCTTTGGAGGCGGCCGGCGTCTGCGCTCCTGCCATGAGCCCTACATCATCGCCACGAAGGGGCGGCCGCCTGTCGCCGAGGCAATCCGATCTGCCATCGAGGCGCACGTCGACACCGAAGATCCGCTCACCGAAACCGGCTGGACCGTCGAGGCTGTGCGGCGGGAGCACTCCCGCAAGCCGGACGAGGCTTTCGAGGCGGCCAGGCGCATGGTGGACGGGCCTGCCGTCGAGTTGTTCTCGCGCGAGCGCCGCGAGGGGTGGACCGTCTGGGGAAATGAGGTCGGAAAGTTCGCGGAGGCTGCGGAATGAGCCGTAACCGCATCGCCGAGCGCATCCGCAGGAATCCCGACTTCGAGGTCATTTCGTCGATCCTGGGCGATCTCAAATCGCGCGGCGTCGAAATCGCGTGGCGCGTCCACATGCCGACCGGGAAGGGCGCCCACCCCCGCGTGGTCGTGACATGCGAAGGCAGGGACGCAGCCTTTGTCGTGGCGAGCACGCCAGGAAAAGTCAGCAAGGCCGCCGTCCGGGCGACCTTTGAAAAATGGCTGTGTCACACGTTCATGTAAGTTGACTATGCGATATTATCGCACTATATAGGTGGCAGGCGGTGCAACGCACAGGCCGAAGTCACAGGAGACAGAGATGCGACTTCCCATCATCAACCATCCGTCCAGCGCGTTGCGCGTGATCCCGAGCCCGTGGCCCGAGGAGAGCGGCGACGGCTTCTACATTGAGGCGACCAACGAGCTTGGCGCCGTCGAAGTCCTGCCCCCGTGGTTTGAAACCGCCGAGGAGGCGCATGACTTCATTCTGGACATCGCTGCCGTCGAGGCGCGCGACGAGTTCCGCAAGGTCAGCGCCACCCTTCCGACCGATCCCCTCGCTCACCCCATGAGCGGCCGTGCGGGGGAATACTGATGCGTGACCACGACAGCACCAACCCCGGCCGCTATCTCGGCGTCATCATCCCGCTGGCGATCCTCTTCTGGGGGGTCGTCGCAGGCTTCGCCTTCGGAGCGCCGCCGACCCCGTTCGAGTTCACCGTCTGGGACTTCCTCTTCCTCCATCTCCCCGGCCTGATCGGCGCCCTCGTTGTCGCCGGCCTCGCCACCATCCTCATCACCTACGGGAGGGATTGATCATGGCTTTTCACCCCGACAGCATCCGCAAGATGACCGGGTGGCGACTGATCGACGCGCGTGGCGGCGAAGTCGCCACGGAGGCCGACATCAGAGCCGCCGCGATCTTGGAGCGCAAACGCCCCTACGACATTGCCAAGCGGGAGGCCAAACTTCGCTCCGATCCTGTCTCCGGTATCGTTACCGCCGTGCGCGCGACCGACGCCAAGAGCGGGAGGGCGTGATCATGGCAACCATCCGCGTCCTCGACCGCTCGATCCCGGCTCCGGCCTATCTGGCCGGCATCCGCGCCGCCAAGGCCCACCCCGATGCGACCTTCAAACACTCGCTCTGGCATTGGTCGCCCGACACTGGCGCCGAGATCATGCGCCAGTATCTCCACGATCTCCACCGCCGCATCAACCTGCGCGGCGGCATCAGCACCACTGAAGGCCGCGTCCATCCGGCCAACTGGCACTACCTGCGCGACCGGCGCCTCGTCCTGCGCGACTACATGATCGGCAACCTCAACTGGAGCCTCGCCACCGCCGTCGTCGGCGATATCCTGTTGATCATCCTCGCCTTCCGCAACATCCCGATCGGGGTCGTCTCGGTGCTCCCCAACACCCTCCCGCT
>WBUO01000530.1 GCA_008933675.1 Dechloromonas sp.
AACGATGAAAGTAACCGGACGCCGCGCGAGGCGGCCAGAGGCAACCTAAAGGCGGGTGTTCGGCGGTCCGGTTGACTGGATGGTTAGCCGGGGGCATGAGGTAAGCCGTCACTTGGCACGGCTAGAGGTAAATTGCTTTGGCATATTGTCTATGTATAGCCGAGCATTGACACCACAGTGCATCGCACATGCTTGTTCTGGCTGGCTCCTCAAGCGGGTAATTGCATCTCTAGCGAAGGTAATGGTCAGAGTGCAGGAATCAGCGGGATCGGTGCTACGAACGAGAAGAGCGCGGCCGTTCCAACCTCCGACCCCTGTGAAATCGCAAACGTGCAGATCGTCAGCTGTGATGCTGACCTCGACGTGGAATTGCGAAGGTCCATTTCTTGTAATCAACACGCGATCAGCAACGGTGACCTGGGCGCACTCGCTAGGCCGCCCGCTTGGACATTGCCCAATCCAATCCCGAACTTGATGAGAGCGGGTGTACTGCCCGACGAGACTGATAGGGGGTGTTTTCTCCGCTGCGTGGGAAGCATGGAAAGAAACGAGTAAGAGAACAAGGACGACTGCGTCGCGCATGTGACGGCTAACGTTATAGGTAAGGGGCGCTGCGCGGCGCTTTATCGCGCAGCGTCCAGCGACCGAAGGGAGCGGCCTTGACCGGAATGTTAGGCCGGGATGCGGAGGCAGCCATGAATGACTTTATTAACAGGCTACACATCTTCATGGGCCTCAAGTTCTGGCTCGGGGAAAACCTTGACTCTGAACTTGAGTTGAAGGGTCTTGATAACTGACTCCACCAGCGGGCTGGCTACACTGGCTTTGACTTGGTGTTTGATCGACGAAAAGGTGTCGATAGCGACTTTTTGCTCACCGTCGTAGACCCAGAACCAAGAATCGCCTTGTATTCCGGATTTGAGATGGTGGAAGTGAGCAGATAGATGCTCGTTTAACTTGGAGTGGAACTCCCAGTATTCCTCCTGATACTCCATTTCGGCAAAGATCATGGATGACTCGGTTGCACTTGTTGTAAAAGGCCTAACGTGGAAGCTCACCGGACGGCGGCCAGCGAAGCTGGCCGACGGTCCGGTGGAGCGGATAGTTGGGAGGGGGCTTACGAACTAATGGCATTGAATGAGCTGAGAACTGAAAGTGCTCCAATGGCCT
>WBUO01000277.1 GCA_008933675.1 Dechloromonas sp.
ACCATGCCCCGTATCAACATCGACCTGCCCGAGCATTTCGCCTTCGCCACCGATATTCTCATCTACATCAACCACATCAACTACGGCAATCATCTCGACAACGCGGCGTTGCTGGGGCTGGTCTCCGAAGCCCGGGTGCGTTTCTTCAAGTCGCTCGGCTACAGTGAGCTGGATGTCGAAGGCGTTGGCATCATCGTTGCCGACGTCGCCGCGCAGTACCGGGCCGAGGCCTTCCACGGCGAGACGATGGTCATCGAAATGGCGGCCAACGATTTCAACAAGTACGGCTGCGATCTGGTCTGGCGTCTGAGCGACAAGGCCAGTGGCCGCGAGGTGGCGCGCGGCAAGCACGGCATCATGTTTTTCGACTATACGGCGCGCAAACCGACGGCGGCACCGGCGGCCTTCGTCGCCAAGGTCGGCGGCTGAGCGATGATCCCAATCCGCTACGTCGAACCGGTGTTCCGCCCGCCGAGCGAGGCGGAATCGCTGATCCTGCCGGTCACCGACGGCTGCTCGTGGAATCACTGCACGTTCTGCGAGATGTATACGGCGCCGCAGAAAAAATTCCGCGCCCGTGAAGACGCCGAGATCATCGACAGCCTGCGCCTGACCGGCGAGCGCTACGGCGAGCAGATCCGTCGCGTCTTCCTCGCCGACGGCGATGCGCTCGTGCTGCCGACCCGCCGCCTGCTGACGATTCTTGAGGCGATCCGCACCCACCTGCCGGCGGTGCGGCGCATTTCCAGCTATTGCCTGCCGCGCAACCTGCGCAAGAAGACGCAGAGTGAGATCGACGAACTGGCCGCTGCTGGGCTGTCGATGGTCTATGTCGGCGCCGAATCGGGCGACGATGAAGTGCTGGCCAAGGTCAACAAGGGCGAGACCTTCGCCAGCACCTGCGAGGCGCTGGAAAAGTTCGGTGCCGCCGGCATCAGCCGCTCGGTGATGATCCTCAACGGCCTTGGCGGCAAGGTCTTCTCGCAGCAGCATGCCGAAAATTCGGCGCGCCTGGCCAATGCCGTTCAACCGGAATATCTGGCGACACTGGTGGTCAGCTTTCCCCGGGGCGACCAGCGCTTCCGCGCCGATTTCCCGGAATGGGAACCGCTCGACCGCCAGGAACTGTTCATCGAGATGGAAGGCTTCCTGTCCGCGCTGGAGCTGAAGCGTACGGTGTTTCGCAGCGATCACGCCTCCAACTGGCTGGTGCTGAAAGGCACGCTGGGCGCCGACAAGGAGCGTCTGCTGGCGCAGGTGCGTCAGGCCATCACGGCGCCGGAACGGGTGGCGCTGCGTCCGGCGTGGGCGCGCGGGTTGTAGCTTCCAATCAAACCGGGTGCCTGTCCTGGTCCGCTGTCGCTCGTATGTCGAGATAGGAGGCCAGGACTTCAAAGGTACGGTCGGTGTTGCCGCTGGATCGACGAACAGGTACTTGTAGAGTTTTGTGATGTTCGCCACGCTAACCTCCGTCGCTGTCGGATCGAAGGCCTGGCCATTTGGCAGGCTTGCTTGCCGGCTCTCCATGGCAAGGCGTGACATGCCGACGAGCAGCAGCCCGTTGGCTGCTTCGTGAACCTTTCGTCGTCTCGTGCTTTCTCGCTGGTTGAGAGCCGCCCATGGTATTGACCATGCCGCTTGCCTTCTGCATGTAATCCAGTTTGTCGGCGCTCAGAGCGTCCTGCCCGTTCATGTCGCGTGCCTTGATCTTCTCCGGGAGTTCGCCATATCGGCTACGGCGCCGCCATAGAGCACGACGCCAAGCAGGGCGTTTTCCGGCAGAGCGCGTTGTGAAGCCGGTTCAGCGCGGCCTGATCTTGCCGCCATCCTCCGACAGCACGATTTCCACGCGCCGGTTCAACTGGCGCTCGGCGGTCGTGGCATTCGAAGCGACCGGGTATTCCTGACCGTAGCCGCGCGTTTCGATACGCCTACGGGCAATACCCTGGTCGCTTAGGCTGCGCGCCACGGCAGCCGCCCGGCGCTCGGACAATTGCTGATTGTGGGCGGTGCTGCCGGTACTGTCGGTAAAGCCTTCGATCAGTACGTTGCGCGCGGGGTGCTGCTGCAGGAATTGCGATAATTTCCGGATCGTCGATTGGCCTTGCTCGTTCAACCGGTACTGATCGGTCGCGAACAGTACATCGCCCAGGGTGATGACCATGCCGCGTTCGGTTTTTTTTGCCGCCAGATCGGCGAGTTGTGACTCGAGACTGGAAATCCTGGCGTTGGCATCGGCCGTGTCGCGCCGTGCTGCATCGGTTGCCAGACGCGCCGTGTCGGTTGCCTGATGCGCACGATCCGCTTCATTTGTACGTTGCGTCAGGCGCATTTGGTCGCGTGTTCTTTCCGAGTTGGCGACATCGCTCTCGGCCGCCTTGCGCTTTGCTACTTCCTGGGTCAGGGCAACTTTCTGGCGGGCCAGATAGGCCAGCTGATCGATGCTGTCGGTACTCTCGTGATTGGCGGCGGCTGCGTTGGCGAGGGCCATCGCTTCACCGGCCTGTTTCAGTTCCAGTGGTGCGTAACGGCCGACGTCGGGATTGTTTTGTGCCATCCGGTATTCGACGTGCGTCTGGTCCAGCAAGCTGGTCGTCCGGGGCATGGATGTACAGGCAGCCAGCAAGGTGGCGATCACCAGCATGGCTGGCATGACGATACGAGTTTTCATGGTTTTTCCTTGGGGAGTTCAGGCACAGATGGTATTGATCGATGCCTTTGGCATGGTGCGGAAAGCGCGACCTGCGGCTTACTTGCGGATGCGTTGCAGCTCTTCGTCGAGAACACGGATGTCAGAGTCAAGCGCGTTGGCGGCGGCTTGTGCCTTGGCCGAATTGGCCTTGCCTTGCGCCAGCCGGGCGTCGGCACGGGATTCCTTGGCCAGCTGGGAGGCCAGTTCGTAATCCTTGGCGGCCAAGGCCTTGTTGGCCAGCCCCAGTTTTTCCCGGGCAAGGCGCATTTCGACCGGTGCGTATTCGGCGCCATCGGCACTGGCTGCGTTATCCACAGCTGCCTTGGAGACCGCAACATCTGCAGTGGCCGGGGTTTTCAGGCTGCTGCAGCCGTTGGTGCCGAGAACGGCGGCTGCGCACAACATGGTTAGCGCGGCCCATGGTCTGAGATTCATGTTCATTTTTTTCTCCGTCAAGCCCTGTCGCGAAATGGACAGGCAGCGATGCTGCTGAACGGAGTTATAGGACGTCAGACGCCGGCCATCGGTGCGCAGCCGCACTTAAGGTTTTGATTTTGAAGCGTGCGGCGGAGATAGGCAACGCGGCTGTCGTGCCTGCGGGTTGATGGCAGGCGGTTGGGTCAGGAAGCGTCCGGCTCCAGCTTCAGCGAGGCCGAGTTGATGCAGTAGCGCAGGCCGGTCGGTGCCGGGCCGTCGGGAAAGACATGGCCGAGATGGGCGCCGCAGTCGTGGCAGGTGACTTCGGTGCGCCGCATGCCGAAGCTGGTGTCGACGTGCTCGTCAATCAGCTGGTCGTTGTTGGGCGTGTGGAAGCTCGGCCAGCCGCAGCCGGAATCGAATTTGGTTTCGGAGCGGAACAGCGGCGCGCCGCAGCAGACGCAGCGGTAGGTGCCGTCTTCATGGCAATCCCAGTAGCGGCCGGTGAAGGCGTGCTCGGTGCCCTTCTCGCGGGTGACGCGGTATTCCTCGGGGCTCAGCGTGGCGCGCCAGTCGGCGTCGGATTTTTCGATTTTCGGCATGGCAGGGTGTTTATGGGTTGGCGATGCCGGATCGGACACCTATACTCGGCAAAGATTCATCAAGCCTCCCAGGATACCCAGAAATGAACCCCAACCCCCTTACCGACAGCGATCTCGACCGTCTGGAGGAATTGCTCGAGGCCGAAGTCTTCGGCGAAGAGGCGATGCGCCTCGATGAAATCCAGGCCATGCTGTGTGCCGTCGTCAGCGGGCCGGAGCCGGTTTCGCCCGGCGTCTGGCTGCCGGAAGCCCTGGGCAAGGGCATGGAAGGTACCAACGATCCGGTTGTCGGCGAAGCCATCGAGCTGCTGATGCGCCTGAACAACGACATCGCCGCTGCGCTGCTGGCCGACGAAACCGTTGCCCCGGTGCTCTATCCGGTGGACGAGACCTGCGAGGAATACGACTACGCCGCCTGGGCCGATTCCTACGTCTTCGGCGCCGGCCTGGCCGGCGACTGGTACGAGATGGCCGGCAAGCACGCCGACGACCTGTCGGAACTGCTGGAACCGCTGTTCATGCTCAACGGCATGCTCAAGGAGGACGTCGAGCAGAGCGGCGAGCGCTGGTTCTCGCCGGCCGAGGAGGCCCGCCTGGTGGCCGACATCCAGGACAACCTGCCGGTCATCGTGCAGACGCTGTACAACTTCTGGCGCAACAAGCGCGCCGGTGCGGCCGCGCCGATCCGCCGCGACGAGCCGAAAACCGGGCGCAACGACCCCTGTCCCTGCGGCAGCGGGCGCAAGTACAAGCAGTGCTGCGGCCACCCCGACAAGCTGAATTGAGTTGAATCGGGCTTGCCAAAAGCCGATGGCTGTATAAAAATACAGTCATTGGTTCTTGGTGGAGCTCCACATGAAACTCACGCCGCGTCAGCAGGAAATCCTCGATTTCATCAAAAACTCGCTGGAGATGCTCGGTGCGCCGCCGACGCGCATGGAAATCTCCCATGCCTTCGGCTTCGCCTCGCCCAATGCCGCCGAGGATCATCTCAAGGCCCTGGCCAAGAAGGGTGCCATCGTCCTCGAACCCGGCTCGGCGCGCGGCATCCGCCTCGTCGAGCAGCTCGGCCTGCCGCTGATCGGCAGCGTCGCCGCCGGTTCGCCGATCCTCGCCGTCGAGAATGTGCAGGGGCGCTACAACTTCGACGCCGGGCTGTTCAGCCCGCGTGCCGACTTCCTGCTCAAGGTGCGCGGCCTGTCGATGATCGACGCCGGCATCTTCGACGGCGACCTGCTCGCCGTGCACAAGACCAACCAGGCGCGCGACGGCCAGATCGTCGTCGCCCGGCTTGACGAGGAGGTCACCGTCAAGCGCCTGGAAAGCAACAAGGGACAGATCCGCCTGATCGCCGAGAATCCGGATTTCGAGCCCATCGTCGTCGATCCGGACGCTGTCCAGTTCGCCATCGAAGGCATCGCCGTCGGCCTGATCCGCGGAGCCGTCGCCAAACTCGGATGAACGCCGTGCCGTCGCCGCTGGCGCTGGCGGATGTGCTCGCCCGCGGCGACATCTGGCGCGGCGATGCGCTGGCCGAACTGCCGGCCGCCACCATCCCCAGCGGCCATGCCGAACTCGATGTCGAACTGCCGGGCGGCGGCTGGCCGCAGGGCGCGCTGACCGAAC
>WBUO01000278.1 GCA_008933675.1 Dechloromonas sp.
GACCAGTGGCTCATCGTCACGGCGACCTATGACGGCACCGACATCGAAGTCTGGATCGGCGACGCGCTCGTGGCCTCTGCTACCGTTGCGCTTTCTACCGGAGCGAGCCTGATCAACCTCTGCCGTTCGTTCTCCGGCTACTCGACACAGGCCGAGATCGGAGAAATCCTCGTCTATGGCCGGGTGCTTTCGGCTGCCGAGATCGCGGCGAACGTCGCCTATCTCAATGACCGCTTCATCGGCTCGTCCGCCGTGACGGCGCCTGATGCAGCGACCGGAGCGGCGCTGGCCGAGACGAGCTTCATTGCAGTCGTGACACTGAACAGCCCCTACGCCGTGCTCGCGTGGGCGGTCTCGACGTCGGCCACGCCGATGAGCGAAGCAGATATACTTGCCGGAACGGGGGCGGTGTCCTTCGGTATCGGTGTCTGTAACGGCACCGGCACGAAAGACCTCGTTGTCACCGGACTGACAGCCTCGACGGCCCACTACGTCCACACGATCAAGTATGGCCTGACCGGCGGCAAGTCGTCGGTCGTAACCTCGGCCGCGATCACCACGACGGCCGCGCCCGGAGCAAACCCTGTGCTGTCGTTGGCGAGCCTGACCGCGACGAGCCAGACGACGGCGACCGGCTCAGTCGCCACGGACACCGGCAACGGAACGCTCAACTACGGCATCATGCTGTCGACGGCCACGACGCCCGACGCAACGCAGATCGAGGCCGGCACGGACGGCGACGACAACCCGCTGATCGGCGGGCTGAGGACGCTGACGGTCACGGCATCCGGCGCGCAGCCGGTATCCTTCACCGGCCTGACCGAGGGGACCGCCTACAAGGTCGCCTATTTCCAACGCGACGGGTCCGGCAACCCGTCGAACATCGTGACGGCGACCGCGACCACGGATGCGGCAGGCAGCACGACCGATCTCACTGCGGATAGTACGGCCGCGACCGCAGCGGGCCTCTATGCCATCCTTGACGCATGGGAGGCGGACTGGAACGGCACCACGCCCGCAGGCAAGACCAACGGCGACCTGCGCGTGGCGCAACTGACAGCGCCGGTCACGGGCTCGATGACGCTCACAAACGACTTCTCGGCCTATCCGGGCGTCATCGTGCGTGGAATTGGCCCCTATGCCGACAACCCCACCTATCCCTACTACCCAACCTGTGGCAGCCATGTCAGCGGGACGATCAACATCACCAACTCGCGCAATCTCACCCTCTACGGGATCACGGCTGGTAAGATCGTGGTCTCCGGCGGACAGGACGTGAGCCTGAAGCGCGTGTCGGTGCATAGCCGGTGGAGCACGACCCGCTCGCTTCCGAGCACCAGCGGACCAGGCATCCAGTTCAGCAACTCGCCGGGCGGCGTGGCACAGGATTTTCACACGGGCGGCTTCAACACGCTGTCCTTCGACGTGGCGGCCGGTTGTAACGACATGACCATCGAGGGTGGCTACCTCGAGCAGTTCGCCGACGACCTGATCAAGTTCCGCATCGGCTCGTCGACGGTCAGCCGGGGCACGGTGCGCCGGAACTGGGCGGGCCGCGACAACCTCTCGCCTGTCGGCGCCCACAGCGACTTCCTGCAAAACCAGAGCGGCAACACTCCCGACTTCACATTCTGGGGCAACTTCTATCTCGCGGGAGCGATGCTGAACAACATCACGCTTCACGCGCATCTCTGGCAATCCAACACGAACGTCGCCGACAACACGATTTGCGAGCACAACCTCTACTTCGGCCGCGGCACCGACACCCTCGATGACGCCAGCGGCAGCGCCAACGCGGTCTGCCGCTACAACACCGCGATCTACTGCGAGGTTGGAGATCACGGCGATGTGCAACCCTCCGGTATGGGTGCTCCCAGGACCCTCGGCGGCTGGAACACGCTTGCCTACAACTTCGTCACCCGCCTCAGCTCAGGCTCGGCCGACACGTCGGGGACGGGCGGTGTCTGCTTCACCATCGGCAACGTTTTCGGCTCTTCCATTGTCGCCAACGTCTCGGGCTATGCGACCTACTGGGAGGGCTTTCCGGCAGAGAACGCCTACATCGACGAGTGCAAGCCGCTAGCAGGTTCTCCTGCACACTGGAACTACAGCGGCCAGAAGATCGGCGGATGGCAGCGTTCGCAGGAAATCTGGGAGCAGGGCATCCACCCCGGCAACGTCGGCTGGCCGGTGGCAGGTCCCTTCCACCGCGAGTACGATCCCCTGAACACGCTCGGCTCCACCTGGACCGGCACCTATGACGCCGATGGCAACAACCCGGCGCTCGCGCCGACGACAGTCACGATCGCCGATCCGTCTCTGACCGTCTACGACAGCGACCCGCACGGCGTCGATGCCGCGCGCATCACCTTCACCGGCACTCACGACCAGGACGGCGCGACGCTGCAGATCCGGGTGATCGACCCGTCCGACAGTTCCACCGTCGTTGACTGGGCCGACTTCACGGCGGCGGCGTCTGGCATCTGGTCCGCGACGGTCGATGTGCCGCGCGGCTGGAACGCCTGCCGGGCGCAGGTCCGCTCCAAGGTCTCGACCGGCGTCTCCGCGACGCAGGCGACGAGCTTCTACAGCGGCTACATCTGCGGCCTGATGGGCCAGTCTCTGGCGGAGCGCCCGCTCTACATCTCGCCGTCCTCTGCCGCCCTGACGCCGCCCGCGAAGACGCTCTGGCTTCTGGCGAACGACCAGAACGGCTCGGTGAGCGCCGGCCAGATCGAGGTCACGTCCTCGTCGATCCTCGGCCTGCGCCGCGCCGCCTGCGCTGTCGGCGCGCACAGCGATGCCCCGATCTGCATTGTCGATCTGGCGGCCTCCGGGACAAGTTTCGGATCGCTGGTCAACGCCAACGAAAGCACCACACAGCCGGAGCGGTCCTGGTTCCAGTCGTTCCAGAACCCCATCGACTATATCCAGTCGCGCGGCTCCGACCTCTCGATCATGCTCTGGCACTGGTTTACATCGGATGCAGCGGTGCAGACCGAGGCCGAGCGGTTCCTGATGCCGGGCCTCGCCAAGCAGGCGCTCAACAGCCTGAACGACACTCCCGACGCCAGCGGCCTCGTCGCCTACACGAGCGGCGCGGTGAATGTTGTCCCAGGGCGCGCTTATACGCCGGTGCACTTCCTCTGGGATTTGAACGGCACCGGACAGGGTGTTTTTGATGAGAACCGCACCCGCTTCGTTCCGCTCTTCGGGGCCTCCTACTTCAACCCGTCCGGCACGTCTGGGACATGGGGCGCAGCCGAGGTGCAGAAGGGCAAGTATGCACAGGCGCAGCGGGACATGACCGATGGCGTGGGCGTAGGTCAGTTCTCGCTCGCCAATGTGGCGGGTTGGACCGGCCATACCTCCTTCGGCGGCCACATGGCGCAGCCGGAAGGCACTCATGTGAGCGATGATAGCGGCGAGGAGGACGGCGAGGCCCTGGCGGCGGTCCATATCGCCATCGCCATGTGCCGCGCGGTCGGCGCGCTCCTGCCGCTGGAACCGAGGATCACGGGCGTCACCGACGCCGGCACCCACTGGGACGTGGAGATCGACCTGCCCCACGGTGGCAACCTCTCCACCGCGCTCATCGAACATGGAGCCGGGGCCTATGCCGGATCGTTCGAGGCGACCAACTGGCAGACACCGACGGCGCTCGACGAGGGCGACATCGCTGAGCTGCACGAGGTGCAGGGCTTTGCGGTCTGGACCGGCGGCTCCGCGTCGTGGACTGCGTTCACCGCAGTCATTCAGGATGCGGGAACCGGGTCAGTGCCCAACCGCACCGGGACGATCCGGGTGACTCCTTCCGGCGGCAGCACGTCTGGAAAGACGATCTCCTTCGGCTATGCCGCATGGCCGAACATGACCTCGGCCGCGAACGCCAAGGCCGCCCGTGTCCACACGCACTTCCCCATAGAGACGCGGACACACGTCTCCGGCGCGGGCTACGGCTATCCGGTTCGCACCCAGCCGGGCAACACCAGCATCGTGGCCGAGACATGAGCGACTTCTGCAAGGGCTGCACCGCCTGCTGCCGGGGGGATACGATCTTCCTTCTCCCCGGCGACGACCCGTCGCAATTCGAGACGGTGCCGACCGATGACGGCCGCCGCGCGTTGCGGCAGATCGGGGGCGAGTGCATCTACCTGACCGACGACGGCTGCGCGATCTACGGGCGCCAGCCACTCATGTGCCAGCGATTCAACTGCGTGGACTATTTTCGCTCGAAGTCGCGCCAGGAGCGGCGCCGGCTCGAACGGCGGCGGCCCGAGCATTTCCCGGCGATCTTCGCGGCGGCAAGGGAGAGAGGGGCATGACCGACAACGATCCGAACATCTGGCGGGAAGTCTTCGGCCCGCTCGGGCAGGTCATCGCCTTCTTCGGCGGCCTGGGCGGGCTCGTGAATGCGCTTGTGACGCGCAAGCCGCTGCGGGAGACGCTGCGCGTCGTGATCGTCGGCGTCGCCGTCGCCTTCGGCCTTGGCACGATCAGCCCGCACATCCTCGCCAAGGTGGTGCCAGAGCTTTCCGCGGTCAGCGGAGCCGCGCTCGGCATCCTGACGGCATCCGCGTTTGTGGTGGGCCTCGTCGCCGTGGCGCTCGTCGAGCGCCTCATGGGGCGGGCCAATGGAGGTCAGCAATGAAGAGCCTTGGGAACATCCGGCGCGATCCGGAGAGCCCGTGCAAGGACTTCTGGCACGCGCTCCGCATCGGGCTTGCCGCCGCGGTTATCATCTTCTTCATGTCATGGGGGGTCGCAGAATGGGTTATGCCTTAGGAGCGGCCAGCCGCCGCGAACTGGTTGGCGTGCATCCCGACCTGATCCGCGTCGTGGAGCGCGCCATTGAGATCACGCGCTGCGACTTTGCCGTCCATGACGGCATCCGAACGATCGAGGAGCAGCGGCGGTTCGTCGCGCAGGGCTTCTCAAAGACGATGAAGTCGAAGCACCTTGAGGGGCGGGCCGTCGATCTCGTGCCGTGGATCGAGGGCAAGCCGCGCTGGTGGTGGCCGCAGATTTACCAGATCGCGGCGGCGATGCACCAGGCGGCACAGGAACTCAATGTGCCGATCCGTTGGGGCGTCGTCTGGGACCGGCGGCTGAACGACCTCGCTCCCGGCGTCGATGATCCTGACCTCCTGGCCGACGCACTCCGGCGCGAGGGGCTGGCCTACAACGCCCGCCACCCTGGCCCCGATTTTCCGGACGGGCCACACTACGAGGTCATTGTATGATCGGCACGTTCCGCCTCTATGCCGCCCTTGCCGCGCTGGTGGCGGCCTTCGCTGGCCTCGGCTATGTCCGCCACG
>WBUO01000279.1 GCA_008933675.1 Dechloromonas sp.
GGCCGCTCAGCGGCAGGCGCTGCCGGTCGAGCGGGCCGGCCTGCGGGTTGCGCAGGGCAAAGCTGCCGACGATGGCGTCGCCCTGTGGGGCGAAATCCGCCTCCAGGGCCAGTCGGGCACTGGGGGCGCCGGCCTGCCAGGCGGCCGGGTCGATGTCGGCGAGGCGGACCCGGGCGCTGGCGAAAGGGGCATCGGCAAAGGGCGTCAGCACGCCGCTTGCCTGGCCGCTGATGCCTTGCCGGGCGAGCAGCGCCACGTCGATGCGCGACAACGGCCCGTTTGCCTGGAGTTCGAGCGCCAGCGGGTGCTCCGCCAGGCGGCCGGTGAGCGCGGCGCTGACGGTCAACGGCAGGGGGGCGGCGCCATCGAGACCGGCCTCGGCGCGGATGGCGACGTCGGCGAATGTCGCGGCGAATTCCGTCAGCCGATGCTGGCGGCCGTCGCTGCTCAGGCGGGCGGCAATATGGCGGATTTCCGGCAGGCCGCCATAGGTCAGCGTGCCGACGGTCAGCCGCGTGATGTCGACGGCCAGCGGTAGCAGCAGCGTCTCGGGGGGACTGGCCGGTTCGTCCGTCGGCGGGCTGACGACGTGCAGCGTGTCCACGCTCAGCGCCGCGATGTGCAGCCTGCCGCCGAGCAGGGCCGCCGGTTGCCAGTCGAGCTGCAGGCCTTCCAGGCGGATGGCGAAGCCGGGGCTTTGCCAGTGCAGCCTGGCGATCTGCAACGGGCCGCTCAGGCGACCGCTGGCCTGTTCCACCTGCAGGCGGCCGCCGCTGACCGCTGCGGCCAGGCGCAGGCTGGCCTGCAGGCCGCTGTCGCTGCTGGTCAGCCAGACGCTGCCGAAGACGGTGATGGCGAGCAGAAGGCCGGCGGAGAGAAGGAGGCGGCGCATGTCAGAGGGGGATGGCCAGTGAGAAATGCAGGTGCAACTCGCGGCTGCGCTGGCCGTAGGCGAGGTCGACGCCGATGGGTCCGGCCGGGCTGCGCCAGCGCGCGCCGAGGCCGTAGCCGGTGGCCAGGCGGACATCCGCCAGGCTGTCGACGGCGTCACCGGTGTCGATGAAGGTGGCGATCCCCCAGGCCTCGTTCAGCCAGTGGGTCAGTTCGGCGCTGGCGACGGCCAGGTAGCGCCCGCCGACGGTCGCCCGGCCTTCCCTGATGCCGAGGCTCTGGTAGGCGTAGCCACGGACCGAGCCGGTGCCGCCGGTGCGGAACAGGTAGTCCTGCGGAATGTGCAGGCGGGAATCGGCGAAGGTGCGGCCGAACTCGCCGCGCAGGGTCAGCTGGTTGCGGGCGCCGAGCGCCACGTACTGCTGCCAGCGGGCGTGCAGGCGGAGAAAGTTCTGGTCGGAGAGGGCAGCCCTGGCGCCACCGCCGATCTGCAGCTGGAGCACCGTCCCGCGTTGCGGATCGAGCGGGTGGTCGACCTGGCGCCAGGTCCACATCACGTTGGGCACCAGGGCGCGGCTGGTCACCTCCAGGGCGCCGGCCGGCGTGCGCCGTTCGTGCTGCCAGTTGAGCGACAGCCGCTGTTCGATGCTGCCGCGCTGCTGCACGCTTTGCACACCGAAGGCGTAGCGCTCGGTCTGCAGGTCGGCGATGTCGGTCCTTTCGCTCATCGCGCCGAAACTGTGCCGGCGGTTGCGCGCATCCGGCGGCAGGAAGACATCGGCGTAGAGCGTCTGCCGCTTCTGCTCCAGGCGCAGGCCGCTTTCCAGCGACCAGGCGCGGTTGAACAGATCCGGGGTGTGGTAGTTGGCTTCGACGCGGCCGCCGGTGTTGGAGCTGATGCCGGCGCCGAAGCCGATGCGGTGGGCCTGGCGCTCGCGTACCTCGAGCAGGATCGGGGCCGTGACCTCGCCGTCGGCGTCCGCGTCGTGCGCATCGGGATCGAGCGTGGCGCGGACCGAGGTGAAATACGGACTGGCTTGCAGCTTGCCCTGCAAGGCGAGCAGATCGGCCTCGCGGTAGGGTTCGCCGGGCCGCGCGTCGCGGTTGTAGCGGCTAACCAGTTCCGGCGTGTAGCGCTGCAGGCCGGTGATGCGCAGTTCGCCGAAACGGTAGCGCGGGCCGCTGTCGTAATGGGTGTTCAGAGCGGCTCGCTGGCGTTCGCTGTCGATGTCGGCCAGGCTGTTGAGCAGCCGGGCGGCCGGATATCCGTCTGCCAGCAGCTGGCCGAGGACATGCTGCTTGGCAGTGTTCCAGCCGGCCTGGCGGAAAGGTTCGCCGACCGCCAGCGGCCAGCTGTCGATCAGCTGCCGGCGACGTTCGGTCGGCAGGGGGCCGTCGATGACGACATTGACCTCGGCGACCCGCGTGCGCGGCCCCGGATCGATCTTCAGGCGTAGCGCCTCGCCTTCCCCGGCTGCCGTGATCTGCGGCGAGAAATAACCTTCGGTGGCGAGAATCTCCGCCAGATCGTCCTGCCGGCGCGGCAAGTCTGCATCCATGGCGGACAGGTAGGGTGACAGCAGGCGGACGATCGGTGCCGGTGCGTCGATTGCCGCCTGGCCGAGGGCGGCGCCGGGCAACAGTGCGGCGAGCAGCAGGAGGCGCCGCAGCTCGATCCTCATCCGCCGGTCGTCTCGCCGTTGCTTCCCGGCCGCGGCGGCAGCAGGAAGCTGCGCGGCTGCTGGCGCAGGCGACGGCCGATGGCACGCAGTACCGGACTCCAGTGGCCGAAGCTGATGCGGCGGGCGCCCATTGCCGTGCGCAGCGCCAGCGTGAAGCTCACCGCCAGATTGGTGAAACCGATGGCGATGACGCCGAGAGCCGCCCAGGCGAAGGCCTGCCAGGCCAGAGAGAACTCGAAGCCGATCAGCGCATAGCCGAGATTGGCGCTGGCGAAGGCGATGTGGCGGATGTCGAGCGGCAGGCCGAGGATGGTGCCGATGACGCCGGTCGAGCCGAGCATGCAGCCGAACAGGAAATTCCCCATGATGCCGCCGAGCCGGCTTTCGATATAGCTGCCGATGCGCCCGGCCCGCTCGGCGCCGGCAAGGGTCTGCAGCCAGCGCAGGCGGCCGAGGCGGCGGCCGATGTCGGCATAGGCGGCGCGGTTGTCGAAATAGCCGGAGATCAGCCCGGAGAGGAAGAGGTAGAAGCCGGCGATGGCCGCATGCGGAATCGCCCAGCTCAGCGGATCGAGATCGGCGAGCAGATGTGCCCCCTTTTCCGTCGCGATGACTGGCGCCCCGTGCAGCCAGGTGAGGGCGAAGCCGACGGCGATGGCGACCGGCAGCGCGACCATGACGTTGCCGCCGATGGCGGCCAGCTGGCTGCGGCTGACCGCGGCGATGACATCGACCAGGCGTTCGAGATCGGCGCTGCGTGTCGGCTTCAGGTCACCGAGCAGGCCGGCCAGGGTCTGGGCGGTCATGGCCGGCTGCTTGGTGGCGACCGTCATGCCGAGCAGGAAGATGGCAACGAAGCCGAGGCCGTAGATCATGCTGAACAGGAAAGCCTCGACGAACAGCGGGGCGTGCAGTCCGGAGACGCCGATCTTGAGCAGGGCCATGATGCCGATCAGCACGCCGGCGCCGGCGGCCGAGCGCCACATCCGCCGGTAGTCGGCCGGCGTGTCGCAGATGTAGTGTTCGCCGGAGCGTGCCGCATTTTCGGTGACCCGCACGGCGAGCAGGCGCGACAGCTGGGTCATGTAGAAGCCCAGGCTGTTGCGCCGGTTTTCGGCGAGGAAGGCGGCATGGGCGAAAGCCGCCCAGCCGGCGATCGCCTCGGGATGGATGCTCCGTTCGCGGCTGCCGGTCAGGATGGCGACCAGTTCGTGCAGGCGCTCCAGACTCTGCTCGCTGCGCGTCAGGATGTAGGACAGATGCAGGCTGGTACCGACGGTCAGCGCCCGGCGGCGGATGCGTTGCAGCGTTTCGCGGCACTGGTCGGCAATGACCAGCAGCTGGCTGCCGTCGTCGGCGGCGCTGTCCGGCTGGTCGAGGGCCTGGCGCAGGCTGGTGGCGAACTCCAGCGCCTCGGCGGAAAGGGCGATGAAACGAGGCGTGTCGTCGTCGAAATCGGGCGACGCCCGCATCAGTTCGCTCTCCACGCCCAGGCCGCTGACCCGGTGGGCGAGCAGCAGCACGGCATCGATCATCTGTTCCTGGATGCTCCGCCAGTCGATGCCATGCAGTTCGTCGGCCGGCGCGATGATGTTCCACAGGCGCCGGCTCTGCTCGGTCGAGGCGGCCTCCAGCCAGCGCCAGTCGTCGGCGCGGTCGAAGATGACGTGCAGGCAGTCCTTCAGGCGGCGTTCGTCGGGGGCTTCCGGCAGCAGGTGGTTGCCGATGATCCGCCACCATTCGGAGAAGAAGCCGGTGCCGGGCAGGATGCCGCTGTCGGTGAAGAAGGTGACCAGCCGTCGCGAAGCCAGGAAGTGAACGACATGGTGCCGGAAGGCGGCGCATAGTCCGGCATCGTTCTCCAGGCATTCGAGCATGGCCGCGTAGCGCGATCCTGCTTCGCCGTCGCGCCGCTTGCGCGGACGCAGGACGGCAACCAGGTGGCGGATCAACTGCAATGTGTCGGCGTCCGGATCACGAAACTGCTCCAGCGCCTCGCGCACGGCGGCGGCACTGGCTGCCGGCCTGACGAATAGCCGGCGCAGGGCTTCGAACACTTTTTTCATCAGGATATTCACAAAAAACGACAGATGACATGATAAATGACCGCCAGCCGCTGGCCGGGCTTTCCTTTTTGCGGTTGCTGATTGACAATCCGGCCGTTACAGCAAATAGCCCAAGAAAGCAGGCTGTAAATTGCGCATTACCCAATTTTTCGATAGGAACCTCGTCATGCTGAAAATCGTCAAGAATTCCCTGGTTGTTGCCCTGCTGGCCGGCGTCGGTTTTGCCGCCACCGCACAGGAACGTGTCTATGTCATCGATGCCCGCGACGTCGTCGCCAAGAGCGGCACCGGCCTGTGCTGGCGTACCGGCTACTGGACCCCGGCCGCTGCCGCCGCCGACAAGGCCGGTTGCGAGTGCGACAAGGATCTGCTGCCGAAGGAGGCCTGCGAGCCGAAGACCGCTGCCGGCGCCGCCGGTATGCCGGCCACCGGCCCGAAGCCGACCGGTGAGAAGGTCACCGTCGCTGCCGACGCCCTGTTCGACTTCAACAAGGCTGTCCTGCGTCCGGAAGGCAAGGCCAAGCTCGACGAGCTGGTTTCCAAGGCCAAGGCCATCAAGCTGGAAGTGATCCTGGCCGTTGGCCACACCGACCGTATCGGTGGTGACGCCTACAACCAGAAGCTGTCCGAGAAGCGCGCCGCTGCCGTCAAGGAATACCTGGTCGCCAAGGGCATCG
>WBUO01000011.1 GCA_008933675.1 Dechloromonas sp.
CGATGTGTACAAGGATTACAACCCGCTGTTCCAGAAGCACTGGAAGGCGAAGACCGGCGAGACGCTGGAGCTGAAGCAGTCGCATGCCGGTTCGAGCAAGCAGGTGCGTGCCGTGGCCGACGGTCTGGAAGCCGATGTGGTAACCATGAACCAGGTCAACGATATCGAGTTTCTGGTCGACAAGGGCCTGGTTGCCAAGGACTGGGCGAAGAAATTCCCGAACAGCGCCTCGCCCTACACCTCGGCGATGGTCTTCATCGTCCGCAAGGGCAACCCGAAGGGGCTGAAGGACTGGGCCGACCTGGCGGCACCCGGCGTGCAGGTGATCATCCCGCACCCGAAGAACACCGGCAATGGCCGCAATACCTACCTGTCGGCCTGGGCCTGGGCGCTCAAGCAGCCGGGCGGCAATGACGCGAAGGCGCAGGAATTCCTCGGCAAGCTGCTGAAGAACGCGCCGCTGTTCGCCGCCGGCGGCCGCGATGCGACGACCACCTTCATGCAGCGCCGCATCGGTGACGTGCTGATCACCTTCGAGTCGGAAGCCGAGATGATCGCCAAGGAATTCGGCAAGGGTGAGTTCGAAGTCGTGCTGCCCAGCCTGACCATGCAGACGGAGTTCCCGGTGGCCATCGTCGACAAGGTGGTGGACAAGAAGGGCACGCGCAAGCAGGCGACGGCTTACCTGGAATACCTGTGGTCGAAGGAAGGCCAGGAGAATGCTGCGCTGAACTATCTGCGGCCACGTGATCCCGAACTGCTGAAGAAGTACGCGCATTACTTCCCGCCGGTGAAGACCTTTACTGTCGACGAGGTGTTTGGCAGCGCCGGCAAGGCCTTCACTGCCCACTTCAAGGACGGCGGCAGCTTCGATCAGGTCTACGTCGCCAAGTAAGACAAGGGGGGCGCCCACCGTTGCGACGGTCGGCGCCCGCCGTCGCCAAGAGAAGAGACGAATGTCTGCCAAATCCCCTCGCGTGCTGCCCGGCTTCGGCCTGGCCCTTGGCTACACGCTGGTCTACCTGTCGCTGCTGATTTTGCTGCCGCTCGGCGGCATGATCCTGAAAGCCTCCGAGCTGGGCTTCATGCAGATTATCGATATCGCCCTCGGCGAGCGTTCGCTGGCCGCCTTCCGCGTGACCTTCGTCTCGTCGCTGCTGGCCGCCGGCATCAACGCCTTCTTCGGCCTGATCGTGGCCTGGATCCTGGTCCGCTACTCCTTCCCCGGCAAGCGCTTCGTCGATGCCCTGGTGGACCTGCCATTCGCGCTGCCGACCGCGGTCGCCGGCATCACGCTCGCCACGCTGTACGCCGGCAACGGCTGGCTCGGCAGCCATCTTGAACCGCTCGGCTTCAAGGTCGCCTACACGCCGGTCGGCATCGTCGTGGCGCTGACCTTCATCACCCTGCCTTTCGTCGTGCGCACGCTGCAGCCGGTGATCGAGGATATCGAGACGGAAGTCGAGGAGGCCGCCGCCTCGCTCGGCGCCTCGCGCGCCCAGACCTTCACCCGGATCATCTTCCCGGCCATCTTCCCGGCGCTGCTGACCGGCTTCGCGCTGGCCTTCGCCCGGGCGCTCGGCGAATTCGGCTCGGTCATCTTCATCGCCGGCAACCTGCCGCTGATCTCCGAAATCGTCCCCTTGCTGATCATCTCCAAACTTGAGCAATACGACGTGCTCGGCGCCACGGCACTGGCCGTGGTCATGCTGGCCATCTCCTTCGTGCTGCTGCTGGCCATCAACGTGCTGCAGTGGTGGACGGCCAATCGCCACAAGAACAGCGAGCCGCTGGAAGTGGCGGCCGTTAAGGCCGGAGGTGCGCAATGAAATCGACGCGTGCCACCCAGGAGGCGCCGTGGATCCGTTACACGCTGCTCACCGTTGGTCTCGGCTTCCTGTTTTTTTTCCTCTGTCTGCCGCTGCTCGCTGTCTTCGTCGAAGCGCTGGCCCAGGGCTGGCCGATTTATGTCGCGGCGCTGAAGGAGCCGGAGACGCTGTCGGCGATCTGGCTGACCGTCGTCATCGCCGTCGCCGTGCTGCCCTTCAACATCGCTTTCGGGATCGCTGCCGCCTGGGCCATCGCCAAGTTCGAGTTCAAGGGCAAGAGCCTGCTGATCACGCTGATCGACCTGCCCTTCGCGGTGTCGCCGGTGGTTGCCGGCCTGATCTTCATCCTGCTGTTCGGCGCCCAGGGCACTTTTGGCCCGTGGCTGTCCGAGCATGAGTTCAAGATCATCTTCGCGGTGCCGGGCATGATCCTGGCGACGCTGTTCATCACCTTCCCGTTCATCGCCCGCGAACTGATTCCGCTGATGCAGGCGCAGGGCAAGGACGAGGAAGAGGCGGCGGTGTCGCTCGGCGCCTCCGGCTGGCAGATGTTCTGGCGGGTGACGTTGCCCAACATCAAGTGGGGCCTGCTGTACGGCGTGATCCTGTCGAACGCCCGGGCGATGGGTGAATTCGGTGCCGTGTCGGTGGTGTCCGGCCACATTCGCGGCGAGACCAATACGCTGCCGCTGCACGTCGAGATCCTCTACAACGAATACAACGCCATCGGCGCCTTTGCCGCCGCTTCCGTACTCGCCCTGCTGGCCATGGTGACGCTGGTCGCCAAGACCGTCGTCGAATGGCGGATGAAGAAGGAGACGGAAATGCTGAATGCCGTGCTGGCCCCGGAGAAAACCTGATGAGTATCGAAATCCGCAACATCTCGAAGCGCTTCGGCAACTTCGTCGCGCTCGACAACATCAATCTCGACATTCCGACCGGCGAGCTGGTCGCCCTGCTCGGTCCCTCCGGCTGCGGCAAGACGACGCTGCTGCGCATCATCGCCGGCATGGAGTCGGCCGATGAAGGCGACATCCTCTTTTCCGGCGCCGAGGCGACGCACCTGCATGCCCGCGAGCGCAACGTCGGCTTCGTCTTCCAGCATTACGCGCTGTTCCGCCACATGACGGTGTTCGAGAACGTCGCCTTCGGCCTGCGCGTCAAGCCGCGCAAGGAGCGGCCGAGCGATGCCGAGATCAAGCGCCGGGTCATGGAGCTGCTCGGTCTGGTCCAGCTCGACTGGCTGGCCGACCGCTACCCGTCGCAACTGTCCGGCGGCCAGCGCCAGCGCATCGCACTGGCCCGGGCGCTGGCCGTCGAACCCAAGGTGCTGCTGCTGGACGAGCCGTTCGGCGCGCTCGACACCAAGGTGCGCAAGGAGCTGCGCCGCTGGCTGCGCCGCCTGCACGACGAGATGCACATCTCGTCGGTGTTCGTCACCCACGACCAGGAAGAGGCGCTGGAAGTGGCCGACCGCGTGGTGGTGATGAACCACGGCAAGATCGAGCAGATCGGCTCGCCCGACGAGGTTTATTCCAGCCCGGCTTCGCCTTTCGTGTACCAGTTCCTCGGCAATGTGAACGTCTTCCACAGCCGGCAGCAGGGCGCCTATGCCGAAGTCGAGCGCAGTGCCGATACCGGGAAGGTCACCGCCTTCGTCCGTCCGCACGATATCGACATCACCCACCAGGCGGGCGACGGGGCGCTGCAGGCCAGTGTCGGCCATGTCCATCCGATCGGTCCGGTGGTGCGCGTCGAACTGCATCACCAGAGCGAGATCGTCGAAGTCGAGCTGTCGCGCGAACGGCATGAGGCGCTGCAGCTGACGGTCGGCCAGACGGTGTGGTTCCGGCCGCGCCAGATGAAGGTCTTTGCCGCCGGCCAACCGGCGCTGCCAGCGGAAAAGCAGGCCTTCCTGTTCTGATCCAGGGCAAGGAAGGCCCTACGGAGGCCGATGCTATAATCGGCCCCCACTTCGTGCGCCCAAGCCCAAACCGGTGATCTTTACCCTCGGTATCAACCATCATTCCGCTCCACTCGCCATTCGTGAGCGCGTGGCGTTTGGCGCCGAGAAACTGTCGCATGCGCTGGCCGATCTGACGCGTAGCCAGCCGGTCAAGGAGGTGGCCATCCTGTCCACCTGCAACCGGACCGAGATCTACTGCGCCGCCGAGACGCCGGATGTGGTCATCGACTGGCTGAGCCGCTATCACCAGGTCGAGCGCAGCGAACTGGCGCCCTACCTGTACACCCATGACCAGCCGGAGGCCATCCGTCACGCCTTCCGCGTCGCCAGCGGCCTCGACTCCATGGTCATCGGCGAACCGCAGATTCTCGGTCAGATGAAGGATGCCGTGCGTGCCGCCGAAGAAAGCGGCACCCTCGGCACGCAATTGCACAAGCTGTTCCAACGCTCCTTCTCGGTCGCCAAGGAAGTGCGCAGTACCACGGCGATCGGCGCCAACATCGTCTCGATGGCCGCCGCCGGCGTGCATCTGGCCGAGCGCATCTTCGAATCGATCGAGGAGCAGCGAATCATTTTCATCGGTGCCGGCGAGATGATCGAATTGTGCGCCGCCCATTTCTGCGCCCGCCAGCCGAAGCAGGTAACCATCGCCAACCGCACGCTGGAGCGTGGCCGGGCGCTGGCCGAGCGCTACAACGGTACGGCCATCCGTCTCGATGATCTGGCCGAACACATTGCCCGCCACGACATTGTCGTTTCCTGTACGGCCAGCCCATTGCCCATCATTGGCCTGGGCATGGTCGAGCGGGCGGTCAAGGCGCGCCGCCACCGGCCGATGTTCATGGTCGACCTGGCGGTGCCGCGCGATATCGAGGAGGAAGTCGGCGAGCTTGACGACGTCTTCCTGTACACCGTCGACGACCTGGCGCAGGTTGTCGAGAGCGGTCTCGAATCGCGGCAGGCGGCGGTTGTCGAGGCCGAATCGATCATTGCGGCGCGGGTCGAGGATTTTCTCGGCTGGCTGTCGGCGCGCGATACGGTGCCGGTCATCCGCTCCCTGCGCGATTCCGCCGAGCGCATGCGCCGCCACGAGGTCGAGCATGCGATGAAGCTGCTGGCGCGTGGCGAGGCACCGGAAAAGGTGGTCGAACAGCTGTCGCAGCGGCTGACCAACAAGTTCCTGCATGCTCCGACGCAGACGCTGAACTCTGCGGAAGGCAGCGATCGCAGCGAACTACAGCAGGCTGCCAGCCGCCTCTTCCATCTGCATTCCAGCGACTGAGCTGGCTGTCCAGTCCGCGGCGGCGGGCAGTACGCGATTGCGCCCGCGGCGCTTGGCGGCCAGCAGTGCCGCATCGGCACCGCCGATCAGCGTGCTGGCCGAAGGGAAATCGTCGAGGCTGGCAATGCCGCAGCTGAAAGTGGCGTACAGCGGTCCGTCGGGATGGGCGTGCGGCAGGACGGCGAAATCCTCGCGAATGCGGTCGAGTTGCTCGAGGGCACCGTTGATGTCGGTATCGGGCAGGGCGACGATGAACTCCTCGCCGCCATAGCGGCCGATCAGGTCGGTACTGCGCAGGCGGCCGCGCAGCAGCCAGGCCAGGCTGCGGATGACCTTGTCGCCCAGCGGGTGCCCATAGTTGTCGTTGATGCTCTTGAAGCGATCGATGTCGATCATGGCGACGATCAGGCGGCCGTGCGGACTGCTGTCGGCGACCATCTGACCGATGCGCATCTTCGAGGTCGAGTGGTTGAGCAGGCGGGTCAGGCTGTCGTGCTGGCCCGAGTGACGCATCTCGCGATAGCGGGCGATCTTGGTCTTGACCACCGCTGCAAGTACGACCGGGTTGACCGGTTTGGTCAGAAACTGGTCGCCCCCCAGGCGCAGCGCCTCGACCTGCTGCACGATGTCGGTTTCGCTCGACAGGTAGATGACCGGCAGGGCGTGGTAGTCGGCCACCTGGCGCAAGGCAGCAGTGGCTTCGACACCGCTGCAGAAGGGCATGTACATGTCCATCAGGATGGCATCCGGACGGTAGCTGGCGGCCGCTTCGAGCAGCTTGCGCGGATCGGCGATGGCCAGGCTGTCGATGCCGTGCTGGGTGAGCGAGCGGCGGACATGGGCGCTGGCAGTGGCCGAGTCTTCGACAACCAGCACACGGTCGGCCTCCTGCTCATCCTGGCAGATCAGGTCGAGCATGCGCGAGAGGATGTCGCTGATGCCGCTTTCCACCGGAATGCAGGCGTCAGCCCCGGCGCGTTGCAGGAGAACGATGCTCTGCAGGTTTTCCGGGACGGCCAGGCAGTAGAAGCTGCTCGTCGGGTAATGGGTGCGCAGTGCCATGATGAAGCTGATTTCCGCCGGCAGATACGCAGCGCCGGGACGTTCCGGCACGAAGAGTATGGCCAGTGGTGCCGTCGTGGCGCACGGTTGCTCCGACCAGTCGACGATCTGGATGGTGAAACCGAAGAAGGCCAGCTGGGCCTGCAGCGACGTAACCCAGGCGTGGTCGCCGGGGGCAACGATCAGGATGCTGCGCGGTCGGGCCGTGGTTCCGTCGTCGGTCTCGCCGATTTCGTCGGAGAGGCGGCGCGCCGGCAGTGCAGGTGCGTCGTGGCGGCGGAGTTCGTCGAGCAGCTGGGCAAACTTGCGTTCGATGGCGTTGGCCTGGTCGAGCGGGACCGGGTGCGCCGACGGGTCGCCGAACAGCGCCAGTGCGGCATTCTCCAGTTCCTGGCAGCTGCGGACCAGGCCGGGCATCTGACGGCGCCGCAGGCGCTCGGTCAGGCCGTTGAGGGAAACCGTGAACTCGACGAACAGGTCGAAATCGCCGTGACTCCGGTAACGCTGCCAGCGTTGTTCGAGAATTTCCGTCAGTGCGATCACGGAGTGGACAAGAGGAGTGTCGGCCTGCCTGCAAGGGTCTGGCATTCGACTGACGGAGCCGCTCATGATTGTGGTTCATTGATCGGGCGTCGGGCGATGCCCGGAAGAATCGCGGATTATGCTATTCGAAATGGCGGCAGGCAAGGGCCGCTCGTCGCCGACGGGAGGTGTTCTCGGGTACCATAGCGCCCCCATCCGAACATCCCGCAACGCGCCACATGAAGGACAGCATCCGCCAGAAACTCGAACTGCTGGTCGACCGCCTCGAAGGCATCGACCGCATGTTGTCGGCACCCGAGGCGGCCGGCGACATGGACCAGTTCCGCAAGCTGTCGCGCGAACGGGCGGAAATCGAGCCGGTGGTCGCCCAGTTCGCTGCCTTCCGCCAGGCCGAGAACGATCTGGCAGAGGCCGAGGCGATGCTGGCCGATCCCGAGATGCGCGATTTTGCCGCCGAGGAAATTGCCGCTGCCAAGGCACGCCTGCCGGAACTCGAAGTCGAGCTACAGAAACTGCTGCTGCCGAAGGATCCCAACGACGAACGCAACGTGCTGCTGGAAATCCGCGCCGGCACCGGCGGCGATGAGTCGGCGCTGTTCGCCGGTGACCTGTTCCGCATGTATTCGCGCTTTGCCGAGCGCCAGCGCTGGCAGGTCGAAGTGCTGTCGGCCAGTGAGTCGGAACTCGGCGGCTATCGCGAAATCATCTGTCGCATCGCCGGCAGTGGCGCCTATTCACAGCTGAAGTTCGAGTCCGGCGGCCATCGCGTGCAGCGCGTGCCGGAAACTGAAACCCAGGGCCGCATCCACACCTCGGCGTGCACCGTCGCGGTGATGCCGGAAGCCGATGAGGTCGGCGACGTCGACCTCAATCCGGCCGACCTGCGCATCGACACCTTCCGCGCTTCCGGCGCCGGCGGCCAGCACATCAACAAGACCGATTCGGCGGTGCGCATCACCCATCTGCCGACCGGCATCGTCGCCGAATGCCAGGACGGCCGTTCGCAGCACGCCAACAAGGCCTCGGCCATGCGCGTGCTGGCGGCGCGCATCAAGGACGTGCAGGTACGCGCCCAGCAGAGCGCCATTGCCAGCACCCGGAAGAGCCTGATCGGCTCAGGCGACCGCTCCGAGCGCATCCGCACCTACAACTTCCCGCAGGGGCGGATCACCGACCACCGCATCAATCTGACGCTGTACAAGATCGCCGCGATCATGGACGGCGACATGGGCGAGCTGCTCGGCGCCCTGGCGGCCGAACATCAGGCGGAGCAACTGGCAGAGCTGGCCGAGCAGGGGTGATGTTCGCCGTCCGCCATTCCCGTGCCGGCGGGAATCCTGAGATGCCTCAAGGGCAGTGCTCGCTGTACTGTGTTCCTGACCGCCTGGCGCCGGGTTGTTTCCTGCGGGGTGCCGGAGCGGCGGGGGGCGGCAGATGACACTTGGCGAGGCGCTGGCCGTTGCCCGGCAGCAGATCGACCGGCTCGATGCGCGGCTGCTGCTGCAGTACGCCAGCGGCTGCACGCACGCCGACCTGCTGGCGCGGCCGGAAACGCCGCTGAGCGCACCGGCCGCTTTGCAGTTCGCGGACTGGGTGGCGCGCCGTGCCGCCGGCGAGCCGCTGGCCTATCTGGTCGGCGAGGCGGAATTCCGCGGTCGCGTCTTCCTGGTGACGCCGGCGGTGCTGATTCCGCGGCCGGATACCGAGGTGCTGGTCGAGCTGGCGCTGCTCCGGTTGGCGGGTAGCGAGCATCCGCGGCTGCTCGATCTCGGCACCGGTTCCGGCATCGTCGCCATCTCGCTGGCCCTCGAATGTCCGGCCGCCCGCGTCATCGCGGTCGATCTGTCGGCGGAGGCGCTGATGGTCGCGGCGAACAATGCCGGCCGCCTCGCTGCCACTGTCGAATTCCGCGCGGGCGACTGGTATGCCCCGGTCAGCGGCGAACGCTTCGAGCTGATCGTCGCCAACCCGCCCTACATCGCCGCAGACGACCCGCATCTGGCCGGCGACGGCCTGCCCTACGAGCCGCAGTCGGCACTGACCGACGGCGGCGACGGGTTGGCCTGCCTCCGCCACATCATTGCCGGCGCCGCCGAACACCTGCAGCCTGGCGGCTGGCTGCTGCTCGAGCACGGCCATGAGCAGGGCGCCGCCTGCCGGAACTTATTGACCGCGGCGGGGTTCAAAAACGCATTCACCCATCCCGACCTGGCCGGCAGCGACCGCGTTTCAGGTGCTCATCTTTGATCTGGAGACAACATGTCCGACGTGCAGCAACGCATTCATCAAACCGTGACCGGCAATCCGGTGGTCCTCTACATGAAGGGCGACGCCCGTTTCCCGCAATGCGGCTTTTCGGCGACCGCGGTGCAGATACTCAAGGCCTGCGGTGTCGATGACTTCGTCACCGTCAACGTGCTGGCCGACGAGGAGGTCCGCCAGGGCGTCAAGGATTACGCCAACTGGCCGACCATTCCGCAGCTCTACGTCAAGGGCGAGTTCGTCGGCGGTTGCGACATCATGAAGGAGATGTTCCAGGCCGGCGAGCTGCAGAAAATGCTTGAAGGCATCAGCGCTGCCTGAGCATGCAGGCCTGAAATGACAAAGGCCCGGCAAGCAGCCGGGCCTTTGTCATTGGTGATGCCGTTTCAGACTTCGGCAACCTGGAAGTCGATGCTGGCACCGTCCTTGACCACTTCCTTGACGGCACATTCGGCGATGCTCTTCATCACGGCATCCTTCTGTTCGGCAGTGAAGCCGGCCGGAAAGCGGACTTCCGTCTTGAAGCGGGCCAGTGTCAGCGGGCCGCCGGGGCCGGCGAAAGGCTTGCAGGATATGGCGATGCCTTCGGCCGGGACGCCGAGCGCCTTGCAGGCCTTCTTGGCATAGACGCCGGCACAGCCGGCCAGCGTCGCGTAGAAGGCTTCGAGCGGATTCATCAGGGAACCGTCGAGCCCGTAGGTGATCTCGTGCTTGCCCGTGCTGACCTTGATCAGCGGGGTTTTATCGATTGTCGTGGTGTACATGCTGTTCTTCCGGAAATGATTGTGGCGCATGCCGTCGGCAGGCTGCGCAAGAATATATTAAAAAACTAATATTGTGCACTGCAGCAGGCGTGTCTGCCGTGCTTCAGGCGCTGGCCAGTCGCTGGTTGGCCAGGTTCAGGCGATTGACCAGCACGTCGACGAAGCCCTGGTAGAAATGCATGCGGCAGGCCTCCGAGGCTTGCTGCAGGGCTTCGCCGCGGAAGGTGACGATGTCGGATTCGGTCATTGCCGTTACATCGGCATTGCGTGTCCGGGCGTGCTTGTTGAGCACGGCCATTTCGCCGAAACAGTCGCCCTTGCACAGCACGTTGAGCGTCTTGCCGCCCTTGCTCACCTTGAGCTGGCCATCGGCGACGAAGCAGAAGGCATCGCCGGGGGCGCCGTCGTGCAGCACGACCGTTCCCGGGGCGACGCGCTGCCACTGCGAGAAACCCAGCACCTCCCAGATCTCGACGTCGCTGAAATCGGTGAAGAAGGGCAGGGCGCGCAGGATGCTGAACTTCTCGCTCTCCAGGAAATCGTTGCGTCGGCCATGCAGCAGGCGCTTGCGTACCGTGTGGGCGAGATCCTGGGCGAAGGCGCCCCAGGTCTGGTAGCGCAGCTCGCGATCCTTGGCCATGGCCTTGCCGACGATGTCGTCGAGGGCGGGCGGAATGCCTTCGCGCAGGCTGGATGGTTTTGGCGTCTCGCTGTGCACGATCTGGTAGACGATGTTGAACTGGTTGTCCGCCTCGAAGGGCAGGCGACCGGTCAGTAACTGGAAGAGCACGACGCCCAGCGAATAGATGTCGGTGCGGTGGTCGAGCGGCAGTTCCTTGACCTGCTCGGGTGACATGTAGGACGGCGAGCCGATGCCGGATATCTGGGTCCGCTCGTTCTGGCCGGTGATGGCGGCACCGAAGTCGGATATCTTGATGTTGGTGCCGCCGGCGAGCAGGATGTTGGCCGGCTTGATGTCGCGGTGGGTGATGCCGAGGCGATGGGCGAATTCCAGTGCCCGCGTGCATTTGAAGACGAGTTCGACGACCCGGTCGAGTGCCAGCAAATGGCCGGGGCGGGCGTGATCCTCGAGCGTGCCGCCGGCGACGTACTCCATGACGATGTAGCAGATTTTCTCGGCGACCACCGCATCGTAGATCTGCACGATGTGCGGGTGGTTCAGCTTGCCGACCAGCGATGCCTCGTTGAGGAAGAGGTTGGTATAGATGCGCCCCTTCTTCGGGTCATTGAGCACATCCGGCGTACCGACCTTGATCGCCACGTCGCGCTGGGCAAAGGGGTCGCGGGCGAGGTAGACGGTGCTGCTCGCCCCTTCGCCGAGCTTGCGGACCAGCTCGTACTTGCCGAGCTTGCGGGTCATCGCCGGCCCACCTCCGCCTGGGGCCGGCAAGACGCCGGCAGCCGGAGGCTGCCGCGTCGTGTGCAGGCTGCCACCTTCACGCGGCAGGTCTCAGAGACGGTTGCGTGCGCGGGCGATGGCTGCCCGCACCTGCTCGGGCGCCGTGCCGCCGATGTGATTGCGCGAGGCCAGTGAGCCTTCCACGGTCAACACCGAAAAAACGTCATTTTCGATCAGCGGCGAGAACTGCTGCAGTTCTTCCAGCGTCAGCTGCGGCAGGTCGACACCCTTGAACTCGGCTGCCTTGACAGCATGGCCGACCGCTTCGTGCGCGTCGCGGAAGGGCAGGCCCTTCTTGGTCAGGTAATCGGCGAGGTCGGTGGCGGTGGCGAAGCCCTGGGTCAGCGCGGCCTTCATGTTGTCGGCGCGCACCGTGATGCCGCCGGCCATGTCGGCGAAGATGCGCAGCGTGTCGGTGACCGTATCAACGGCGTCGAACAGCGGCTCTTTATCTTCCTGATTGTCCTTGTTGTAGGCCAGCGGCTGCGATTTCATCAGCGTCAGTAGGCTCATCAGCTGGCCGTACACGCGGCCGGTCTTGCCGCGCGCCAGTTCCGGCACGTCCGGGTTCTTCTTCTGCGGCATGATCGACGAGCCGGTGCAGAAGCGGTCGGCAATCTGGATGAAGCCGACGCGCGGGCTCATCCACATCACCAGTTCTTCCGACAGGCGGCTGATGTGCATCATCAGCAGCGCGCAGGCCGAGGTGAATTCGATGGCGAAGTCGCGATCCGAGACGGCATCGAGCGAGTTCTCGCAGACCCCTTCGAAGCCGAGCTGTTCGGCGACGAACTCACGGTCAATCGGGTAGGTGGTGCCGGCCAGCGCGGCCGAGCCGAGCGGCAGGCGGGCGACGCGCTTGCGGCAGTCCGCGAAGCGCTCGCTGTCGCGGCCGAACATTTCGAAATAGGCCAGCATGTGGTGGCCGAAGGTCACCGGCTGGGCGACCTGCAGATGGGTAAAGCCCGGCATCGGCGTTGCCGCTTCCTTTTCGGCCAGGTCGACCAGGGCGCTGCGGAAGGCCTTGAGCAGCACCTGGATGTCGTCAATGGCGTCGCGCAGGTAGAGGCGGATGTCGGTCGCCACCTGGTCGTTGCGCGAGCGGCCGGTATGCAGACGCTTGCCGGCATCGCCGACGAGGGCGGTGAGGCGCTTCTCGATGTTCAGGTGCACGTCTTCGAGATCCACCGACCATTCGAATTTTCCCGATTCGATCTCGGCGACCACCAGGGCCATGCCGCGCTCGATGTCGGCCAGGTCCTGGGCTCCGATGATGCCCTGCTTGGCCAGCATCCGGGCATGCGCCAGCGAGCCGCGGATATCCTGGCGCCACATGCGCTGGTCGAAATCGACCGAGGCCGTGTAGCGTTTGACGAGATCGGAGACCGGCTCGGAGAAACGGCCGGCCCAGGTGTATTGCGCGGTGCTGGAAGTCATGACTGTGGTCTAGAATGAGGCGGATGAGCGACGAGTTCAAAGAACCCGCCCGGAAGCCGGCAAGTATACGGCACTTTCCGGCCACGCATCCGCTGCCCGACTGGCGCAACTTCGGCGTCATGCTGCGCGTCCTGCTCGGCGTCAATGCCCTTGCCCTGATTGCCGCGCTGCTCCTCTCGTCCGATCTCGCCGAGTGGCCGGGGCGTTTCGTCGAACTGGCCGCCGTGGTCGAACCCTGGCTGCTGATCTGCCTCGGCCTGCTTTCCATCCTGCGCGATGTGCTCCGCCGCCTCCCCTTGCGGCTTGCCCAGGGGGCGGTGATCCTGCTCGCCAGCGCACTGGCCTTCGCGCTCTATGCCTACTGGCAATCCCTGCTGGTCGGCAACAGTGCCAGTCCCTGGCGTGTTTCCCTGCTGGCGGCGGCGGCCGCATCGCTGTTGCTCTACTATTTCGAACTCCGCGCCGGTGCCTTCAACCCCGCCCAGAGCGAGGCCCGGCTGGCGGCACTGAATGCGCGCATCCGCCCGCATTTCCTGTTCAATTCGCTGAATGCCGTGCTGTCCCTGATTCGCGCCCGTCCCCAGCAGGCCGAACAGGCACTCGAGTCGCTGTCCGATCTGTTCCGCGCCGCGATGCGCGATCCTGCCGAACTGGTCAGTCTGGCCGACGAGATCGAGCTGGGCAGACAATACCTGGAACTGGAGCGCCTGCGTCTCGGCGAGCGTCTGGCGGTCGAATGGATTGTGGGCGATGTCCGCCTCGATCTGCGCATTCCGCCGCTGATGTTGCAACCCTTGCTGGAAAACGCCGTTTACCACGGCATCGAGCCGGCGCCGGAGGGGGGCACCATCCGCATCGCGATCGAGCAGCGGGGCGACGAACTGTGCATCGCCATCGCCAATCCGACATCCGATGCGTGGCATCACGCCAGCGGCAACCAGATAGCGCTGGGCAACATCCGCGAACGTCTGGCCTTGTATTACGATCTGGAGGCCCGGCTTGAGATCGACAACAGCAACAACCACTACGAGGTACGCATTTTCCTGCCATGGCGAAAGAAGGCCCACTGAAAATCATCCTCGTCGACGATGAGCCACTGGCGCGCGAGCGCCTGCGCACCTTGTTGTCCGACATCTCCATCCAGCTGAGCAGCGAAGTGGTCGGCGAAGCCGGCAACGGCATTGCCGCGCTCGAACTGCTGCGGCAGCAGCCGGCGGATGTGGTGCTGGCCGACATCCGGATGCCGGGCATGGATGGCATCGAACTGGCGGGGCATCTGGGCGCCTTCGAGAATCCGCCGGCCGTGATCTTCACGACGGCTTACGACAACTACGCCGTGCAGGCCTTCGATCTCAACGCGGTCGACTACCTGCTGAAGCCTGTACGCACGCAGCGTCTGCTGACCGCGCTGCAGAAAGTACGCAGTCAGGTGCCGGCAGACGGTGCGCTACTCGCCGGCATCGGCCGTGAATTGCGCGGCAGCGGGCGCACGCACCTCTCCTGCCACGAGCGGGGGCGCCTGTTGCTGGTGCCGGTTTCCGAGGTGCTCTACTTCAAGGCCGACCTCAAATACGTGACGGCACGGACGCAGGAGCGGGAGTTTCTGCTGGACGAGGCGCTGACCCATCTGGAAGGCGAGTTTGCCGACCGTTTCATTCGGCTGCATCGGGCGGTTCTGGTCGCCAAGCAGGCACTGGCCGGCTTCGAAAAGGCTGCCGGCGACGATGCCGAGGCTTACGGCTGGGCCCTGCTGCGCGGCGTGCCCGAGAAACTACCGGTCAGCCGCCGCCAGTGGGCAGCGGCCAAGGCGGAACTGACGGCCTAGCTGGCTGCCTCGAGTTGCGGCTCGCTGAGCCGCGGTGTGGCCCGCCGGGGAACCAGGTCGTCGTCGAGCAGGCGCTCGATACGGAAGAAGACTTCGTGCCGGGAAAAGGGCTTCTTCATGAAGTCGTCGGCGCCGATGCGGGTGCCGAAGAACTGCTCCATCGCCTGTTCGTTGCCGCTCATCATGATCACCGGAATGTCGCGCGTCTGCGAGTCGCGACGGATGGCGCGCAGCGCCGCAAAACCGTTCATGCCGGGCAGCATGATGTCGAGGAAGATCAGTTCAGGGCGATGCTGGCGCAACTGCACCAGGCCATCTTCGGCATCGAGGGCCTCGATCGTTTCGTAACCGGCCGAACGCAGGAACTTCTTCAGAACGGTGACGATGGTCTTCGAGTCGTCGATGATCAGGACGCGGGTTCCTTCTCGTGCATTGATGCGGGCTCTGCGGCGCCGCTCTTCCGGCATCGCTTCCGGTTGCGCCTGCATCCGCACCTGAGGCGGCTCGGGTGCCCGGACAAACAGGGATTTCAGAGTATCAAGTATTCCCACGCCATTTTCCTCGTTGAATCGTCTGCTCTTGTCGGCGATATCCTTCTGATTGGTCATCGATCCGCGAGCATTGTCAGCTATCTATTCTAGAATGCTCGTCGCATTTTGGCCCGGGCTATTTTCCGCGGATCGATAAATATTTCCTCTGTTGTCGAGAATGCCGGGCGTTCTGCATTGATGACGTTGCACATGGCAATGTCAGGGGCTCCGTTCCCGGCAAGCAGGCCGTTGTCCGGCTGCTTGCCGGGAGCGAGCGTCAGCTCAGCGCCCGCGTCACCACTTCGAGCACGTCACGCGACAGGCCGGCGTGATCGCGGATGCGTTCGAGCGCGGCCTGCGCGTGAGCCTGGCGGCCGGCGTCGAACTTGCGCCAGCGGTCGAAGCAGCGCGCCAGACGCGAGGCGACCTGCGGATTGCGGTCGTGCAGCGCCAGAATCTGCTCGGCCATGAAGGCGTAGCCGCTGCCGTCGGCGGCGTTGAAGCGGACCAGGTTGGCACCGAAGGCGCGGATCAGCGCGTAGATCTTGTTCGGGTTGCCGAGATCGAAAGCCGGGTGGGTAGTCAGCGCCTTCACCGTGGCCAGCGTGTCCGGCCGGCGGCTGGTCGATTGCACCTGCAGCCACTTGTCGACGACCAGCGCCTCGTCCTGCCAGCGGGCGTGGAACTCGGCCAGCGCCTGTTCGCGCTGCGGACAGTCAGCGGCATTGACGTTGGCCAGCGCGGCAAGCGCCGCGAACTGGTCGGTCATGTTGTCGGCCGCCTTGAACTGTGCGTAGGCCAGCTGGCGCACGGCGTCGCTGTCGAGTTCGAGCAGGTAGGACAGGCACAGGTTGCGTAGGGCGCGGCGGCCAGCCTGCTCGCTGCTTGGCGCGTAGGCTTCGTTGACAGCCAACCCGGCGTAGAGCGTGGAAAACTCACCTTCGAGCTGTTCGGCGAGGTGGCGGCGCAGGCGGTTGCGCGCCGCGTGCAGCGCATCCGGCTCGACCACGCTCATCAGTTCGGCGAGCGTCGTTTCGCCGGGCAGGGTCAGGGCTTCGGCGACGAAGGCGGCGCCGCGCTGGGCCTGCGTCTGCAGCAGCTTGCGCGCGGCGTCGACGAAGCTGTCCGGCCAGACCGGTTCGCGGCCAGCGGCGATGGCTGCGGTGGCGTCGAGGATCAGCTGCGTCGCCAGGCGCTGGCCGGCTTCCCAGGCGTTGAACGGGTCGGACTCATGGGCCAGTAGTACGGTCAGCTGTTCCGGCGTGTAGTCGAAATCGAGATAGACCGGCGCCGAGAAATCGCGCAGCAGCGACGGCACCGGCTCGGCGGCAATGCCATCGAAGACGAAGGATTGCGTCGTGGCCGTCAGTTGCAGCAGGCGTTCGCTGCCCGGTAGCAGACTGCCGTCCTCGGCGAACAGCGCGACGCGCAGCGGGATCAGGTAGGGCGCATCGTCGCTGGCGCGCGGGTTGGCCTGCGCGCAGGTCAGCGTGTAGGTTTTCGTGTCTTCGTCAAAGAAACCGTCGACCGTGACGCGCGGCGTGCCCGGCTGCTTGTACCAGCGCATGAACTGCGTGAAGTCGAAGCCGCTGGCCGCAGCCATCGCCGCGACGAAATCCTCGCAGGTCACGGCCTGGCCGTCGTGGCGGCGGAAGTACTCGTCCATGCCCTTGCGGAAGCCGTCGCGGCCGATCAGCGTCTGGATCATGCGGATGACCTCGGCGCCCTTTTCATAGACTGTAGACGTGTAGAAGTTGTTGATCTCGACGAAGCTCTCCGGCCGGATCGGGTGCGCCATCGGGCCGGCGTCTTCCGGGAATTGCGCGGCGCGCAGGCCGCGTACCTCGCGGATGCGGGCGGTCTGGCGGTTGTGCAGGTCGGCGCCGAATTCCTGGTCGCGGAACACGGTCAGGCCTTCCTTGAGCGACAGCTGGAACCAGTCGCGGCAGGTGACGCGGTTGCCGGTCCAGTTGTGGAAATACTCGTGCGCGACGACGCGGTCGATGTTCTCGAAATCGACGTCGGTGGCGACATCCGGGCGGGCCAGCACGTACTTGGTGTTGAAGATGTTGAGGCCCTTGTTCTCCATGGCGCCCATGTTGAAGTCGCCGACGGCGACGATCATGTAGTGGTCGAGGTCGCATTCGAGGCCGAAGCGCTGTTCGTCCCACTGCATCGATTTCTTCAGGGCCGCCATCGCGTGCGGGCACTGGTCGAGCTTGCCCGGCTCGACGTAGATGGCGAGCTGGACGTCACGGCCGGAGGCGGTGCGGAAGCTGTCGCGCAGCACGTCGAGCTTGCCGGCGACCAGCGCGAACAGGTAGGCCGGTTTCCTGAACGGATCGGCCCATTTCGCCCAGTGGCAGCCGTCAGCATCGTCACCCGCAGCGACCGGGTTGCCGTTGGCGAGCAGGACAGGGAAGGCCGTCTTGTCGGCGTGCAGTGTCACCGTGTAGGTGGACATCACGTCCGGGCGGTCGAGGAACCAGGTGATTCGGCGAAAGCCCTGCGCTTCGCATTGCGTGAAATAGCCGTCCTTGGAACGGTACATGCCGGACAGACGGGTGTTGCCGTCGGGTTTGATGCGGACGACGGTGCGCAGCGTGAAGGCGTCGGGCAGGCCGTCGACGGTCAGGCGGGTCGGCGTCGCGGAAAATGCCGTTTTCTTGCCGTCGACCGTCAGATCCAGGGTTTCCAGTTCCTCGCCGTCGAGCACCAGCGGCTGCGCGGCCAGTGCCGGGTTGCGGCGCATCGCCAGCGTCGCGGCGACGATGGTGCCGGCGCTTTCGATCGAGAAATCGAGGTCGACCGTGTCGATGAGGTAGGCGGGTGGCGTGTAGTCCTTCAGGTAGATCGTCTGTGGGGTATCGGTTTTCATTGTTCCGGCTGGCCTGGCTTGGGGGAAGCGCCCGATGATACGCCACGGCCTGGCGTGCGACGATATGTCGCATTCTCCAAAGGAATCCTCCTCTCTACCATCCGCTTCCTTCCGACAGCGAGCGGCACCGGGCCGAACGCCTGATCGGGGATGTCTTTCCGGGGGAACGGATGCGGATTCATGAATCGATCGGGCGTAGTGCCCTGAAACCTTTGTCGCTGGCGATTTGGCTGGCCTTTCCGCTGGTCGCACTGGCGGATGACAGCATCCTCGACGAGATGACCGTGACCGAAAGTGCCCTTGGCACACCACTCGATCTGGGGCGGCAGCACCAGACAGGCAGCCGGCTGGGCTTGAGCATCCGGGAGACGCCAGCTTCCGTCACCGTGATGGAGCGGGAAATCCTTGAGCAGCGTGGCGTTGAATCGACCAAGGAGGCGCTGAACAGCGTTCCGGGCATCACCGCTTCTTCGGCGCCGGGCTCGCCGGGGGCGGTGTTCTATCGCGGCTTTGGCGGCGCCAGCGTGACCCAGTTGTTCAACGGCATCACCGTGCAATACGACGCCATTGCCGGGCGGGCGGTCGATAGCTGGATCTATGACCGGGTCGAGGCTGTCGGCGGGGCTTCCGGTTTTCTGCACGGTGCCGGGGCGGTGGGCGGTACGATCAATTATGTGACCCGCCTGGCCAGTACCGAGGGAGACCTGACCGACCTGAAAGCCGCTTACGGCCGCTTCGATGCGCGTCAGCTGGCGGTCGGCGCCAACCGCCGGATCGGCGACGCTCACGCGCTGCGCCTCGACGTCAATCGCAGCGCGGTCAATGGCTGGAGCGATGGCATGGAGCGCAACGCCGGCGAAGTCGCGGCATCCTGGCTGGCCAGGCTGACGCCGGCCCTGACGCATACCCTGGCACTGGAATACCAGAACGAGGAAGTGGATCGCCCCTACTGGGGAACGCCCATCCTCAAACCGGTTGGCAGTCGCGTGCGTATTGACGAGGGAACACGCTTCAAGAACTACAACTCGGCTGACGGCATCTACGAGCAGACGGTGCGCTGGGCGCGCTCCATACTTGAATACCAGGCGGGCGAGCGGCTCAATCTACGCAACACGATCTACCATTACGACGCCTTGCGCGACTATCGCAATGTCGAAACCTATGCCTTCAATGCCACCAATACCGGCGTCATCCGCTCGAATGCGTTGCTGCAGCGCCATGACCAGACCCTGAACGGCAACCGCTTCGAATTCACCTGGCAGGATAGCCTGGGCGGCCGATCGACAACCTGGGCGGGCGGCGTCGATTACAGCATCAACAAACAGACACGTTTCCCGTTGTCGGTCGCCGGGCCGTTCGGCACGGTCGATCCCTATGATTTCACGACCGAGAATTTCTTCAGCCTGCCGGGCGTGACACCTGGGTTCAACCCGGATCGCAGCAACCGGGTGAAGACGCTGGCCGCCTTCCTCGAGAACCGTACCCTGCTGACCCCGACACTGTCATTGCTGACCGGACTGCGGCATGACCGCATCGATCTGGAGGTGACCAATCACCGCACGGCGACGGCAACCAATCCGGCATTTTTCGCCCGCCACTACACCCCGACCACCGGGCGCATTGCGCTCGCCTGGGACGTCACGCCGAATGCCAATGTCTATGTGCAGTACAGCACGGCCGCCGATCCGCCGTCCGGTATCCTGACAACGGCCACCTTCACCCAGGTTCGCGATTTTGATCTGACCACCGGCAAGCAATGGGAAATCGGCAGCAAGTTCTCCTTTGACGATGGCCGCGGCAGCGGCACGCTGGCCTACTACGACATCACCCGGCGCAATATCGCGGTCAGCGATGTGAACAACCCGGGAACGACGATTCCGGTTGGCCAGCAGTCGTCGCGTGGTATCGAGGTGGCGCTTGCTTACCGGATAACTTCCGCTTGGCAGTTGGCCGGCAATCTGTCGCTGGTCGATGTGCGATACGACGAGTTCAATGAAACGGTTGGTGGGGTCGCTGTCTCGCGTGCCGGCAAGCAGCCGGCGAATATCCCCAGACGGGTCGGCAATCTGTGGCTGACCTACCGTCCGCTGGCGAACCTTGAACTGGGCAGCGATCTGCGCCATGTCTCATCACGTTATGCCAATTCGGCGAATACCCTGAGCGACGATGCCTATACCTTGCTGGGAGCCTACGCCAGTTATCAGCTCGACCGCCGGACGCGCATCGTGTTGCGCGGCAAGAATCTGACTGACAGGATTTACGCCGAAAGCTTCTCCGGGACAAACATGGTCTATCTGGGGCGTCCGCGGACGGTCGACCTGTCGATCCAGACCAGTTTCTGAGCCGGGCGTGAAGCGCTATCTCTACCTGGCGCATCGCTGGCTGGGCATCCTGTTGTGCGTGTTCATGGCGCTCTGGTTCCTGTCCGGCGTCGTCATGATGTACGTCGGTTACCCGAAGCTGACGCCGCAGGAACACTGGCAACGTCTGCCAGTGCTTGACGGCGGCAGCTGCTGCCTGCCGGCGGGCGAGGCGCTGTCAGCCTTGCCACCGGCCAGCACGCTGCTTGGCCTGCGGCTGACCTCGATTGCCGGCGCGCCGGTCTACGTGGCGACGCTGGACAGGAACCGCTTCGCTGCGATCGATGGGCGCAGCGGTGCCTTGCGGCCAGTCGCGGACGCGGCCTTGGCGGTGCAGTCGGCGCAGGCTTTCATGCCTGTCGCCGCAAGGTATGGCGGACTGGTCGACGAGGATGCCTGGAGCCATTCGCGAGCGCTGGACGGGCATCGTCCGCTGCATCGGGTAGACATGCAGGACGAAGCGCGGACCCGGCTGTATGTTTCCAGCGTCACCGGCGAAGTGGTCCGCGACGCGACGCAGACGGAACGCCGGTGGAACTGGGTCGGCGCCTGGCTTCACTGGTTGTACCCACTGCGGGGCGGCTGGCTCGACGACTGGTGGAGCGGCATCGTGATCTATTCCTCGCTGGCCGCGACCGTGCTCGGGCTGACCGGCATCTGGGCCGGATGCCTGCGCTGGCGCCGTCGCCCCCACGCCAGCGGCAGTCGCAGTCCTTACCGGGCGCCCTGGGCGCGCTGGCACCACTGGCTGGGCCTGGCGTTCGGCCTGCTGATCGTGACCTGGATCGCCAGCGGCCTGTTCTCGATGAATCCCTGGAAAATCTTCGATGCCGGCGGGCCGCGTCCGCCCATGCCGGCGGTAAAGGTCGCCGACAATGAGATGAGCCCCGCTGCGTTGCTCGATTGCCTGGAACAAGCGGGGTTTGCCGCCAGCGAACTGACCTGGACGCGACTGGCTGATGAATCTTTCATCCTTGCCCGCGCGGCCGGGGGCGGCAGCCGCCTGTTGGCGCCCGGACGCTGCGCGCCGTTTCATGAGCACGACCGGGACAGTCTGCTGGCCGCCGCGGCCGCCATGCTGCCGCATGCCCGGGTGAGCGATGTCTTCGTCCAGCAGACCTACGACTGGCACTACTATTCGCGGGCCGAGCACACCATGGGCGGGCACCAGAACCGTCCCTTGCCGGTGCTGCGCCTGAAGTTCGACGACCCCGCGCAGACGTGGCTCTACCTGGATCCGCGCAGCGGTGCCGTGGTGCAGCGCCTGAACAGTCACGGCCGGGTCAAGCGCTGGCTGTTCGCCCTGCTGCATAGCTGGGACTGGCAGCCCCTGCTGGCCCGTCGGCCGTTGTGGGACATCCTGCTGATCGTCGGCAGCCTCGGTGGCTTCGCCGTCAGCATCAGTGGGGTGGTGCTCGGCTGGCGGCGCCTGTGCCGCGGTTAAGTGCGCCAGCACTGCGGCGATTTGCCGCAGTGCTGGCGATTGTCGGGTGGATGCCTGTAGATTGCTTCTTGCGTATCATCCGTTGGCTTCAATCACCGTATCCTGTCATTGTGTCGCCTCGGTCACCTTCCTCCGTTACACCCCAGGCAGCTGTCACTCGTTGGTTCGGTATTGCCTTCGTCCTGGTGGTGCACGGACTCGCTGTCTGGGCGCTGATGGCGCATCGCCTGCTGCCGGCGCCGGGCGAAGCGGTGACGCTGATGGTCAATTTCATTGCGCCGCCGGCGCCGCAGCAGGTCGCGCCGAAGCCGGTGCCGCAGCCACCCGAACCGAAACCCTTGCCGAAGCAGCCGCCCAGGCAACTGGTCGCCGAGGCGCCGGTGCGCACCCCGGAGGAACCGGTAGCGCCGCCGACCCCGCCGGTGCCGGTGGTCGAGGCGCTGCCACCGGCGCCGGCGATGCCGCTGCCGGTCGGTCCGCTGGCGCTCGGAGGCGAGCTGTCGGTGGTCTGTCCGGAACGCCGGGCGCCTGGCTATCCGCCACTGTCCCGCCGCCTGGGCGAAACCGGCAAGGTCATCCTGCGGGTGACGCTGGACGAGTCCGGGAAAGTCGCCGTGGCGAACGTCGAGCGTAGCAGCGGCTTCCTGCGGCTCGACGAGGCGGCTCTGAATGCGGTGCGCACCTGGCGGTGCACGCCAGCCCAGCGCAATGGCCGGCCGGTAGAGGCGACCGCGTTGCAACCCTTTAATTTCGTGCTGGAAGGAAACTGATCGATGGAACCCGCTGTTGTCGAAGGCCTGGGCTTTGCCCATTTTCTTGCCCAGGCAGACCTGGTCGGCCGCATCGTGCTCGGCATGCTGCTGGTGCTGTCGCTGGCCAGCTGGTACCTGATCGTCACCAAATGGCTGGGCAACTACCTGGCCCAGCGCCAGGCCGAGGCCTTTCTCAAACGCTTCTGGCAAGGAGGCTCGCGCAGCGGCATGGCGCAGCGTCTGCAGGCCGAGCCGATCGACAACGCCTTCGCCCGGCTGGCCCTGAATGCCGTCGCGGCCGCCGAGGAGGCCGCGCAGGGCGATGACAACCTGGCTACTGCCGGCGGTCTTACCGAATACCTGACGCGGACGCTGAACAATTCCATCGACCAGGAGGCGGCCGCTTCCGAACACGGACTGACGGTGCTCGCATCGGCCGGTTCGGCGGCGCCATACATCGGATTGTTCGGCACCGTCTGGGGCATCTACCACGCGCTGGTGCAGATCGGCCTCTCCGGCCAGGGCACGCTCGACAAGGTTGCCGGGCCGGTCGGCGAGGCGCTGATCATGACGGCGCTCGGCCTTGCCGTGGCGATCCCGGCGGTGCTCGCCTACAACGCCTTCAGCCGGCGCAACCGCTTGTGGCTGGCACGCCTGGAAGGTTTCGCCCATGACCTGTACGTGCTGCTGACGGTGAAGAACGAGGCCGCCGGCACGACGTCCGCCAACAACCTGCGGCGGGCGTGATGGCCGGCGCCGGTGATTTCCGCCGCTATCGCGGCAAGGCCGGCGACGGCCCGAAGGCGGAGATGAACGTTGTTCCGCTGGTCGACGTGATGCTGGTGCTGCTGGTCATCTTCATCGTTACTGCGCCGCTGCTCACGCATGCGGTCAAGATCGACCTGCCCAAGGCGGCGAGTGCAGTCAATCTGACCAAGCCGGAGCACATCGAGTTCGGCCTGCGCGAGAGCGGGGAGATGTTCTGGAACGGCGAGCCGGTGACGCTCGACGAACTGGCGCAGCGCTGCGCCGCGGCTGCCCGTCAGGAGGTGGCGCCGGAACTGCACATCCGTGCCGATCGTCTGGTGCCCTATGAGAAAGTGGCGCAGGTGATGGCCGTCGCTGCCCGCAACGGCCTGTCCAAAATCGGCTTCGTCAGCGACCCGGCCGGTACATAAGGGTTTATCCGCTTTTCCGCTCCCCGCCGTCCGGCGCATAATCCCGGCACCAATCGGAGAGGAGTGCGCTAGATGCGGGGAGAGCGGCGACACATCGTTGCCCTGGTACTGTTGCCGACCTTGTTGTCGCTGGTCCTGATGTTCTTCTTCCTGCGCAGCTCCTTGCACGAGTGGGCGTTGCATCGCTGGGCAAACGACAACCGGGCTTTCGTCGAGGCCCTGGCGGCTCGCCTGGATGCCGAACTCGACAAGCCGCTGCAGTTGCTGCGTCTGGCAGCCAGCCACCCGGAGTTTGCCGCCTTGCCGGAGATCGGGGCGATCGATCGGGCGCTCAACGGCCTGCCGGAAGATCGCGAGGCCGGCAAGCGGCAGATTCTCGAAAACCTCCGCCGGCAGGCCGGTTTCTCGGTGCTCTTCGTGCTCACGCCGGGTGGTGACCACTACATCTCCCATCCCTTCGCCGTGCAACGCACGCTCCGCAAGTACAACCTGGCGGACCGCCCCTATTTCGCGCAGGCCAGGGCCGACCGCCAGCCTGTCGTGTCGTCCGTCTTCCAGGGGGCCGATGGCGTTCCGGCGGTGGCCATCGACGTGCCGGTGATCGGTGCGGACGGGGAGATCGTCATGCACCTCGGCGGCGTGCTGCACCTCGACCGTCTGTCGGCCCTGCTCGCCGCGCAGAAGATCGCGCCCTTCGAGCGGGCCGGGCTGTTCGACGGGCAGGGCAACAAGGTCGGTGACATCCGGCATGGCGTGCTGCTCAAGCAGGAGGGGCCGGGCGGGACGACAGTCGCTGGCGAGCTGCCTCCGGGGATGCGGCGGATTGTCGATGGTCAGGACGAGCCCTGGCTATATGCCGAGGTGCCGATGGCACATGGCTGGCGCTTGAGCCTGATGCGCAGCGAAGCGGCCCTGAATGCCGCCATCGCCCCGCAGGTGCATCGAGTGGTGCAGCTGGCAGCCTTGTTGCTCATCGCTCCCAGCCTGATCGGCCTGCTGCTCGCCTTCCGCTTCAGCCGCCGCTGGCGGCAGGCGGATGAGGCGCTGCTGGCGGCCAACAGCCAGCTGGAGCAGCGGGTTCTCGAGCGGACCGACGCCCTGCAGGCCTCGGAAAGCCGCTTCCGGACGCTGTTCGAATCGGCCGGCGAGTCTGTCCTGATCCTTGGCGAAGACGGCATTGTCGACTGCAATCCGGCAGCCCTGGCGCTGTTCGGCGCCGGTAGTCGCGAGGCACTCATCGGCCATTCGCCGGCGGTCTTCTCGCCGGAACGGCAGCCGGATGGCGAGCTTTCACTCAGCAAGGCGCAGCGCCTGATTGCGGCGTGCCTGGCCGGAGAATCGCCGCGTTTCGAATGGACGCACCGGCGACTGGATACGGGCGACACTTTCGTCGTCGAGGTGATGCTCGGCCGCATCGAGTGGCAGTCGCGCGTGCTGGTCGAGTGCAGCTTGCGCGACATGACCGAAAGGCGCCGCATCGAGGCCGAGCTGGCGGCCTATCGCGAACACCTCGAAGAGCTGGTCGCCATGCGCACCGAGGAGCTCGCCCTGGCCAAGCGGGCTGCGGAGAGCGCCAATATCGCGAAAACCGCCTTCCTGGCGAACATGAGCCATGAGATACGGACACCGATGAATGCCATCCTCGGCATGGCCCACCTGATACGCCGGGGTGGGCTGAGCGACGCTCAGGCGACGCAGATGGGCAAACTGGAGATGGCCAGCGCCCACTTGCTGGAGATCATCAACGCCGTGCTCGATCTGTCCCGGATCGAGGCCGGCCGCCTGGTTCTCGAATCCCTGCCGGTGCAGCCGGCGGCCCTGGTAGCCAACGTCATTTCCATGGTCGCCGAGCGAGCTCAGGCCAAAGGCCTGCACATTGCAAGCGAAGTGGCGGAGCTGCCGGTAAGCGTGCTCGGTGACCCGACGCGTCTGCAGCAGGTGCTGCTCAACTATCTCGTCAATGCGGTGAAGTTCACCGAGCGCGGTGGCATCTTCGTTCGTGTGACGGTCGAGGCGGAGGCGGCGGCCAGCCTGACGCTTCGTTTCGAAGTCGAGGACAGCGGAATCGGTATTGCCGAAGACGTCCTCGCCCGGCTGTTCTCAGCCTTTGAACAGGCCGATGCTTCGACGACGCGCCAGTATGGCGGGAGCGGCCTCGGTCTGGCGATCGCCCGCCGGATGGCGCACCTGATGGGCGGTGAGGCGGGCGCCCGCAGCACGCCCGGGGTGGGCAGCGTATTCTGGTTTACCGCCTGCCTGAGCAAGTCCGATACGACGGCGCCCCTTCCGGTGCGCGATGTGCCTGCCGTCGAACAGCGGCTGCGCCGCGAATTCGCCGGGCGGCGTGTATTGCTTGTCGAGGATGAGCCGGTCAACCGGGAAATTGCCCTGCTCCAGCTGGAGGATGTCGGTTTGTCCGTCGACCAGGCGGCAGACGGCGGACAGGCCGTTGCCATGGCCGGTGCCAAGGACTATGACCTGATCCTGATGGACATGCAGATGCCGCACATGGACGGCCTGCAGGCGACGGCGCTGATCCGCCGCCTGCCGCGAAACGGGGCGACACCGATCCTGGCCATGACGGCCAATGCCTTTGCCGAGGACAAGGCACGCTGCCTGGCAGCCGGGATGGACGATTTCATGGCCAAGCCGGTGGTGCCGGAAAGGCTCTATGCGCTGCTGCTCCAGCATCTGGCGAAAACCGCCGTGCCAGCGACAGCGAGCGACGCTACGCGCTAGCGCCGCTGCCACACCTGCCAGCGCTCACGGCCGGCGAACACCGGCAGCGAGTCGGCGACCGGTGTATCCGCGATGCACGAGAAATTCGCCGCCAGCAGCGCCTCGAGCTGCCCGGGCAGGATGCCGAAGGGCGGCCCCTTGGGCTGGTCGCAGATGAAGAAATAGCCGGCGAGCAAGCCGTCGGCCGGCAGCAGTTCGGCGACGCGCCGGCCCCAGTCGGCCCACAGCTTGCGCGGCAGGGCGCAGAGAAAGGCGCGTTCGTAGATCAGGTCAACGGGCTGCACCGGGGTAAAGCTGAAGAAGTCGGCGCAGACGAGGTCGACGGCGGCCGTGCCGAGTACCTCGCGGGCCCGCGCCACCGCCAGCGGCGAGAAATCGATCGCCGTCACCGGCCAGCCGCCAGCGGCCAGATGGGCGGCCTCCCAGGCGCTGCCACAGCCAGGGATCAGCGTGCGCAGCGGTGTGCTTCGGCCGGCGACAAAGCGGGCGAAATCATGCGGTACCTTGCCGGCATCCCAGGGCGTGACGCCCTCGCCGAAACGCTTGCACCAGAAATCCGGATGCTCCGGGCGTTGCTCCGGCGGTTTGATCTGGGTCGGGAAAGGCGTCTGTTCGCTCATGCTAAGATGCCTGCCTTCCCCATTTCCGTCGTGTGCCGCTTCATGTCTGCTCCCTCGAAGATCATCATCGCCTCCCGTGAATCCCGCCTCGCCATGTGGCAGGCCGTCCATGTCCAGGGTCGTCTGGCCAGTCTGAACCCGGGGGCGGAAGTCGTCATTCTAGGCATGACCACCAAGGGCGACCAGATTCTCGACCGGCCGCTCGCCGAGATCGGCGGCAAGGGGCTGTTCATCAAGGAGCTGGAAGTGGCGATGCACGAAGGCCGTGCCCACCTCGCCGTGCATTCGATGAAGGACGTGCCCATGGTGATGCCGGAAGGTTTCGTGCTGGCCGCCATCTCGGCCCGCGAAAACCCGCGCGATGCCTTCGTCTCCAACAAGTACGCCGGCCTCGACGACCTGCCGGCCGGCGCCGTGGTCGGCACCTCCAGCCTGCGCCGCGAAGCCATCCTGCGCGCCAAATACCCGCAACTGGTGATCAAGAGCCTGCGCGGCAATCTCGATACCCGCCTGAAGAAGCTCGACGCTGGCGAATACGACGCGATCATCCTGGCCGCCGCCGGCCTGATCCGCCTCGGTCTGAAGGACCGCATCAAGGCCGTGCTGACGCCGGAGCAGTCGCTGCCGGCTCCGGGCCAGGGCGCGCTGGGCATCGAGCTGGTCGACGGCGACGCGGCGATGGCTGCAGTCGTCGCCCCGCTGAACGATGCCGAGACCGCCCACTGCGTCAAGGCGGAACGCGCCTTCTCGCGGGCGCTGGGCGGCAGCTGCCAGGTGCCGCTGGGCGGCTACGCGATCATCGACAATGGCCAACTGTGGCTGCGCGGTTTTGTCGCCACCGCCGACGGCAAGGAAATGGTTGCCGCCGAGCTGCGCGGCAATCCGGCCGACGACGAAGCGCTCGGCCGGCAACTGGCCGAGACGCTGCGCGCCCAGGGCGCCGACGCCATCCTGGAAAAACTCGCCCACTGCCAATGAACGCCAGCCCGCTGGCCGGCCGTACCGTCGTTGTAACCCGGCCGCTGGCCCAGACCGGGGCACTGGCCGCGGCGATCGAAGCCGCCGGCGGCACACCGCTGATCTTCCCGCTGCTCGAAATCGGCCCGGCCGACGATCCGCAAGCCTTGCACGAGGCGGCGGCGAGGCTCGATCAATACAGCTGGGCCGTCTTCATCAGCCCCAATGCCGTGGACTACGCCTTGCCGGCCCTGCTTGCCCGTGCGCCCTGGCCGGCCACGCTGCGTCCGGCGGCGGTCGGGCAGGGGACGGTACGGGCACTGGCGGCGCATGGCATCGCCGGTTGCCTTGCACCGACCGAACGCTTCGATTCGGAAGCCTTGCTCGCCTTGCCGGAACTTGCCGGCGAGCGGGTGGCCGGCCACCGGGTAGCGATCTTTCGCGGCGACGGCGGGCGCGAACTGCTGGCCGATACCTTGCGCCAACGGGGTGCAACGGTCGATTGCATCACCTGCTATCGCCGTTCCCCGCCCTCGGCCGGCAGCCGGCCCCTGCTCGCCGCCTGGCGGGCCGGATGCCTTGATGCCCTGGCAGTTTCCAGCAGCGAAGGCCTGCGCCATCTGCTGGCCTTGCTCGACGAGGAGGGGCGCAACTACCTGCAAGGCACGCCGCTGTTCGTGCCGCATGCCCGCATTGCCGAAACGGCACGAGAGCTTGGCCTGCGCAACATAATCCTCAGCGATGCAGCCGACACCGGCATCATGGCCGCTTTAGTTGCTTATAATTGGCCGGCATGAGTGCCGATAATCCTACTCCCCCCAATGAACTGACCCCGCCGGCTGCCCGTCGCTCCGTCCGGCGCGGTCCCTGGATATTCCTCGTTCTTGCCGTTGTGCTGCTGGCCGTCTGGCAGTGGCTGGCGACCCGGCAGCAAAGCGAGATGGCCGGGCGCCTGGCAGCTGCCGAGACCGCCGCCAAAGAAAATCGCGACGCGCGGGCGCAGCTGCTCGAACAGATCGCAACCCTGCAAACCAGACTCGGCACTGCCGAGACCCGCCTGGCCGAGTTCGAAACCCGGGGCGAGGCGCTGCAGGGGTTGTACGACGACATGACCCGCGGCCGCGAGGAGGCCAGCCTCCTCGAAGTCGAACAGGCCATCACGCTGGCGGCGCAGCAATTGCAGCTGGCCGGCAACGTGTCGGTGGCGGTGCTCGCCCTGCAGGCCGCCGACAGCCGGCTGGCCCGCCTCGACAGGCCCCTGTACCTGCCCCTGCGGGCCGCGCTGGCCAAGGATCTGGCACGCCTCAACAGCCTGTCCTTTGTCGATGTGCCGGGCCTCAGTCTGCGCCTGGAGGAAATCGTCTCGGCTGTCGACAAGCTGCCGCTCATTGCGCTCGGTCGTCCGGGCGAAGTGACATCCTCCGCGGATGAAGTGCCGGTCGTCCGTTCCTGGTGGCAACAGGCCGGCCACGAGATCTGGCAGGAAGTGAAAGGACTGGTGCGCATCCAGCGTTTCGACCAGAGCGATCAGCCCTTGCTGGCCCCGGGGCAGAGCTTCTTTCTGCGCGAGAATCTGAAGCTGCGCCTGCTCAATGCCCGACTGGCGCTGCTGGCCCGCGATCATGCAACTTTCCGCAACGAGCTGACGGCAGCACAGGGCTGGTTGAAGCGTTATTTCGCCGCCGACGACAAGGCGGTCAAGGCCGCCTTGGCCAGCCTGCAGCAATTGCTGGCCAGCGATCTGAGCGTCGCCTTGCCGACCCTGAACGACAGCCATGCCGCGCTGCGCGATCTGCGCAATCGCAAGGAAAAGCGGTGAGAGGACTGTTCTGGGTTCTCGCCCTGTTCGCGGCTGCCGTGGCTGTCGCCCTGGGGGCGCGGATGAACGATGGCTACGTTCTGCTGGCCATCCCGCCTTACCGCGCCGAGGTGACGCTGAATCTCTTCCTGCTTGCCCTGGCCGTGCTCTTCCTCTGCCTCTATGCGTTGCTGCGCGGGCTTGCCTACACCTTCGGCCTGCCTGAGCGGGCGCGCCGCTATCGGGCGCAACGCAGCCAGGAAAGAGCGGCCGAGGTGTTTCAGGATGCCGTGCGCCTGCTGTTCGAGGGACGTTTCGGGCAGGCCCTGAAGAAGGCAGGAGAGGCTCATGCAGCCGGCACCGCACCGGGTCTTTCGGCGCTGATCGCGGCCCGTGCCGCGCAACGCATGCGCGAGGCCGGAAAGCAGCAGGAGTGGATGGCCCGGGCCAAGGCCAGCGATCCGCGAACCGAGGCGGCAACCCTGATGCTGGAAGCCGAAATGATGAACGAGGTGCGCCGTTTCGACGAGGCGCAGCAGGCACTGTTGCGCTTGCAGGAGAAGCAGGGGCGACATATCGCCGCCTTGCGTCTGGAGTTGCGCGCACGTCAGGGAACGGGGGACTGGAACGGCGTGCTGAAACTGCTGCGCCAGCTGGCCAAGCGCGATGCGCTACCGGCGGAAGTGGTGCGTGAAACGCGGACCCAGGCGCATCTTGGCAACATTGCCCGACTGGCTGGCGATACGCCGCAGCTGATCAGCTATCTGCGCGCCTTGCCGGCAGAGGAGCGCGGCCAGCGCGTCGTGCTCGCCGCGGCCCGTGCCCTGGTCCGTGCCAACGAGTCTGCCGAGGCACAGAAGCTGATCGAAGCCGTACTCGATGCCATCCCGCACGATGAATGGCAACGGGAGTTGCTGGCCATCTACGGCCGGCTCGACGGCGGCGACCAGCTGGTGCGCATTGCCCGTGCCGAAGCCTGGTTGCGCCAGTATCCGGCTGATGCCTGGCTGCTCAAGGCACTTGGCCGGATGTGCATGCGTCAGCGCCTGTGGGGCAAGGCGCAGAGTTACCTGGAGGCTTCGCTGGCGATCGTGCCGACACAGCAGGCACATCTTGAGCTGGCGCACTTGTTCGATCAGCTTGAGCGGCCGGATGAGGCCAATAAACACTACCGGGCCAGCGCCCGGATCGAGACAGTCTAGCTGCAGACGGCGGCGACGGAGACAAGAATGCTGAATATCGACATGCGCAAGATTTACAACTTCTACCCCATCGAGCCGGCACCCGATTCAGCAGCCTTGCCCACTGCTGGCGACATCTACTATGAATGCCTCGACTGCACGGTGATCGTCAATTCGATGCCGCACATCAAGTCCGCCTGCGCCTGCGGCAATCTGTCGGGGAGCGGCGGCAAGCTTGAGGTGATGGATCCGACACGCGTCCGGGTCGTCAAGGGCAAGCTCAAATAGTCGTCAGCTGTCGGTCCTCGGTGCCCGGCGAATGTGCGGGGGGCTCGGCCCCCCGTTTTGCCAGCAGGCAGTGGCTGGCGACTAAGCCAGCCAGTCCTGTGGCTTGAGGAAAGTCTCGTAGAGTTCGGCTTCCGGAGTCCCCGCTGCCGGTTGCCAGTCGTAGCGCCATTTGACGACCGGCGGCAGCGACATCAGGATCGCCTCGGTGCGGCCGCCCGATTGCAAACCGAACAGCGTGCCGCGGTCCCAGACCAGGTTGAACTCGACGTAACGACCGCGCCGGTAGGCCTGGAAGTCGCGCTCGCGCTCACCGTAGGCCGTGTCGCGGCGTTGCGCCAGTACCGGCAGGTAGGCCGCCGTGAACGCCTTGCCGACGGCCTGGGTCAGACTGAAACAGCGTTCGAAGCCGCCTTCGTTGAGGTCGTCGAAAAAGATACCGCCGACGCCGCGCGGCTCGTTGCGGTGCTTGAGGAAGAAGTACTCGTCGCACCATTGCTTGTACTTCGGGTAGACGTCGTCGCCGAAGGGGGCGAGGGCGTCGCGGCAGGTCCGGTGGAAATGCCGCACATCCTCGCGTCGGCCGTAATAGGGCGTCATGTCCATGCCGCCGCCGAACCACCAGACATCGTCTTCGCCTGCCTTGCTGGCGACGAAGCAGCGCACGTTCAGGTGCGCCGTCGGGCAATACGGATTGCGTGGGTGCAACACCAGCGACACGCCCATCGCCTCCCAGGCGCGGCCGGCCAGTTGCGGGCGCACGGCGGTGGCCGAGGCCGGCAGCGACTTGCCGGTGACGTGCGAGAAATTGACGCCGCCGCGCTCGAAGAAATCGCCTTCCTCGATCAGCCGCGAAATCCCGCCGCCGCCCTCGGGGCGCTGCCAGCTGTCGGTGAGGAAAGACTTGCCGTCGAAGGCCTCGAGCTCGCCGACGATGTCGGCCTGCAGGCCGGTGAAAAAATCCTTGAGGCGGGTGCTGTCCATGAAATCTCCGGAAATGAAACGGGCGGCCCGCTGGATCGCGAGCCGCCCGTCAGAGTGGGGTTTTGCCCGATTGGTTCAGCGGCTGATGGCGCGGTAACCGATGTCCTTGCGGTACTGCACGCCGTTCCAGCTGATCTGGGCGGCTGACTCGTAGGCGGCCTTCTGGGCCAGCCTGACGTTCTCGCCGAGCGCGGTGACGCAGAGCACGCGGCCGCCGTTGGTGACCACCTGGCCGTCCTTGTCGGCGGTGCCGGCGTGAAAGACGTGGCAATCGTCGCCGAAGCTGTTGCCGGCAGGCAGGCCGCTGATGGCGTCGCCCTTCTGCGGCGTTTCCGGGTAGTTGGCGGCGGCGAGGACGACGCCGAGCGCAACGCGGCGGTCCCATTCGGCTTCGACTTGGTCGAGCGTGCCGTTGATGCCGTGTTCGAGCAGCTTGACGAAGTCGGACTTGAGGCGCATCAGGATCGGCTGGGTTTCCGGGTCGCCCATGCGGCAGTTGAACTCGAGTGTCTTGACCGAGCCGTCCTTGCCGATCATCAGGCCGGCGTAGAGGAAGCCGGTGAACGGGATGCCGTCGGCCAGCATGCCGCGCACCGTCGGCAGAATGATCTCGCGCATCGCCTTGGCGTGCACTTCCGGCGTCACGCAGGGGGCCGGGGAATAGGCGCCCATGCCGCCGGTGTTCGGGCCCTGGTCGCCGTCGAAGATGCGCTTGTGGTCCTGGCTGGAAGCCAGCGGCAGGACGTTCTTGCCGTCGACCATGACGATGAAGCTGGCTTCCTCGCCGTCGAGGAACTCCTCGATGACGACGCGGGCGCCGGCATCGCCGAGCTTGTTGCCGGACAGCATGTCGTCGATGGCGGCGTGCGCCTCTTCCAGGCTCATGGCAACGACGACGCCCTTGCCGGCGGCCAGGCCGTCGGCCTTGATGACGATCGGCGCGCCCTTGCGCTCGATGTAGGCGTGGGCGGCAGCGGCATCCGAGAAGGTCTCGAATTCGGCTGTCGGGATGTTGTGGCGGGCCATGAAGCGCTTGGCGAAATCCTTCGAGGATTCGAGCTGCGCCGCCGCCTTGGTCGGGCCGAAGATCTTCAGGCCGCGGGCACGGAAGACGTCGACGACGCCGGCGGCCAGTGGTGCCTCCGGACCGACCAGGGTGAGATGCACCTTGTTATCTTCGGCAAAGTCGGCGAGCGCCTGCGGGTCGGTGATGTTCAGGTTTTCCAGCTCGTGCTCGCGCGCCGTACCGGCGTTGCCCGGCGCGACATAGACCTTCTGCAGGCCCGGTGTCTTCGCCAGGCGCCAGGCCATGGCGTGTTCGCGACCGCCGGAACCGATGACGAGGAGTTTCATGGACTGTCCTTGTTAATGGCGGAAGTGGCGGGCGCCGGTGAACACCATGGCGATGCCGTGCTCGTCGGCGGCGGCGATGACTTCCTCGTCGCGCATCGAGCCGCCCGGCTGGATGACGGCGGTGGCGCCAGCCTCGGCGAGGACGTCGAGGCCGTCGCGGAACGGGAAGAAGGCGTCCGACGCGACCACCGAACCCTTGAGTTCGAGGCCTGCGTTCTGGGCCTTGATGCAGGCGATCTTGGTCGAATCGACGCGGCTCATCTGGCCGGCACCGACGCCCAGGGTCATGCCGCCGCCGCAGAAGACGATGGCGTTCGACTTGACGAACTTGGCGACGCGTTCGGCGAAGAGCAGGTCCGCGATCTGCGTAGGCGTAGGCTGCACCTTGGTCACCACCTTCAGGCCGGAAGCCTGGGCGGTGAAGTCGTCGGCCGTCTGCACCAGCAGGCCGCCACCGACGCGCTTGAGTTCCAGCTTGTTGAGGTCGCGGCCGAGCGGTACGACCAGCACGCGCAGGTTGGTCTTGCCAGCCAGGGCAGCCTTGGCTTCGGCGGTGAAGGACGGGGCGATCAGCACTTCGACGAAGTGCTTGCGCGCATTCATGGCTTCGACCACATCCAGGCCGACTTCGCCGTTGAAGGCGATGATGCCGCCGAAGGCCGAGGTCGAATCGGTCTTGAAGGCCTTTTCGTAGGCGCCGAGCAGGCTGCCGTCGATGGCCACGCCGCACGGGTTGGCGTGCTTGATGATGACGCAGGCCGGGGCGTCGAAGACCTTGACGCATTCCCAGGCGGCATCGGAGTCGGCGATGTTGTTGTAGGACAGTTCCTTGCCCTGCAGCTGGGTGTAATTGGCGATGCTGCCCGGCAGCGCGACGGTGTCGCGGTAGAAGGCGGCCTGCTGGTGCGCGTTCTCGCCGTAGCGCAGGATTTCGCTGCGATCGAAGGCCAGTTGCAGCTTGGCCGGGAACACGGACGGCACCGGCGCGGCGGCTTCAGGCTGGGCTTCGGCACCTTCGTCGAGGCCGGTCAGCCAGTTGGCGATCATGCTGTCGTAGCGGGCGGTGTGGGTGAACGCCTTCTTGGCCAGGTTGAAGCGGGTGCCGAGTTGCAGGGCGCCGGCGTTGGCCTTCATTTCGTCGAGCAGCGGCTGGTAGTCGGCCGGATCGGTGACGATGGCGACGCCGGCGTAGTTCTTGGCCGACGAGCGGACCATGGCCGGACCGCCGATGTCGATGTTCTCGATGGCGTCGGCCAGCGTCACGCCGGCCTTGGCGATGGTGGCGGCGAACGGGTAGAGGTTCACGCAGACCAGATCGATGGTCGGGATGCCGTGGGCTTCGATCGTGGCCATGTGCTCGGCCAGATCACGCCGGGCCAGGATGCCGCCATGCACCTTCGGGTGCAGGGTCTTGACGCGGCCGTCGAGCATTTCCGGGAAGCCGGTGTAGTCGCCGATCTCGGTCACGGTCAACCCGGCGTCACGGAGGATTTTCGCGGTGCCGCCGGTGGACAGCAGCTTGACGCCCTGGGCCGCCAGGCCCTGGGCGAATTCGAGTACACCCGTCTTGTCGGAGACGGAAATCAGCGCTTGCTTGATGGTCATGGTGATTTACAGAAGTTGATGTTCGGTGAGTTTCTTGCGCAGCGTGTTGCGGTTGATGCCCAGCATCTCCGCCGCCAGCGTCTGGTTGGCGCCGGCCTTGGCCAGCACCACTTCGAGCATCGGCTTCTCGACGCTCTTCAGAACCATGTCGTAGATGGCGCCCGGCTTTTCCCCGTCCAGGTCGCGAAAGTACTGCTCCAGTGCGTTCACGACGCACCGCCCCAAATCATGTTGGCTCATGCTGCCAACGCCTCCTCGTGTGTTTTGTTTTCTTCGTATTGCAGGTGCTCGTGTTCTTCCGCGTAGCGCAGGAAGAATTCGTCCACTGCCTGGCGCTGCAACTCGACGGTCGGCAGCGTGTTCATCACCTTGCGGAACGCCGCCGAGCCGATCAGGCCCTTGGTGTACCAGGAGATGTGTTTTCTCGCGACCTTGACCCCCGTGTCCAGGCCGTAGAACTCGTACAGATCCTCGAGGTGCGCCAGCAGGATGGCGTGGATTTCGGGGACCGGGGCCGGCGCCATTTTTTCGCCGGTCTTCAGATAGTGTTCGAGCTCGCGGAACAGCCACGGCCGGCCCTGGGCGGCGCGGCCGATCATGATGCCGTCGGCGCCGGTGACGTCGAGCACGTGCCTGGCCTTTTCCGGCGTCGTGATGTCGCCGTTGGCGATCACCGGGATGTTCACCAGCGTCTTCACGTAAGCGATGGTGTCGTACTCGGCCTCGCCGGTGTATTGCTGGCAGCGCGTCCGGCCGTGGATGGCGACGGCGCGCACGCCGGCGCTTTCGGCGATGCGGGCGATGGTCGGCGCATTCTTGTTGGCCAGGTTCCAGCCGGTGCGGAACTTGAGCGTCACCGGCGTATCGGGAATGGCCCCGACGACGGCGTCGAGAATCCTGCCGACCAGCTGCTCGTCCTGCATCAGCGCCGAGCCGGCCATCACGTTGCACACCTTCTTGGCCGGGCAGCCCATGTTGATGTCGATGATCTGGGCGCCGTTATCGACGTTGTGCCTGGCCGCTTCGGCCATCATCGCCGGGTCGGCGCCGGCGATCTGCACCGAGATCGGCGCCACTTCGCCGACGTGGTTGGCCCGGCGCAGCGTCTTGGCGCTGCCGTAGAGCAGCGAGTTGGAAGTGACCATCTCGGAGACGGCCAGGCCGGCGCCCATCTTCTTGCACAGCTGGCGGAACGGGCGATCGGTGACCCCGGCCATCGGCGCGACGAAGAGATTGTTCCGTAACGTAAAACCGGCAAATTCCATGGGCGGCGATGGGGGTAAAAGCGGGGGCAGGGCGAAGCAGGGAAGCCGCGCATTTTACCCGAGTCGGCGCCTAAAAAATAGTCAAATCGTGAAGCTCAGGGTTAACAGCAGGGCGAAGGCCAGCTGCAGGCCGGCCGTCGCCGCCAGGATGGCGTTAAAGGATGGGCCTGGTGCTTCGCGGTGAAAGCGGCCGATCAGGTGCAGCGCCAGCGGCAGCGACAGCAGCGGCAGCAGTACCGGCCAGCCGAGGTCGGCGAGCAGCGGCAACAACGCGTAGGGAGCGACCATTTCGCCGGTATATAGCCAGCGTGTCGCCGGCCGGCCGAGGCGCACGGCCAGCGTGTTCTTGCCGTTGGCGGCATCGCCGTCGTGGTCGCGGTAATTGTTGACGGTGATCACCGCCGCCGCATGGATGCCGACCAGCGTCGCGGCGAGCAGCGCGTCGGAGGTCAGGGTCAGTGTCTGCAGGTAATAGCTGCCGCCGACGGCGACCAGGCCGAAGAAGACGAACACGAAGACCTCGCCGAGCGGCCCGTAGGCGATCGGCTTCGGCCCGCCGGTATAGGCCCAGCCGGCGGCCAGCGAGCACAGGCCGATGGCGACGATCGGCCAGCCGCCGTGGGCGACCAGATAGATGCCGCACAGGAAGGCCAGCGCGAAGGCCAGCCAGGCCCCGCCGCGGATCGCCCGGACGCTGAGCCAGCCTTCCGCCGCCGCCCGTTTCGGGCCGAGACGGTCCGGCGTGTCGGTGCCGCGCAGGAAGTCGCCGGCATCGTTGAACAGGTTGGTGCCGATCTGGATGCAGGCGGCGCCGAACGCTGCGGCCAGCAGCGGCAGCCAGAGCAGGGTGCCGGTCTCGTGCCAGGCGACGGCGCTGCCGACGACGACCGGCGACAGCGAGACCGTCAGCGTCTTGGGGCGACAGGCGAGGAACCAGGCGGTGCTGTGCTTCATCGGCAGGGGGCGAGTGGGCGGAGGCGCGATTCTGGCGCAGCGGCCGGGCCGCCGTCCTTGGCGCGCATCAAGGCCAGGCGCGGGCGCCCCAGATCATCCGCTTGGCGACGAAATGGCGGGCCGGCGGGCACAGGTCGAGGGCCAGCAGGCCGAGGCCGCGGGCCAGCTTGAGCGGGGCGAAGTCGTTGGAAAAGGCCTTGACCACGGTGTCGGTGAACCAGGCGCCGCCGCGCCGGTCGAGCTGGCGGCTGGCGGCGTAGCGCTGCAGGCTGGCGGCTATGCACTCCCTATGGTCGCGGTCGAGGCCGTCGGCGAGCAGCGTTTCGGCCAGTTGCCAGGCGTCGCGCAGACCGAGATTGAAGCCCTGGCCGGAGACCGGGTGCAGCGTCTGGGCAGCGTTGCCGATCCACACTTCGCGGCCGGCGACCAGCGTCTTGCGCTGGCGCAGTGCCAGCGGGAAGCGGCTGCGCGGGCCGGGCTTGGCGAAGCGCAGGCGGTGGCCGAACTGGGCTTGCAGCGCGGCGGCGAAGCTGGCGTCGTCGAGCGCCATCACCGCGTCTGCCTTGGCTGGCGGCAGGGTGAGAACGATCGAGTATTCGTCGCCGAGCGGCAGCAGGGCCAGCGGGCCGTCGGGCGTGAAGCGTTCCCAGGCGCGCCTGCCGTGCCCGGGCGTTGGCGTTACTTCACAGATCACTGCCTGTTGGGCATAGTCGCTGACGCTGACGGCCGGATCGTCGCCCGGTGTGCCCTCGGCGTGCACCAGCAGCCGGCAGCGGATGCGGCGCAGCTGGCCGGCGTGGCGCAGGGCGACGGTGGCGCCGTCGTTGTCGGCATGAACATCGAGGATGTCGGCCTCGGCGAGCAGGCTGCTGTCATTCAGGTTGGCGGCCAGCGCCGCGGCCAGGTCGCGGTAGCGGACGACGTAGCCGAGCGCCGGCAGGGCGTAGTCGGCACGATCGAGCAGGGTACGGCCGAAGCCGTCCTTCTGCGAAATGTGGATGGTCTCGATCGGCGTTGCGGCGCGCGCCGGCCAGGAGTGGATCTGTTCGAGCAGTTCGCGGGCGCCGTGCGACAGGGCGAGGGCGCGCGGATCGGCCTGCAGCGCGGCCTGCGGGCGGCGGTCAAGCAGCAGCGAGGACTGGCCGCCGGCGGCCAGAGCCAGGTGCAGCGTCATGCCGACCGGGCCGGCACCGATGATCAGGATGTCGACGTTTTCAACGGCGGACTCAGTCACGGCGCATGACCTCCTCGATCTCGGCGATGGTTTTCGGCGCCGAGGTGTAAACATGGCAGCCGTCGGCAGTGACGCGCACATCGTCCTCGATGCGGATACCGATGCCGGCCAAGGCTTCCGGGATGTCGTCAGCCGGGCGGATGTAGAGGCCGGGTTCGACGGTCACCGTCATGCCCGGCTGCAGCGTCGTCCATTGCTCGCCGACCTTGTATTCGCCGGCATCGTGTACGTCGAGCCCGAGCCAGTGGCCGGTGCGGTGCATGTAGAAGCGCTTGTAGTCGCCCTTCTCGATCAACGAGTCGACAGATCCCTTGAGCAGCTTGAGATCGACCAGGCCCTGGGTCAGCACGCGCACCGCGGCGTCGTGCGCCTCCATGAAGTGGCGGCCGGGGGCAGTGGCGGCGAAGGCAGCCTCCTGCGCGGCGAGGACGATTTCGTAAACGTCCTTCTGTGCCGCGTTGAAACGGCCATTGACCGGGAAGCTTCGGGTGATGTCGGCGGCGTAGCCCTCAACTTCGCAGCCGGCGTCGATCAGCACCAGTGTGTTGTCGTTGAGCAGCTTGTTGTTTTCCACATAGTGCAGCACGCAGGCGTTGGCGCCGCCGGCGACGATGGGCGTGTAGGCATGGGCGTCGGCGCCGCGCTTGCGGAACTCGTAGGTCAGCTCGGCTTCCAGTTCGTACTCGGCCAGGCCCGGGCGGCAGGCGCGCATGGCGCGGGCGTGGCCGGCGCTGGCGATGTCGGCGGCACGCTGCTGGATGGCGGCTTCGGCCGCGTCCTTGACCAGCCGCATGGCATCGAGCTCGGCGCGCAGGTCGTGGATGGCCCGTGGGGCACGTTTGCCGGCACGGGTCTGGGCACGCACTTCGTTCAGCGCCTTGGCAATGCGGGTATCCCACCCGGCATCGTGACCGATGGCGTGCCACAAGGTGTCACGGTCGACCAGCAGTTCCGGCAGTTTCTTGTCGAACTGCTCGATCGAATAGGCGGCGTCGAAGCCGAAAGCGGCCTTGGCGGCCTGCGGGCCGTAGCGGTAGCCATCCCAGATCTCGCGTTCTTCATGCTTCTCGCGGCAGAACAGGATGGATTTCGGGCGGCTCCTGCCGTCCTTGGCGCCGACCAGGACGACCACCGCTTCCGGCTCGGGGAAGCCGGTCAGATACCAGAAGTAGCTGTCGAAGCGGTAGGGATGGTGGGCGTCGCGGTTGCGGATGACCTCGGGCGCGGTAGGCACGATGGCCACGCCATCGCCGATGGCTTTCAACAGGCGTTTGCGACGGGCGAGAAAGTGGGCGTGGGTCATGCGTTCCTCAATTCGGCAT
>WBUO01000280.1 GCA_008933675.1 Dechloromonas sp.
GACTGCTCGCGCCCCGGCGACATCGTCCTCGATCCGTGCGCGGGATCCGGCACCGTTTTGCTCGCCGCGCACCACGCTGGCCGCCGCGGCGCCGCGATCGAGATCGACCCGCTTTACGTCGACACCGCGATCCGGCGCATCGAGGCCGTGACCGGCCTCAAGGCCACGCTGCCCGATGGTCGCACCTTCCAGCAGGTCGAACAAGACCGCAGCACCGAGGAGCAGTAAGATGAAGAAATCGAACAGCCCCGTGGCTGGTGACGGTCCGAACGACGATCCGCAAAAGGTGGGCTACGGCAATCCCCCGATCCCGACGCGCTTCCGGCCCGGCGAATCCGGCAACCCTCGGGGCCGCCCGAAAGGCGCCAAGGGCCTACGCGCAGAACTCAAGGCCGAGCTCGACGAGTTCGTCACCGTTGAGGTGAACGGGAAGAAGAAGCGCATCCGCAAGCGCCGCCTCGTGATCAAGGCCCTCGCGGCAAAGGCCGCGAAAGGCGACGTCCGCGCTGCCCACACGCTCTTGGCACTGGTTATCCAGGCCGAAGGCTTCGAAGACCGGCGCCCCGATAAGCAGAAGCTGTCCGATCACGATCTTCAGATCATTGAACACTTCATGCAAGGCGAAGCAACCGGCACCGAGAAGGCGGCCGAGCCGGATGCAAGCGATGACAGCAATCCCGATGCATAAATTAGCCGGGTTCAGCGATCCGCATGCCGCTGTCGAGGAGCTCATGCGGCGGGACTTCGGGTCTTTCCTGATCCGCGCCATGCCCCACATCCAGGGCGGCGCGGCTCTCGACTATAATTGGCATATCGACGCCATCGCCTATCAGCTTGAGCGGGTCAGCAAGGGCAGCTGCCGCCGGCTCATCGTGAACCTGCCGCCGCGTAACCTGAAGTCGATCATGATCTCTGTGGCGTGGGTAGCATGGCGGCTTGGCAATGATCCGACGCTCAACTTCGTGTGCGTCAGCTATTCGAACGAACTTTCGGCGAAGCACGCCCGCGATTGCAGGTCGATCATGCAGTCCCGCTGGTACCACGACCTGTTCCCTGGCACGCGTATCAACGGTTCGCGCTCCGCCGCGCACGACTTCGAGACGACGGCCGGCGGTGGGCGTCTCGCAACCTCGATCGGCGGCACGCTGACGGGTCGCGGCGGCGACATCATCATCATTGATGACCCGATCAAGCCCGACGATGCGAACTCCAACACGGCCCGGGACTCGGTCAATGAGTGGTTCCACTCCACCTTGGCGTCGCGCCTCAACGACAAGAAGCGCGGCGCGATCGTGACCGTGATGCAGCGTCTCCATCAGTATGATCTTTGCGGCATGCTCATTGAAACCGGCGACTGGGACGTGTTGACGCTCCCGTCGATCGCGGTCGAGGACGAGATCATCCCGCTAACGCGGGGCCGCGTCCATGCGCGTAAGACCGGCGACATCCTGCATCCATCTCGCGAGCCCTATGCGGCGTTGATGGCCGTCAAGCAGGGCGTCGGTTCGATCAACTTCGAGGCGCAATACCAGCAGAACCCGGTGCCCGCCGAGGGCAACATGATCCGCGCCGAATGGCTCCGAGTCTACGACCATCTACCGGACCACGGTGAGATCGTGCAAAGCTGGGATACCGCGTCCAAGGACGGCATCCACAACGACTACTCGGCGTGCGTTACCGCGATCGCCACCCATCAGGCCGTCTATATCATCGATGTCGTCCGCAAGAGAGCCGAGTTCCCCGAGCTGAAGCGGCTTTCGATCCGCAACGCCGTTGCCCATCGCGCGACGGCGCTGCTGGTCGAGGACCAAGCGAGCGGAACGCAACTGATTCAGACGCTGCGCAGTGAGGCGCCGGCGGGCGTGCCGCGCCCGATCCCGTTCCGTCCCGAGACCGATAAGAAGTCCCGTGTCGCAGGGATCAGCGCGATGATCGAGGCGGGCCAGGTACTCCTACCCGGCGACGCGCCTTGGCTCGCCGAGTTCCAGCAGGAACTTCTCGGGTTCCCGAACGCGCGGCACGACGACCAGGTCGATGCGCTGTCGCAGCTGCTCGACTGGGTCCGCCGCCGGTGGATGACTTATGATGGACCACCCGAGCCGCCCTATGTCCCGTACGTCGATGATGACGGCAGCTACAGCATCGAAGGCGACGAGTTTTGGGAAGACGGCGACGAGGAATACGCCCCCCTCTATTAAGCGCCCAGCCTAGTTCCGGTTCAGCCCCAGCTCCCGGGTATGGAGCCGCGTCTTCCAGCTCGCCTCCAGCGCGATGACGGTTTCCGGATCGAGGTCGGGCGAGGTGCGTTGGAGAATGCTGAACCTGAGATCGCCTGGCTGGCTGTTCTTCAACTCCTTGTTACCGCCGTGGCCACTGCGCGCGTAATCGCGCCAGCGGCCATAGATATTGTCGGCGCCGTAGGCAGACCCGACATAACCTGCACGGCGACCGGCATCATAGATGAAATAGATCCCGCGCCACTGCGCCAGCGCCGCTTTCCAAGACGCCGGCAGGTTCTGCAGCTCCGCCTGCGTGAGCACGATGTCCTCCCATCCGGGCATCCCGCGTACGAAGCGGCTTTCCGCTTCGATCGTTTGGATTGGGAATGAGCCGCGGGCGCCCCAACGCCACCATTGCTGATAAGGCTTCGGCCACCGGATAGTGAGGCGGCCGATCCAGTCTTCGAAATGCGGCAGGGGATCGAGTTCGAAGGCGAGACAATCGGGCATGTCATCTGACCGGCCCGTCATACCGAGAGCGGCGAGCTCGCTGTTCCCTGGAAACGCGTGGTAGCCAGCAGCATCGAGTGCCTGCCATTCGCCGATACGGTACATCCCCGCGAACGTACCGGCTCCAGGGTCTTGTCCGATGAAGGACGCGATATACTTACCGCGCGTCATCGCCTTTTCGAGGGTGACCCACTGTATCTGCTGATAGGCGCGCCACAGGTCAGGACGTTCGACGACCAGCCACGGAAGGACTCGCTTCAGGGATTTCTCAACAGGTACGTGGCGGACGACGAGCGTCTCGGCGGGGTCGACTTCGACCGATGATAATAGCGAGACGAAATCCAACACCCAAGTTCACCACGGCTGTTCGCGACGCCTAGGCAGTGCTCGAAGACCCAGCACTAGTCCAGCAAAATGAGACTTATAAGTCGTGGGCTAATTAGTCTCACTGACTGATCTACTGGCCGATGGACGTCCGCAAGCGCATCGGCTGGAACTTGAGGCGCCTCCGGAAGGAGCGCAGCATCAGCCAAGAAGACTTCGCCACTGATAGCGGGTTCGATCGCGGCTATATCAACGGTGTCGAACGCGGGGTCCGCAATCCGTCGGCGCTCGTGCTCGAACGAATTGCGGCGGCTCTTGGTGTGGATGTCTCCGAGCTGCTCGACCTCAAACGGGCGCAGCAGTGCCGCGACGACACCAATAGCTGACTTTCGCCGGTAGGGGACCGTCTGCTTCCAAATCCGGCAGTGGTTTTGCAGATGTTCGAACTCGCAGCTTAGCGCGTTCGTGCAGCCATCTAAGGGACACTCCGGAAACGACGCGTGGCGATCCTGAGCGTCGGGCTACTGGTCGCCCAGTCCATTGCCCGTGGCGCAAGGCCGCCCGCCTTCATTCATCAGCTAGTTACACCGAAGCGCTTTAGTTTCTTCGCAATTCAGCAATCGAGCTCCCCGATGCCCAACGAGCAAATAGAGCTTTGCCGTCTGCTCAAGCTCTTCGATCGCCGCCGTCGCCTCGGCTAGCGAGAGGCCCGAGACAACAGGTCCATGATTCGCCAAAAGAATCGAGGAATATGCCCCCTGCAGTTCGTCGATCGCTTGGGCAACGCGGGGATCACCCGGTCGAAAATAGGGTAGCAATGCGGTCCGCCCAACCTTCATCAGATAATAGGCAGTCAGAGGCGGAAATACGTCAGCCGGATCGAGATCGGGCAACATCGACGCAGCAACCGAATGGGTCGAATGCAGGTGCACGATAGCGCGCGCTGCACCGCGCGAACGATACATTGCCCCGTGCAGTGGCAGTTCCTTAGTCGGCGCCAGGCCCTCCAAGATCCGCCCGGCGGGATCGAGCAGCGTGAGCCCCGCCGGATCCAGGACACCAAGGGAGGAGTTTGTCGGCGTAACGAGCATCCGACCATCGTCGAGAAGGACGCTGATGTTGCCCGAGGTGCCGTGCGTGTATCCCCGATCGAAAAGCGAGCGGCCAAGATGGCAGATTTCTTCGCGGGCGCGCGCCAGGCTCACGCATTTTCCTCCATCATCCTCAGCGCCTTTTCAAAAAAGTCCTCGTCACCGAAATTGCCCGACTTCAAGGCAAATCCGACGCCGCCGGCTGACAATAGCGGAACGCCCGGAGCCACATCGGGGCCGACGGCCATCGCCCCGAGGCTTAACGCCTCTACAACCGCGCCGGACGTTTCGCCGCCCGCAACTACCAGTCGCGTTACGCCCCGTTTCCTCGCGCGCAGCGCAAGCCCGGCCATCAGCTCCTCGATCGCTGCCGAAGCGGCCCCGAAATCCGCTTGGGCGCGACTGTTTGCTACGGCATCGGGGGTGATAGTCGAATAGATCAAGGGGGCTTTCTCGTGATATTCGCGCGCGAAGGCATCAGCATACTCGAGAACGGGATAGCCCGCCAGCAGGGCGGCGCCGTCGATCGCAAAGGCGGGGCGGGCTTGTCTGTATCGCGCCACCTGCGCATTTGTCGCGGCCGAACAGCTTCCGGCGAGAACCAGCGCCGGCCCGGGCCGAGCTTCAAAATCCGTCTTGCTGTCCTCGATCTGCCCTGTCGCCCTAAAATTTTCGGGCAGTCCCATCGCAAGCGCCGATCCCCCCGTGATTAGCGCCATATCCTTGGCCGCACGGCCGATCGCGCGAAGATCGCTATCTGCAACGGCGTCACAAACGACGAGCCCGTCGGGCGCGGCGGCCAGCGCATGCGCGATAGCGTCGGCGCCCCGCGTTACCGTCCGGTGGGAAATATGGGAAACCGCGCCTCTGGACTGATGGCCAAGCCAACGGCGGATGTCGCTGTCGGTCATCGGCGTAATCGGGTGGTTGCGCATGCTCGATTCGTGCAAAAGCGTATCCCCGACGAAGAGATGACCCTGATAAACCGTCCGACCGTTTGCGGGAAAGGCGGGGCAAACGATGGCTTTCGTGACGCCAATCTCCCGAAGCAGAGCTTCCGCGACTGGACCGATATTGCCCTCTTCAGTTGAATCGAAGGTCGAACAGTATTTGAAGTAGAACTGCTC
>WBUO01000281.1 GCA_008933675.1 Dechloromonas sp.
TGGACGGAATGCCATAGACGATCATCTGGCCGGACTGGCCGCCCGAGCTGAAGACGACGAACTCGTCGCGCTTGCCGGTCGGTACATAGGTCTTGGCGGCGGCCAGCACGTCCTGCTGGCTCAGACCACGGCGCTTCAACACGTCCTGCAGGGACTCGGCGCCCCAGGCCGCTCCCACCGTTCCGAATCCGATACCGGCGACGACGAGGGCGGCGACGGTTTTGTTCATACGGGTTTTCATGTGGACTCTCCTACGAATCAATCGGGTTTTACGACTTTTCCCCTCCGCACTACCCTGCGGCAGAGTGCCGCTGCGGCAATTTGTCGCATGCGGGCAGTGTAGGAGTCACCGAAGAAGGCAGACAGGTAAGGACTGCTGATTTGCAGGGTGGGAATATGACGGGGGCGGAGTAGGAATAATCCGATGGCCGGCGCCTTTGCTGCGCTGCCGGCGTTCTGCCGCACCAGGCGGGCGCAAGTGCTGCCCGCCCGCCGACGGCGGGCGAACTTACTCCGCCAGACTGTCCGCGTCGTCGACCAGCTGGTGCCGGATGGCGTAGTGGATCAGTTCGGCGGTATTGCCCAGCCCCATCTTTTCCTGAATCCGGGTCTTGTGCGTGCTCACCGTCTTGACGCTGAGATTCAGCTGACGACTGATGTCGGTGACCCCGTGGCCGCGGGCGAGGAGCAGGAAGACCTGGTACTCGCGGTCGGTCAGACGGCTGTGCGGGGCGCCGTTGGCGGGGGCAGTCAGCATTTCCAGCGCCAGTTTCTCGGCAACCGTCTGGTCGATGAACAGGCCGCCGCCGGCAACTTTGCGGATGGCCTGGACGAGCAGGGTCTCGGCGCTGTCCTTGCACAGGTAGCCGGCAGCGCCGGCCTTCAGGGCACGCACGGCGTAGAGGTCTTCCTTGTGCATGCTGAGGATCAGGATCGGCAGCTTGGGAAACTCGCCCTTGATCTGCTTGATCAGCTCGATGCCGCTCTTGCCCGGCATCGACAGGTCGAGAACGATGGCGTCCCAGTGGCCGGCGCGTACCTGCGCCAGTGCCTGATGGCCGTCGCTGGCTTCGCCGGCGACGACGATGTCGCCGCTGTCCTGCAGGATGTGCTTGAGGCCGGCACGCAAGATGTCATGGTCGTCGGCAATCAGGATGCGGATCATGCTGTTTCCTCACGGTGTTTCGGCAGGCAGGCGGCGATGCGCGTGCCTTGCCCTGGCTGGCTGGCGATGTCGATCCGCCCGCCGAGTATTTTCACTCGCTCCTGCATGCCGAGCAGGCCGAAGGTCTTCCTGGCGCCGCTGGTCACGAAACCGCAGCCGTCGTCTTCGATTTCTACCCGGATTTCGTCCGCGTCATCGTCGATGTTGATGGCGATGCGCGTTGCCGCCGCATGCCGGGCGACATTGGTCAGCGATTCCTGGACAACCCGGAAAATGGCTGTGGCCAGCGGTTCGCCGATGTCGAATTCCTCGTCGCTCATGGTCAGCGTACAGGCGATTCCGGTACGTTCGTGGAACTGGTTGACGTGGTGCTCGATCGCTGCCGCCAGGCCGAGCACATCAAGCATGCCCGGGCGCAGGCCCTCGGAAATCCGGCGTAGCGCGGCGATGGTCCGCTCGACCAGGGCGTAGGCCCCTTCCGTCCGCTCGACCAGCGGCGGCGCCAGCTGGCCGCACCTGTCCCTGAGCCAGCCGAGATCGATGCGCAGGGCGGTCAGCGCCTGGCCGAGTTCATCGTGCAGTTCGCGGGCGATGCCGGAGCGTTCTTCCTCGCGGACGGTTTGCAGAAAGCCGGCAAGCTCCTGCAGGCGGCTCTGCGATTCGTGCAGACTGGCCTGTGCCGCCTGCAGCTGTGCGGTGCGTTCGCCGACCCGTTCTTCGAGGCGCGATTGCAGATGGCGCAGCTCGATATGGGTGCGCACGCGCGCCAGAACCTCTTCCGGCTGGTAGGGCTTGGCCACGTAGTCGACAGCGCCGAGGGCGAAACCCTTCAGCTTGTCGCCGGCTTCGCGCAGGGCTGAAAGGAAGATGACCGGAATGTCGCGTGTCCGCTCGTCGGCCTTCAGGCGGCGGCAGACCTCTTAGCCATCGATGCCCGGCATGCGCACATCGAGCAGGATCAGATCGGGCGGGCTGGCCTGTGCCGAGCGTAGTGCCATTCGCCCCTCGAGCGCCGGACGTACCGTGTACCCGGCCTGGACGAGCAACTGGGCGAGCAGTTCGAGCGAGGCTGGTGTGTCTTCGACGACCAGGATTTCGGCTTTCATGTCCATTCCTCTGCTTCGAGTATGCCGAGCAGCTGCCACAAGGCCTGATACTGGCGGGTCGTGGCGAATTCGCCAAGGCGTTCGGCCAGCTCCGGATTTTCCCGGGCAACGATGCGCAAGGCGTCGGCGATCTTGTCCGGATTCAGCGACAGCGCCGCTTGCGCCAGAACGGCCCGCGCTTCGGCGCCAAGGTGGAGCAGATCGTCGGCCGTGATCCGGGGCAGGGCATGTGGCGCGTGGCCGGCTGCCGTTGCCGGGGGCTCGCTGCGGATCAGGTGGAGCGCCAGATGCCGGGCGAGTGTCCGCAGCAACTCGTCCTCCTCGAACGGTTTGCTGACGAAATCATCAGCCCCGCCGTTCAGGGCCTGCCGCCGGCTGTCGTCGGTCGCATTGGCGGTCAGCATGATCAGATGCGGCTGCCGGATGTCGCTGCGGCCACGTATGCGGGCGATCAGGGCGAGGCCGCTGTCGTCCGGCATGAACCAGTCGAGCAGCACGAGATCCGGCTGCCCGCCGGCGATCAGCGTTTCGGCGGCGGCAGCGCTGGCGGCTTCGCTGACCCGGAAACCGAACGGTTCAAGCAGCGAGCGGACGAGCAGCCGGGCTTCCGGAATATCGTCGACGATCAGGATGTGCCGGCCGTGATCGGCCGGCTCGATCCCGCTGATCCGTCCCTTGTCGGCTTTGCCGCCGGCCGGCTGGCTGCTGCTGCCAACCGTGATGGCGAAGCTGAAGGTGGCACCCTTGTCGGGCTCGGAGGCGACCAGCAGTTCGCCGCCCATCATGCGCACGTACTGCTGGCTGATGGTCAGCCCGAGACCGGTTCCTCCCTGGCGGGCGCCGCCGACCTGCTCGAAGGAGTGGAAGATGCGCGCCTGGTCTTCGGCGCTGATGCCGATGCCGGTGTCGGCGACGGCGAAGCGGAGTTCCAGCCTGTCGTCGCCGGTCGGGTGACTGTCGACATGCAGGGTGACGGAACCGCTCGGGGTGAATTTGATGGCATTCGACAGCAGGTTGAGCAACACCTGGCGCAGCATCAGCGGATCGAGCACGACCAGGGGCAGGGTGCCGGGCAGTTCGAGCTTGAGGGCGAGGCCGCCCTGTTCGGCACGCAGGCTCATCATGCCGACCACACCGGCAAGCAGTTCGGGCAGGTCCACCTCCTCGGCGCAGATTTCCATTTTGCCCGACTCGATCTTCGACAGTTCGAGAATGTCGTTGATCAAGGTCAGCAGATGATTGCCCGAGCTGTTGATGATCTCGACATTGCGCCGCTGTGTCGGCTCGAGTTGCGGATCCTTTTCCATCAGCTGCGAAAAGCCGATCACCGCATTGAGCGGGGTGCGCAGCTCATGGCTCATGTTGGCCAGGAAGGTCGATTTCGAACGGTTGGCCGCTTCCGCTTCATCGCGGGCTTCGGTCAGTTCCTCGGTGCGCTGGCGGACAAGGTCCTCGAGGTGCTCGTGGTACTCCTGCAGGGCTTTCTCGTTGCGCTTGCGTTCCGAAATCTCGGAGAAGATCGAGATGAAGCGGCGAATCTGGCCGTCCGGTCCTTTCAGTGCCTGGATCGATATTTCCTCCGGGAAGATTTCCCCGTTCTTGCGCTGGTTCCACAGTTCGCCGCGCCAGTGGCCGACGCTGGTCAGCTGCGCCCACAGTTGCCTGTAAAACGCCGCGTCGTGCAGGCCGGACTTCAGCAGGCGCGGGTTCTGGTTGATCACTTCCTCGCGGGCGTAACCGGAAATGCGGCAGAAAGCGTCATTGACCCAGAGAATCCGCCCGCCTGGATCGGTGATGATGGCGCCTTCGGCCATCGCAGCGAACGCCATTTCGTTCTCCCGGCGTTCCTCTTCGCTGCGCAGCTTCTCCAGGCCGCGGTGGCGGGCGAAATAGGCATAAGTGAATAACACGGTCAGGCCGAGTATCCAGATTCCCAGGTGCCAGTACTGGATGGCCTGCCAGGTTGGCTGCTGGGCCGTCCGATAGGCATTCAGGTTGATCGCGATGGTGGCGCCGCCGCGCAGGCCGCCGACCGGAACCAGCGTGTCGCGATGGCATTCCAGGCATTCCTCTTCCATGCGCATCGGAATCATTGCCCGCATCAGCCCGTGCTTGCCCGTCTTGGGCAGCACTTCGGTCACCATGTCGCCGCCTTTTTCCAGCGCATCCAGCGCCTTCTGCTCCCAGTCGTCCGGCGCGTTGTCCTGGTTGCGCAGCTGTTTCGAGGTCAGGCGTTCGCGACTGTTGTCGGCGTTGCGGTTGCTCGCCTCCTGGATCGCCAGCAACAGGTGGATCGGCGTCACCGTGACCAGGCGCAGGGTTTCGCCATTACCGCGAATGCCGATCAGGCGCTCCTCTTCGTCCAGCGAGTTGATCGGCGGCACGTTGTCTTCGAGGATGAAAACCCCCTTGACGTCGGATGCCCATTTGCGGATGGACATGTCCTTCTTCAGGTTGGCGACGGCATCGATGCGCGCCAGGGCGCTGGCCGTCCGGTTCAGTTGCTCGCGCTGGGCGAGCAGGGAGGCGAGCACCAGGAGAGTCCAGGTGACGATGGCCAGAAAGACGAATTTGCCGCCCGGCCAATGGCTCACGGAAGGTTGTGTCGATGCCAAGTTTGCTGCTCTAGCCTTGGTTGCCTTACTGCCGGCAACGGTTGTGGAGTTCGGGAATCAATCGCGGAAAGTGAAGGGGAGGTTAGCGCAGCGAGGGGCCAGGCGCCAGTTGCAGCCGCCCGGGCGACCAACGAAAAAGGGGGCAGATTGCTCTGCCCCCTTGTGATCCCGGTGATTCAGGATGCCTTACTTGACCTTCTTGGCGCCGTTCTGCTCGAGATAGGTCTTGGCACGCAGGCCGAGGTCGGCGGCCTTGACCTGGTATTGCCAGATCTGCTCGGACCAGAGGTTGGCCTGATCCCAGTCCTTCTTGGCGGCGGCTTCGTC
>WBUO01000012.1 GCA_008933675.1 Dechloromonas sp.
CCATTGGCGTCCTTCAGCCAGACCATGTCGGGCAGGGTCCTGAGCAGGGCGCTCAGCCGGCTGCGTTCCGATTCGATCTGCAGCCGCTCCCGGCGCCGGGCGCTGATGTCGGTCAGCACGCCGGCGATCACCGCCGGCGAACCGTCTGTCCGGTGCTCGATGATGCACCCCCGGTCCTCGACCCAGAGCCAGCTGCCATCGCCGCGCCGGATACGGTACTCGAGCAGGTGGTGCGGCAGTTTGCCGGCGGCGACGTCGGCGAGCGCCCCGGCAAACACGGGCTGATCGTCGGGGTGGATGCACTGCTGCCATTCATGCATGGTTCTCGGCATCGTTGCCGCCGGGTAGGCGAGCAGTCTGAGCAGGCCGTCGCTGACCAGATGGCGGTCAGCCTCGTGCAGATATTCCCAGCTACCGCCACCGGCGGCATCGAGCGCCAGTTTGAGGTGGGCTTCGAGGCGCAGCCGGTCGCGTTCCTGGCGGACCTGGTCGAGTGCCGATTCGAACTGGCTGAGCGCCAGCTGCTCGAGCAGCCGGTGCTGGCTGACGACGCCGAGGATGAAACCCTCGTTGTCGACCACGGCCATGTGGCGCATGTGCAGGCGGGTCATCGCTTCCAGGGTGGCGGTGACCGAGGCATCGATGGAAATGCCGCGGACCGGCGAGGTCATCGCGTCGCGCAACAGCATGTCCTGGGCCTCCGGGTGCTTGCGCAGGAGGCGGGGAATGTCGCGTTCGGTCAGGATGCCGAGCGGCTTGCCGTTCTCGGTGACGATCAGGTAATCGGTGGCGAACTCCACCATGCAGGCGACGGCTTCCGCGATGCGCGCATCCGGTGCCAGGTGGGGAATCTCCCGTTCCATGACGCCGGCGAGATTGCGCAGATGACGGAAGATGTTGGTGCCGAGCGCCAGGCGGAAATCGGTTTCGCTGACGATGCCGATGGTCTGCCCGTCCCCATCGACCACGGCAAGATGGCGGATGCCGTTCCGTTCGACCAGCTGCCTGGCCTGCATCAGATCAAGTTCGGGAGGCGCGCTGATCAGGGGGTGCGACATGATCTCGCCGGCCGGTGTTGTCGCCGGCAGGCGATCATGCATGGCCCGCATGATGGTGCTTTCGGTGATGATGCCGAGCGAGCGGCCGGACGCGTTGACCAGCAGGCAGGAGATGCACTCGTCGGCCATCAGCCGGGCGGCCTCGTGCAGGGTGGCGTCCGGGGCAATGGCGAGCACTTCCCGGGACATGATCTCGGCCAGGGTCGAGCTGGGTGTGGCGGTCATCATCCTAATCCGGTGTGTCGGCGAGGGCGGCGGCCAGCGCCGGCAGTGTCGCCTGGAACGCCTCGGCGAGTTCGCCGAGCAAGGTGTCGGTGGGCTGCGTGCTGCTGCCGGGGGCGCGCAGGGCTGCGTTGAGGCTGGCTGCCGCAGCATGGATACGGCTCAGGCCGAGGGTGCCGGCCGCCCCCTTGAGCGCATGGGCCAGGTGTGAGGCATCATCCGTCCGGCCTGCGGCGAGGGCCTTGGCAATCTGCCGCTCGTCCCCGCCGTGCTGCTCGAGGAAGCTGTTGAGCAGGCGCCGGTAGCTGGCGAAGCGGCCGCGTACGGCGCGCAGGCCGGCGTCGACGTCGATGCCGGGAATGGCGGCGAGTGCCTCGCGCAGCCGCTCTTCCGGAACGGCCGGCGGGGCTGCGGTGGGGGCTGCCGGCGCGCTCTTGGCGCTGCCATGCAGCGGCAGCCATTTGATCAGGGCGGCAAACAGCTTGCCCGGGTCGACCGGCTTGGCGATGTGGTCGTTCATGCCGGCATCGAGGCAGCGCTGGCGATCCTCGCTGAAGGCATTGGCCGTCATTGCCAGGATCGGCACCTTGCGCCCGCTGGCGCTGCTGCGGATCAGCCGGGTGGCGGTCAGGCCGTCCATGACCGGCATCTGCATGTCCATCAGGATCAGGTCGTAGGGACGTTCGCGTGCCAGGCGGACCGCTTCCTCGCCATTGGCGGCGAGGTCGACATGCAGGTCGACGCTGCGCAGCAGGTCGATGGCGACTTCCTGATTGATCTGGTTGTCTTCGGCAAGCAGTATCCAGGCTTCCTGATTCAGGCTTTCCAGCATCCGCTCGGCTTCGGCGGTCGCCAGCGGCAGCGCGGCTTCGCTGATGCTGCTGGTGCCGCGGCGCAGGCAGGCGGTGAACCAGAAGCTGCTGCCTTCGCCGGGGGTGCTGGTCAGGCCGCTGTCGCCACCCATCAGATGGGCCAGGCGGCGGACGATGGCGAGGCCGAGTCCGGTACCGCCAAAGCGCCGGGTGGTCGATGTGTCGGCCTGTTCGAAGGCGTCGAAGATACGTGCCTGCTGGTCGAGCGGGATGCCGATTCCGGTATCGCTGACCGTGAAACGGACGATCAGTCTGCCCTCGGCATCGCAGCTGTCCAGGCTGGCCCGGATGTCGATATGGCCGTGGCGCGTGAACTTGACCGCATTCGACAGGTAGTTGAGCAGGATCTGGCCGAGCCGCAGCGGGTCGCCGTGCAGCACAGGCGGCAGGGCCGGATCGATCGTGCTGCGCAGTTCGATGCCGCCGGAGCGCAGATGGTCGACGACGAGGATGCTGGTGTTGTCGATGACCTGGGCGAGCAGGAAGTCGGTCGGTTCGAGTTCGAGTTTGCCCGCTTCGATCTTCGAGATGTCGAGGATCTGGTTGATGATGGACAGCAGGTGATGGGCGGCATCGGCAACCTTGTGCAGGCGGATGCGTTGTTCCGGATCCTCGGTGTGGCGCTCGGCGAGGTGATTGAGGCCGATGATGGCATTCATCGGTGTGCGGATCTCGTGGCTCATGTTGGCCAGGAAGACGCTCTTCGCCCGACTGGCTTCCTCGGCGACGTTCTTGGCGTGGGCCAGTTCGGCCGTGCGCTCGGCGACCAGGTCCTCGAGGTGGTGCCGGTGGCGCTCCAGTTCGTCGCCGGCGGCCTTCTGTTCGGAGATGTCCTGCCAGATGGCGCAGATGAGCGGCCGACCGCCGACATTGACTGCCGTCGCCGCGATGCGGGCGATCTGCAGGCTGCCGTCGCGCCGACGGTGGCGGCGTTCGAATACGGCGTTGCCGTGGGTGACGACATCGGCCAGCTCGTTACGCAGCTGGCTTTCGTCGGGCTCGTCCTTGATGTCGAGCAGCGTGAGCCCGGCGAATTGCTCGCGGGTATAGCCGAGGTTGCCGATAACGGCGTCATTGACCTCCAGGAAACCCAGGGTTTCCGGGTCGATCAGGCAGATGCCGTCGCTGGCCTGGGTGACGATGCTGCGATAGATCTCTTCGCGTTCGCGCAGGGCCTGTTCGGCAGCGCGCCGCTCGGAGACGTCGACGACATAGACGACGATGTGCGGCTCGCCATCGACATCGATCCTCGCCGCCGACAGACTGATCTGCCGCTGGCGGCCATCGCGGCCGGTGGCGGTGCTGTCGAAATCGATGACGAAGCCGTCGCGGCGCAGCAGTTCGATCATCCGGGCCCGATCCTTGCCGTCCCAGAGGCCGGCCTCGAGCGTCGTCTTGCCCAGCAGTTCCTCGCGGGTCCAGTTGTATTCGGCGAGCAGGCGGTCATTCACATCGATCATGCGACCGTCGGCGACGCGGGTGATGCAGGCGGCGACCGGCGCGGCGCGGAAGGCGACGGCCAGTCGCTCCTGCAACTGGAAGATGGCCTGTTCGGCCTGGCGTCGTTCGGAGATGTCGAGGATGAAGGCGAGTATGCAGCGCCGGTTGCTCAGGCTGACGATTTCGGCGGAGAGGCTGATCGAGATCGGGCTGCCGTCACGGCGCCGCCATTCGGTCTGATAGTCGCGCAGGCTGCCGTTGATCAGCAATCTGTCCAGCCATTGCTGGCGGGCTTCCGGATTGATCCACAGGCCGAATTCGCCGGAGCTGCGCCCGAGCAGTTCGGTCGCCGACCAGCCGAGCATTTCGGCATAGCGCCGGTTGGCATCGAGGTAGATGCCTTCCTCGATGGTGGTCAGCGAGATGGAGGCAGGGCTGGCGTCGAAAGCGACCCGGAAACGTTCTTCCAGGTCCTTTAGCGGACTGATGTCGCGCCCGATGCCGAGAATGCCGACCAGTTGCCCCGTGCTGTCGACCATCGGAGTCTTGGTGGTCAGCACCCGCTCACGATGGCCGTCGCTGGCGAAGGTCAACCATTCCTCGTTGCTGCGCGAGCGACCGGCAGCCAGTGCGGCACGGTCGTTGGCACGAAAGAACTCGGCCTGTGCGCGGTCGACGAAATCGAAATCGGTCTTGCCGATCAGCGCTTCTTCAGGGACGCCGTAGAGGTCCTCGAAGCGCCGATTGCAGTTCAGATAGACCCCGTCCGGATCCTTCAGCCAGACGAGATCGGGCAGGGTATCGATCAGCGTCTGCAGGTGCAGATGCTCGCGCGCCAGCGCCTGACGGGCCTGTCTTTCAGCCTGGCGGCCGCGTTCGGCTTCGCCGAGCAGGCGGCGCAACAGCAGGCCGAGGAGCAGCGCGGTGACGGCAATGAAGGCCCAGCCTTTCAGCGAGCCGACGAGTATCCGGTCTTGCGGATCGCTGACGAAGGTCATCAGCAATTGATCGGAGACGAGTATCCACAACGATGCGAGGGCGACATACGGAAGCAGGACGAAAGCAAGGGCCTTCCCCATGGAGCTTTGTTGCGCTTCGGCTTCCCTCATCGTGTGGTCCGCGGCGTTCCTCAGTCCGTATAGGCTTGGGCGATGCGTACGAAGGCTTCGAACTGATCGAGGAAGGCTGCGACGACATCCGGGTCGAAATGCTTGCCGCTGCCATCGACGATGATCTGGCGGGCAGTTTCGATCGGAAAGGCTTCCTTGTAGACGCGCTTGCAGATCAGTGCATCGAAGACGTCGGCCAGTGCCATCAGCCGGGCAGAGACTGGAATGGCGTCGCCGGCCAGGCCTTCGGGGTAACCGCTGCCGTCCCATTTCTCATGATGGTGGTGGGCGATTTCCTTGGCGATGTCGAGAAAGGCCACCGGTCGTTCGGCATCGGCTTCGGCCTGGGCGATGGCACGGCTGCCCAGTTCGGCATGCGTCTTCATGATCGTCCACTCGTCGGGTGTCAGCGGCCCCGGCTTGAGCAGGATGTTGTCGGGAATGCCGACCTTGCCGATATCGTGCAACGGCGCCGATTTGGCCAGGGCATCGATGGTCCGTTCGTCGAGATGGGCGGCAAAGCGCGGATGATGGCGCAAGGCGGTGGCCAGCGTGCGCACGTACTCCTGGGTGCGGTGCAGATGGTTGCCGGTTTCCGGGTCGCGGGTTTCGGCCAGGCGGGCCAGGGCGTGGATGCTGATCTGCTGGATCAGCTGGTTCTCTTCCATGCGCCGGGCAACTTCCGCCTCGAGATAGTTGTTCTGGTCGTGCAGGATGTCGCGGGCCCGTTTCAGTTCGAGCTGGGTACGTACCCGGGCGAGGACGATCGCCGGCCGGATCGGCTTGGTGATGTAATCGACGGCACCGCAGTCGAGACCGTGCTCTTCATCCTGCGTGCCATCCATGGCGGTGACGAAGATGACCGGAATGTCGCGCGTTGCCGGGTTTTCACGCAGGTGGCGGAGGACGGTGAAACCGTCCATTTCCGGCATCATCACGTCGAGCAGGATGAGGTCCGGCGTCGGATGACCCTGGGCGATCTGGATCGCCCGGCGTCCCGAGTTGGCAGCCCGCACGCGATAGGTGCGCTGCAACAGTTCGCCGAGGATGCTGAGATTCTCCGGCGTGTCGTCGACAATCAGTATGGTTGGTTGAGAGGACGCCATGTATTTTCCGTCGTTCCGCAATGGGCGACACGCCCGGATTATCGCCGGGTGGCCGGAATAATGCCATCGAAAGAAGCGTCGCTCCGCTTGCCCGGTTCAGGAGGTCTGGCCGCCGCCGCCGACGATCCGGCGATATGCCGCGAATCGCCGCGGGTCGATCTTGCCGGCAGCGAGTGCGACGGTCAGCGCGCAGTCCGGCTCGCGGTCGTGGCGGCAGTCACGGAAGCGGCACTGGCCGAGGAAGGGGCGGAATTCCGGAAAGGCTTGCTCGATCTCGCCGCGCGCCAGATGGCCGAGGCCGAATTCCTGCAGGCCCGGTGAATCGATCAGGGCGCTGTCGGCGTCGAGTTGATAAAGACTGGCGTGCGTCGTCGTGTGCTTGCCGGAGTCGAGGGCCAGCGAGATCTCGCGGGTGGCGGCGTTGGCTTCCGGGATCAGGGCGTTGATCAGCGTGGACTTGCCCATGCCGGATTGGCCGACGAGCACGCTGGTACGGCTGTGCAGTGCCGGGCGCAGGTCTTCCGCATGGTCGCGGGCGGAGAGCTCGAGAATGCGGTAGCCGAGTCCGGCGAAGACGGTCAGGCGTTCGCGCGCTGCCGCCAGGCGGTCGGCCAGGTCGCACTTGTTGAGGACGATCAGGATTTCGATGCTGGCGCTCTCGGCGGCGACCAGGGCACGCGTCACCAGTTCGTCGGAAAAAGCCGGCTCGGTGGCGACGACGATGATCAGCTGGTCGACGTTGGCGGCGATCAGCTTCTGGCGGATTTCGTTGGAGCGGTAGAGCAGGCTGCGGCGCGGCTGGATCGCCTCGATGACACCCTGGTCGGCCGAGGTCTGTTTTATCTCCACCTGGTCGCCGCAGGCCACCTCGCTTTTCTTGCCGCGCGGAAAGCACGGCAGGCGGCTACCGTCGGGCAATTCGACCAGGTACTGGCGGCCGTGGGCGGCGACGACGCGGCCCTGCATCAGGCCAGTGCCTGCAGCCGGGCGATACGCTGGGCGGCCGGCGGGTGAGAGTCGTAGAAGGCGGAATACAGCGGGTCGGGCGTCAGCGTCGCTGCATTGTCCTCGTACAGCTTGACCAGTGCGCGGATCAGGTCGGTTGCCGCGGTGTGCTCGGCGGCATAGGCGTCGGCCTCGAACTCGTGGCGGCGCGACAGCTGGCTGAGCAGCGGACTGAGCGGGAAGGTGAAGACCGGCACGACGAGGAAGAAGAGGATCAGAGCCAGCGTCGTGTTCTGTGCCGGGACGCCGAGACCGGCGTAGAACCACGGGCTGTCGATTAGCTGGCCGAGCAGCCAGAGAAAGGCAAGCGAGCCGGCGAACATGAAGACGATGCGCTGGGCGATGTGTTTCTTGCGGAAATGCCCCAGCTCATGCGCCAGCACCGCCTCGATCTCGGCAGCGCTCAGACGTTCGAGCAGCGTGTCGAAGAAGACGATGCGCTTGTTGTTGCCGAAGCCGGTGAAATAGGCGTTGCCGTGGCTGGAGCGTTTCGAGCCGTCCATGACGAAGAGGCCGGAGGAGCGGAAGCCGCAGCGAACGAGCAGGGACTCGATGCGGCTTTTCATCTCGCCGTCGGCGAGCGGTGTGAACTTGTTGAACAGCGGTGCGATCCAGGTCGGGTAGACGAACAGCAGCAGCAGGTTGAAGGTGGCCCAGAACAGCCACACCCAGAACCACCAGGCGTCGCCCATGGCGCCCATCAGCCAGAGCACGGCGGCGATCACCGGGGCGCCGATGGCAAGGCCGAGCAGGGACTGTTTGGCGAGGTCGGTGACGAACAGGCGCAGGGTCATGCGGTTGAAGCCAAAGCGGGCCTCGATGACGAACTGCCGGTGGAGCGCGAAGGGCAGGTCGACGATGCCTGAAATCACCATCAGGCTGAAGATCATCGCCAGGCCGTAGGGGATGCCGTCGACATGGGTCGACCACAGCGCGTCCAGCCAGGCGATGCCGCCGTCGAGCGTGAAGGCAAGCAGCAGCAGGGTGTCGACCGTTGTTGTCAGCAGGCTGGCCCGGCTGCGCTCGACGGTGTAGTCGGCGGCCTTCTGGTGGGCTGCGAGCGGAATGCGTTCGGCGAAATCGGCGGGTACCGCAGGGCGGTGGGCGCGGACGTGGCGGATGTGGCGCAGGCCGAGCCATAGACGGGTGGCCAGTGTCAGGATGACGGCGGCGAGAAAGACGAGGGTGAAAGCTGAAGTCAAGGACGGGCGCCTGGCTGTGAGAAAATCGGGGTTTTTCGAACTCGGGCAATTATATGGCAGGCACTGCAAACAACCTCGTCTGGCTGGACATGGAAATGACCGGCCTCAATCCGGATGGCGACCGCATCATCGAGATGGCGATGGTGGTGACCAACTCGGAACTCGAACTGGTCGCCGAATCGCCGTCCTGGGTCGTGCATCAGTCCGATGCGGTGCTGGCCGCAATGGACGAGTGGAACCAGAAGACGCACGGTCGCTCGGGCCTGATCGACAAGGTCCGTGCCTCGACGCTGGGCGAGGCCGAGATCGAGGCGGCAGCGCTGGAATTCCTGCGCAAGTACTCGGGCAAGGGTCATTCGCCGATGTGTGGCAACACCATCGGCCAGGACCGTCGCTTCATGGCCCGCTACATGCCGGAACTGGAAGCCTTCTTCCACTACCGCAACCTCGACGTCAGCACCCTGAAGGAACTGTGCAAGCGCTGGCAGCCGGAGGTGTACAAGGGCTTCAAGAAGAAGGGCCGGCATACGGCGCTGGCCGACATCTACGAGTCGATTGACGAACTGAAGTACTACCGCGAGCACTTCCTGAAAGGCTGATTGGACCGTCGGTTGCCCGCTTAGCGGGCGCCGGGAGGTGGCGTCTGGCGCCGGAAAAGCACGAATTTCTCGTGCCGGTCGCCAGGCCGGTTACCTTGCCAGACCGCGTGCCAGTTGCCTGGTGGTGGCGTCCGCTCGGCCCGCGTGTCGCCGACGACAAGCAGCCAGTCGCAGGCCTTGCCGGCGGCGCTGTCGTAGGCGGTCGGTTCGATCAACGAGAAATAGGACAGGGAGGCCCGCTGACCGTCGCTCAGGCCGCGTTCGGCCAGGCAGGCACGGCTCTTCGGCATGGCAGCAGCGACGGCCTCGGCAACCGGGCGATAGCTCTTGCCGTAGTCGAACCAGGGCAGGATCAGTGTGGTCAGCAGCAGCCACAGGGTTGTCAGCCCGAGTGTCCAGTGGGTCAGGCTGCGATAGGGGGAGCGTGGGGCGGTGGCGATCAGCCAGATCCACCAGGCCGAAGCAGCCAGCCCGACAAGGAAATCGAACAGGTCGAACTGCCCGCTGAAGCCGGGACGTAGCGCTACTACGCGCTGCCCCAGACGCTCCGGCCAACCGAGCGCCATTGCCGACCAGCAGAGCCAGACGACGACGGCGAACAGGCTGAAGGTCATCATCGAGAACCAGTCGAAGGCGTTGGCTGCACCACGCCGCAGGGAAAGGGCGCCCGGGGTGGCCAGCAGGGCGAGTGGCGGCAGCAGCAGCAGGGCCGGAATCTCGCGCGGCCGATAGGCGAGGGCGAGCATCAGCAGCGTCAGCAGCAGGAAGATCAGCGGCAGCAGTTGCGGGGTTTCACGCCACTGCTGGCGGCGGCGCCACAAGGTCCAGACAGCCAGCGGCAGAACCGGGAACGCAAACCATGGCAGCATGGCCAGGAAACGGCCGGCGCCGGGCCAGGAGAAAGCGGTCATCAGTGGTGCCAGCTCCATCGTCAGCCAGCCGTGGAAGCGGGACGGTTCGACGAGCAACAGGGTCAGCGGCCAGGGCGCGATGAGCAAGGCCGCCAGGCCAACACCTATCAGTAGCGTCTGCAGCGCCTTGGGCCGATCGGGCGATAGCCACCAGGCCAGCGGCAGGATGGCGAGCAGCGGCAGGGTTGGTGAGATGCCGGCACCAAGCAGGCAGGCAGCAACGGACAGTCCATAGAAAATGCCGGTCAGGCGTGGCTTGCGGCCGATTGCGGCCAGCCCGCCGAGGGCGCCGCCATAAGCGGCCAGTGCGATCAGCATGGGTTGCGCATCATGGGCATGCACCACCAGCCCGATGCAGCCGGCGAGCAGCAGGGGGCTGGCCGCGGCGCTTTCCTGTCCATACAGTTCGCGGCCGGCGTAATACAGGCCGAGCATAGCCATCGCCACCCAGAAGCCGCTGGCCAGGCGCATCGCCTCGTGGGCGGGGAGCAGCCAGCCGAACAGGTGGCCGCTGAGGGCGGCACTCCAGTAATAAAGGGGCGGTTCGTGGAAGATGCGGCCGGCCAGGTTTGGCGCCAGCCAGTCGCCAAAGTGCAGCATGTGCCAGGCGGCACCGATGTGGATCGCATCCTCGCCCTTCCACGGATCGCGGCCGAACAGGCCGGCCAGTACGTAGAAGGCCAGTATGGCCGCGAGAACCCAGCCAGCCGGAGGCAGGCGAATGCCGCGACGGATCAGGGCGAGGGGTTCGGGCATCGGTGAGGTTCGGGTGAGCGCCAACAAAAAAGGCAGCCGACTGGCTGCCTCTTATACCGCAATTCCGCTGGCTCAGGCAGCAGACTTGCCGCGCATGGCGCCGAATTTCTGGTTGAATTTCTCGACCCGGCCGGCGGTGTCGACGATCTTCTGCTTGCCGGTGTAGAAGGGATGGCACAGCGAACAGACTTCAATGTGCAGGGGCTTCTTCATGGTCGAGCGGGTCGTGAAGGTGTGACCACAGGAGCAGGTCACCTGGACTTCGTTGTATTCGGGATGGATGTCGGCTTTCATCATTTGTCCTTTAAGCAAGCGACCGGCGGATGTGGCCGATCTGGGAAGCCCGCGATTATCTTTGAATAATCGCGGGCTTGCAAGAATTATCGGTGTATTTTTTTGCGCGACCCCGATGTCCGAAGTCACGGCAGGTCGGCAGGCGAGGCCTGTCAAGTCAAGCTCCCGCAGGGCCGGCCGCCGCCAAAGCTGCTGATGCGCTGCGGCTTCAGCCGCGGCGCATGGCGTCGAAGAATTCCTGGTTGCCCTTGGTCGATTTGACCTTGTCGAGCAGGAATTCCATCGCTTCGAGGTCGTCCATCGGGTAGCACAGCTTGCGCAGCACCCACATCTTTTGCAGCACGTCCGGCTTGAGCAGTAGTTCTTCGCGGCGGGTGCCGGAGCGGTTGACGTTGACCGCCGGGTACATCCGCTTCTCGGCCATGCGGCGGTCAAGGTGGATTTCCGAGTTGCCGGTGCCCTTGAATTCTTCGTAGATCACTTCATCCATGCGCGAGCCGGTGTCGATCAGCGCGGTGGCGAGGATGGTCAGCGAGCCGCCTTCCTCGATGTTGCGCGCGGCACCGAAGAAGCGCTTGGGCTTCTGCAGGGCGTTGGCATCGACGCCGCCGGTCAGCACCTTGCCGGAGGCCGGCTGCACGGTGTTGTAGGCGCGGGCGAGGCGGGTGATCGAGTCGAGCAGGATGACGACATCCTTCTTGTGCTCGACCAGGCGTTTGGCCTTCTCGATGACCATCTCGGCGACGGCAACGTGGCGGGTGGCCGGCTCGTCGAAGGTCGAGGCGACGACCTCGCCCTTGACGGTGCGGGTCATTTCGGTGACTTCTTCCGGGCGCTCGTCGATCAAGAGCACGATCAGCACGACATCCGGGTGGTTGGCGGTGATGGCGTGGGCGATGTTCTGCAGCATCACCGTCTTGCCGGTCTTCGGCGGGGCGACCAGCAGGCCGCGCTGGCCGCAGCCGATCGGGGCGATCATGTCGATGACGCGGCTGGTGATGTTTTCCTCGGACTTGATCTCGCGTTCGAGTTTGAGGTGACGCGTCGGGTGCAGCGGCGTCAGGTTCTCGAACATGATCTTGTTCTTGTTGGCTTCCGGCGAGAAGCCGTTGATGCGGTCGAGTTTGGTCAGCGCGACGTAGCGTTCGCCATCCTTCGGTGTGCGGATTTCGCCTTCGACGGTGTCGCCGGTGCGCAGGTTGAAACGGCGGACCTGCGACGGGGAGACGTAGATGTCGTCGGGATTGGCCAGGTAGGAGGTGTCCGACGAGCGGAGGAAGCCGTAGCCGTCGGGCAGCACTTCCAGGGTGCCGTCGCCGTAGATGGTGTCGCCGTTCTTGGCCTTGGCCTTGAGGATGGCGTAGATCAACTCCTGCTTGCGCATGCGGTTGGCGTTCTCGATGGCGAGTTCGGTCGCCATGTCGAGCAGTTTGCTGACGTGCAGGGTCTTCAGTTCGGAAAGTTGCATGGGGAGTAAGGGCGCCGTAAAGGGAGCGCTGGCGACGGCCCGGTAAGCGGGGCGCGGAAGCTTGAATGCTGGGAGTGTGGGAATTGACGCCGGGGCTCTGGGCCGATTGCGTCAGCCTGACAGTGCAGGACGCACCATCAGGCCGGGAGACTACGGAGATTACAGGTTGCTGTCAATAAAGGCAGCGAGTTGCGACTTGGAGAGGGCGCCGACCTTGGTGGCTTCGACGTTGCCGTTCTTGAAGATCATCAGTGTCGGGATGCCGCGGATGCCGAACTTGGCGGGCGTCGCCTGGTTGTCGTCGATGTTGACCTTGGCAACTTTCAGCTTGCCGGCGTATTCGGCGGCGATTTCGTCGAGGATGGGAGCGATCATCTTGCATGGGCCGCACCATTCGGCCCAGTAATCGACGAGTACCGGTTGCTGCGCTTGCAGCACCTCGGCTTCGAATGTGTCGTCGGTAACATAATGGATATGCTCGCTCATGCTTGCCTCATGGGAAGGGAATTCAGGGAAGGGGATGCCGAAATGGCGATCGGATTTTTGTAGCGATGCTAGCGAAAAACCGGGGCTTAGGGAAGCATCAGCTCCCGGGTTTCAATAAATTGGCCAGCTCGACGGCAGTCTTGACCTGCATCTTCTCGAAGATGTTGGCGCGATGGACTTCGACCGTGCGCATGCTGATGTTCAATTCGTCGGCGATGACCTTGTTGAACTTGCCGGCGAGCACCAGTTCCATGATCTGCCGCTCGCGTGTTGTCAGGCTGGAGAGTCTGCTATTGACCGAGTCGACGCTGGCATTGGCGATGCGCTGACGGGTGTCGAGCTCCATGGCTTCGCTGATCCGGCAGGCGAGATCGTTGTCGTTGAAAGGCTTTTCGAAGAAATCGAAGGCGCCTTTTTTCAAGGTGGCGACAGCGAGCGGTACATCGCCGTGGCCGGTCAGGAAGATCACCGGCAAGCGGGATTCGCGCTCGCGCAGACGGTCGAAGCAGTCGAGGCCGCTCATGCCCGACATGCGCATGTCGAGCACCAGGCAGCCGCATAGCGAAGGCGACCAGGCGGCGAGGAAATCCTCGGCCGATGCGTAGGAGACGAACGGAATGCCGCGCGATTGCAGCAGCCAGGCCAGCGCATCTCGGATGGCTTCGTCGTCGTCGACCAGGTGGGCTTGGGGTGTGCTCATGCAGCTTCCAGGGGCAGCGTGAAGATGAATATCGTACCGTTTCCGCTCGTGGAGCGGAGATTGTCTTCCGCCCACAGGCGGCCGCGATGGAATTCGATGATGGATCGGCAGATCGACAGGCCGACCCCCATCCCGTCGGGCTTTGTTGTGAAAAAGGCCGAAAACAGCTTGTCGCGAATCTCCGGGTCTATGCCGCAGCCTTGATCGCTGACGCTGATGCGCAATTCGCTTTCCCCGAGTGCGATATCGACCTTCAGCAGGCGTTCTTTCTCCGGGGTGCCGGCCATGGCTTCCATGCCGTTGCGGATCAGGTTGAGCAGGACCTGCTCCAGCATCAGGCGGTCGGCAGCTATCGGCGGCAGTTCGGGGATGGTGCACTCGATACGCACCTGATTCTTGCGGGCATCGGCTTCGACGAAGCCAAGGCAGTCCTCGATGATTTCACCCAGGGCGCAGGGCGCGCGTTTGGGTTCGCTCTTGCGCACGAAGTCATGTACCCGGCGGATGATGCGGCCGGCCCGCTGCGCCTGCACACCGAGTTTCTCCAGCGCGGGGCGGATGCTGGCCGGGTCGTAGTCCGGGCGAGCGAGGAGGTTCAGACAGCCGGTGTTGTAACTGGCAATTGCCGCCAGCGGTTGATTCAGTTCGTGGGCCAGGGTCGAGGCCATTTCGCCCATGGTCACCAGGCGGGCGGTGAACTGCAGCTGCTCCTGTTGCTGCCGTGCCAGTTCTTCGGCTGCTTTGCGCTCGGTGATGTCGAGCATCGAAGCCATCCAGCCGGTGTGCTGACCATTGCCGTCAATCAGTCGTGCCTCGTAGATCAGTGCCTGGAAGCGTTCGCCGTTCTTGCGCCGGAAGGTGATCTCGAAGCCATCGGGAGGTGCTTTGCCGGCCAGTACGGTACGGTGGATGGCGAAAGTCTCCTCGATCTCTTCGGGAACCCAGTACGGCATCGGCGGTGTTCGGCCGACCAGTTCGTCGCTGCTGAAGCCGGTCATCTTGCAGAATGCCGGATTGACATAGGTGATGCGGCCTTCCAGGTCGCGGGCCCGCATGCCGACCGTCAGCGAATCCTCCATCGCCGTGCGAAAGGCATGCTCGGCGCGCAGGGCTTCCTCCGCCAGTGTGCGCTTGCGCATCAGGTCGCGGACGATCCACAGGCTCCAGAAAACGCCGGCGCCAAGCACGACGATGGCTACCGTAAGCAGGCGCTGCAATGAGTTGCCCGGGCTGGGGTAGCTGCTCACCTTCAGTTTCAGCCCATAGCCCGGCGGTTCAAGTGGGATCTGGTAGCTCTGGCTGGTGCTGCCCTCGATGTGAGTCTTGGTGGCAAACTGGATGTCATTGTCGTCAACGATGGCAACCCGGTATTTTTCAGTGAACCACCAGGGAACCAGATTGCCGAGCAGGCTATCGAGCGGGTAGATGGCGATCAGCATGCCGGTCAGCCGACGCTCGCTGACCACCGGTGCGAGAAGGGTGATGTGGGCACGCCCGGAGGTGGCGAAGTAAGGGTCGCTGTAGACCGGTTTGCCCAGGCGTCCGGCAATTTCGAAGTATTTTCCGGCGATTGGCGGGATGGCGGATTCGATGCCGTCTGCGGGCCGGGAGCCGCTCGGCAGTTCGTCAATCGATTGGCGGTTGGCGTCGAGCCAGAGCAGTTGGGCGATTTCCGGTCGCGTTTTCAACATGTGTGCGGCGCGGGTGCGAAAAATTCCGGTCGCGTCGGGCTGCGTGGCCAGGTCAACGGCCAGCTGCTGCAGTTGTTCCTCGTTGCCGTTCAGATGAAAGCGCAGATTCTGTTCGAGCCACAGTACGTCCTTGATCAGTGCGCTGCGTTCTTCCTCGGTTTCGTTGTGCTGCAGCAGCCAGAGCAGCGAGAGCAGGGCGGCCAGCAGGAGCACGATGCCGAGTTTGGGCAGCACGAGCAGAAGGCGCATGCGACGGGCATTGCTGGCGATGGGGCGGGTTTCGTGCATGGCCGAATGCTACACCACGTTTTCCCACGATATTTTCCGTGGCGGGAGTGCAAGCGAGCGCCGGGGAACTTGTGGATATCCACAATACGCTTGGGTTACGCCCTTCGTAATAATTTCACCCAGTCGCAATTTCCATACTGGCGACGTCAACTCTGGAGGAGAAAACATGAAAGTATCCAAACTGCTGGTCGCACTGTTTGCCGGTGCCCTGTCGCTGGGCGCCTATGCGCAGCAACCCATCGTCATCAAGTTCAGCCATGTCGTCGCCAATGACACGCCCAAGGGCAAGGCTGCTGATTTCTTTGCCCAGAAGGCTGCCGAGCTGACCAAGGGCAAGGTCAAGGTCGAGGTCTATGCCAACTCGACGCTGTACAAGGACAAGGAAGAAATGGAAGCGCTGCAGCTGGGCGCCGTCCAGATGCTGGCCCCGTCGCTGGCCAAGTTCGGTCCGCTCGGCGTGCGCGATTTCGAAGTGTTCGATCTGCCGTACATCTTCAACGGTTACGATGACCTGCACAAGGTCACTACCGGCCCCGTCGGCAAGCAACTGCTGGCCAAGCTGGAGCCCAAGGGGATCAGCGGTCTGGCGTTCTGGGACAACGGCTTCAAGTCCTTCTCGGCGAATACGCCGATCAAGATGCCGGCTGACCTGAAGGGCAAGAAGCTGCGCATCCAGTCGTCCAAGGTGCTCGAGGAGCAGGTCCGCGCGCTGAGCGCCCTGCCGCAGGTGATGGCCTTCTCGGAGGTCTACCAGGCGTTGCAGACCGGTGTTGTCGATGGCACCGAGAACCCGATCTCCAATCTCTACACCCAGAAGATGCACGAGGTGCAGAAGCACCTGACGCTGACCGACCACGGTTATCTGGGCTATGCCGTGATCGTCAACAAGAAGTTCTGGGACGGCCTGCCGGCTGATGTGCGCAAGCAGCTCGACGACGCAATGGAACAGGCGACCCGTTACGCCAACCAGATTGCCAAGGTGGAGAACGACACGGCGCTGGAGAACGTCCGCAAGAGCGGCAAGACCCAGATCTACACGCCGACTGCCGCCGAGCGCGCCGAGTTCAAGAAGGCTCTGGTGCCGGTGCACAAGAAGATGGAAAGCCGTATCGGCAAGTCGACCATCGACGCCGTCTATCAGGCAACCGGCTTCAATCCGAACAAGCTGTAATCAACTGCTGACCTCTGACGCCCGCTGTTGCGCCTTGCGCAGCGGGCGTTTTTGCAAGGAGAGGGTAAATGGGAAAAATAATTGACCGGCTCGAGGAGTTCATCATCGGCAGCCTGATGGCTGTGGCGACGGTGGTCATCTTCATTTCGGTGGTCCATCGCTATGGCACCGGATTCGCCATCCCCGGCGTACAGGATTGGCTGCTCAGCCTGAACATGGGCTGGGCGCAGGAGTTCTGCATCATTCTATTCGTGTGGATGGCGAAGTTCGGCGCCGCCTATGGCGTGCGCACCGGCATCCACGTCGGCGTCGACCTGCTGATCAACAAGCTGCAGAACAAGCCGCGGGCCTTCATGGTCCAGCTCGGCCTGCTTTGTGGCGTGCTTTTCACCGGCGTCATCGGTGTCTTCGGTGCCGCGTTCGTCTGGGAAAACGGCATGGCCTATGAAACGCTGACCCTGTTCGGCATGGAGACGGGCGAACATTTCGAAGGGCCGACCACGCCCGATCTCGAGTGGCCGACCTGGATCGTCTACTCGGCTGTGCCGCTGGGCTCTTTTCTGATGTGCTTCCGCTTCATCCAGGTGATGATCAAGTTCGCCCGTACGGGTGAGCTGCCGACGCATGACCATGGTCATGTCGAAGGACTGGAAGAGGGTGAAGTGCTGCAGGTTGGCGAGGCCATCGAAATTGCCGAACAGCGCGAACACGCGCATGCCGGCCTGAGCGATCGTGAGTGGGAGAAAAAGCATCCCGCTGACGACAAGAAAGAGGAGAAGTAAGCCATGAGCGCACTCATTATCTTTGGCCTCCTTCTCACCCTGATGGTGATCGGCATGCCGATCGGCGTGGCCCTCGGCCTGACCGTGCTCGGCTTCATGTTCGCCTTCACCGAGACGCCGATCGCCTCGGTGGCGCTCAAGATGTTCACCGGCATCGAGAAGTTCGAGATCATGGCGATCCCGTTCTTCATCCTGGCCGGCAACTTCCTGACGCATGGCGGTGTCGCCCGGCGCATGATCAACTTTGCCACGGCGATGGTCGGTCATCTGACCGGCGGTCTCGGCATGTCGGCTGTGCTTGCCTGCGCGCTGTTCGCCGCGGTTTCCGGTTCTTCGCCGGCAACGGTGGTGGCGATCGGTTCGATCCTGATCCCGGCCATGCTCAAGCAGGGCTTTCCGATGAACTTCTCGGCCGGCGTTGTCGCTTCGGCCGGCGGACTGGGCATCCTGATCCCGCCGTCGATCGTCATGGTGATGTATGCGGTGACGACCAACTCGTCGGTTGGCGCGCTGTTCATGGCGGGCGTCATCCCAGGTCTGCTGCTGGCGCTGACGCTGGGCGTGACCACCTGGTGGCAGGCTCGCAAAGGGGGGTATCCGACGTTGCCGAAGGCCAGTTGGGGCGAGCGTTTCCGTACCTTCCGCGAGGCCTTCTGGGGCTTGATGCTGATCGTCGTCGTCATGGGCGGGATCTACTCCGGCATGTTCACCCCGACGGAAGCGGCCGCAATGTCGGCGGTCTATGCCTTCTTCATCGCGGTTTTCGTGTACAAGGACCTGACGCTCAAGCAGATTCCGAAGGTGCTGCTCGACTCGGCCAACATGAGCTCGATGCTGCTGTTCATCATCGCCAGTGCGATCCTGTTCAGCTTCATCCTGACCTCGGAGCAGATTCCGCAGGGCATCGCCGACTGGATCGTGCATCTGGGCCTTGGTCCGATCGGCTTCCTGGTCATCGTCAACATCCTGCTGCTGGTCGCCGGCAACTTCATGGAGCCGTCATCGATCATCCTGATCCTGGCGCCGATCCTCTTCCCGGTCGCCGTGGCGCTGGGTATCGATCCGATCCACTTCGGCATCATCATCACGGTGAATATGGAAATCGGCATGATCACGCCGCCGGTCGGTCTCAACCTGTTCGTCGCCAGCGGCATCACGCGCCGCGGCCTGTCGGAGATGTCGGTTGCCGTGCTGCCGTGGCTGTACGCGATGCTGGTCTTCCTGATCGCCATCACCTACATCCCGGAAATCTCGCTCTGGCTGCCGCGCACGCTGGGCATGATGTAACGCGGGTTTGACTCGGCAAAGGCCGTGTCCGGGAAACCGGGCGCGGCCTTTTTCATTGTGGCGGCATGGGCTGTGGCACAATCGCCCATCGTTTTGTTCAAGGTTTCCGCATGAAATTCGCCCTCTACGTGATCGGCTTCATTCTCGCTGCGCTGATCATTCCCTTCCTGATCCCGACATCCGGCGACGGCTCCGACCCCGAGCGCAATCTGCCCTGGCAGATCGAGGTGGATGCTCAGGGCGGCAGCAAGGTCTTTGGCCTGCAACCCGGTTTGAGCACGCTGGCCGACGTCAAGGCGGCGCTGGGCAACGAGCTGGAAGTGGCGATCATCGCCCAGCCCAACGAGGTGGGCATGATCGAGGCCTATTACTCGCAGGTGGCGCTGGGTTTTGTTCTGGCCAAGATGGTGCTCACCCTCGACCTCGATCAGGAGGCGGTCAATGCCATGCGCGAACGGGCGCTGAAGGCCAAGCACATGGAAAGCACGACACGCAAGATCACGCTCCACCCCGATGACCTGGCCAGGCTTGAGCAGCAGCGGATCAAGGCTTTCGCAGTCATACCGACGGTCAATCTCGATGAGGCGACGGTTGTCCAGCGCTTTGGTCAGCCAGAAGAGCGCATCCAGGTATCCGAGAAGCGGGTGCATCTGCTCTATCCGCGACAAGGACTCGATATCGTCGTCGATGGCGACGGCAAGGAACTCCTTCAGTATGTTGCTCCCCGTGATTTCCGTCTGCTGCGTGATCCTCTCATGGCAGCATCGGCTGGCAAGCAGGGCTGAACGGCTGCGCAGCGAAGCGGGCATGGTATCGGCGAGTCTGCTAAAATTGCCCGTTTTTCAACTGTCTAGCTTTTTGCGGAGCAATTAAATGGCTATCGAACGCACCCTCTCCATCATCAAACCCGACGCTGTTGCCAAGAACGTCATCGGCAAGATCTATTCCCGTTTCGAATCCAACGGCCTGAAGGTCGTCGCCTCCAAGATGGCCTGGCTGTCCGAGCAGGAAGCCGGTCAGTTCTACGCCGTGCACAAGGAGCGCCCCTTCTTCAAGGATCTGGTCTCCTTCATGACCTCCGGCCCGGTGATGATCCAGGTCCTCGAAGGCGAGAACGCCATCGCCAAGAACCGTGAGCTGATGGGTGCCACCGATCCGAAGAAGGCCGAGCCGGGCACCATCCGCGCCGACTTCGCCGAGTCGATTGACGCCAATGCCGTGCACGGTTCCGACGCTGCCGAAACCGCCGCCGTGGAAGTTGCCTTCTTCTTCCCGGGTATGAACGTCTACGCCGGCCGCTAATAGCTGCTAGCGACCAGGATCGAGTTGTCTGGCTGATGGCCGGAGGCTCGATCCTCGAACCTGACTAGATGCAAAATCTTCTTGATCTCGATGGCGACAGCCTGACCGCATGGTTTGCCGCGCAGGGCGAAAAGCCCTTCCGCGCCCGCCAGGTGCTGCGCTGGATCCATCGCGCCGGCGTCGCTGATTTCGACGCCATGACCGACATCGCCAAGAGCCTGCGCGACAAGCTCAAAGCGCGGGCGGTCGTGCTGCCGCCGGCAGTCGTCTCCGACAAGCTGTCGGACGACGGCACGCGCAAGTTCCTGATCGACGTCGGCAACGGCAATGCCGTCGAGACGGTGTTCATTCCCGAGGACGACCGCGGTACGCTGTGCGTCTCCACCCAGGCCGGCTGCGCGCTCGACTGCGCCTTCTGTTCGACCGGCAAGCAGGGTTTCAACCGCAACCTGACGGTGGCGGAAATCATCGGCCAGCTGTGGCAGGCCAACAAGGCTCTCGGCGCCGTGCATGGCGCCGAACGGGTCATCTCCAACGTCGTGCTGATGGGCATGGGCGAACCGCTGGCCAACTTCGAGAATTCGGTGGCCGCGCTCAAGCTGATGCTCGACGACAATGCCTACGGCCTGTCGCGCCGCCGCGTCACCGTCTCGACTTCGGGCCTGGTGCCGGTCATGGACCGTCTGCGCGAGGAGTGCCCGGTGGCCCTGGCCGTCTCGCTGCACGCACCGAACGACCGCTTGCGCGATGAACTGGTGCCAATCAACCAGAAATACCCGCTGGCCGAGCTGATGGCCGCCTGCCGGCGCTACCTGGAGAAGGCGCCGCGCGACTTCATCACCTTCGAATACGTGATGCTTGACGGCATCAACGACAGCGATGCCCACGCCCGCGAACTGCTGGCGCTGGTCAAGAGCGTGCCGTGCAAGTTCAACCTGATTCCCTTCAATCCCTTCCCCGGTTCGCCGTTCCGGCGCTCGCCGGCGGAGCGGGTGCGCCGTTTCGCCGATATCCTGATGCAGGCCGGCATTGTCACCACGACGCGCAAGACGCGCGGTGACGACATCGACGCCGCCTGCGGCCAACTGGCCGGACAGGTTCTCGACAAGACACGGCGGACGGCTGGCCGGACGATCATTCTCAAGGAAGAGGCACGTTCATGAACAGATTTCCATTGAGGTCGGCGCTGGCCGCCATCGTGCTGAGCGTCTCCTGTGCCTTGCCGGTGCAGGCCCAGAGCTACGGTCAGATGCCGGGTGACAGCCACGCTTCGGGCGGCGATATGCGGAACCGGGCGCGCATCCATACGGAACTTGGTGCAGCCTATTTTCAGGCTGGCAATCCTTCGGTGGCGCTGGATCATCTGGCTACCGCACTGAACGCCGATTCCGGTTTTCACCAGGCGTACAGTGTGCGCGGGCTGGTTTATGGCTCGCTCAAGGAGAACGACAAGGCCGAGCGGGATTTCCAGCGCGCCCTGAGCATTGCCCCGAACGATCCCGAGGTGAATAACAACTATGGCTGGTTCCTCTGCGACACAGGCAAGGCACGGCAGTCCATCGCCTATTTCCTGAATGCGCTGAAGAGTCCGTTGTATGAAACGCCGGACCTCGCCTACACCAATGCCGGTACCTGTGCCCTGAAATCGGGCGATCAGGACGGTGCCATGCACTATCTCCTGAAGGCGCTGCAAATGGCGCGTGGCAATGGTGTGGAGGCACGTCTGCAACTGGCCAAGCTTTTCTATCAGCGCGGCAATCTGGAAGAGTCGCGTGCTTACATGAATGATGTTCTGAAACTGGTGGAGTCGCCCACGGCCGAGATACTCTGGCTGGGCATCCGGCTGGAACGCAAGCTCGGCAACCGGGCAGCCGAAGGCGGGCTGGCAGCGCAACTGCGTGGTCGCCATCCAACCTCACCGGAATATCAGGAGTTCCTCAAGGGTAATTTCGAATGAGCGAGTTGGACGAAAACGTCGTGGCAGCCGAGGAGCCGGATGTGACGGCGCCGTCGGTCGGCCAGCAACTGGCCGCGGCGCGGCAGGCGCGCGGGCTCGAACTGGCCGATATCTCCCAGGCGCTCAAACTGGGGGTGCGTCAGGTCGAGGCGCTCGAATCCGGTAACTGGCATGCCTTGCCGGGACAGACCTTCATTCGCGGCTTCGTGCGCAATTACGCCCGTCTGGTCGGTGTGGATGCCACGCCCTTGATGGCCATGCTTGACGATGTACTGGAAAAGCCGGCCGGCAATCTGGTGGTCCCTCCTTCGCATCAAGGGGCCATGCCGCAAGTCGGCGGTCAAGGGGTGAAAAGGGACCGGGCTGTGGTGGTTGTCGGCGCCCTTCTGGTTGTTCTGGCCGCACTGGCCTACTTCCTTATTCCCGGTGATTTGTCGCAGCTTCGTGACAATGCCCAGGGGATGCTCGATTCCCTGGCCCGCAAGGAAGAGGCCGTGGCCCCGGTTGTGCCTGCACCGGCGGAGCCGGTCTTCCCGCCGGGCGTTTCGCCGCAGCAGGTCATGTCGCCACAGGCTGCCGTACCGGCTGTTGAAGAAAGCAGCCCGGCGCCGGCGAAACCGGCAGCAGAGGGGGCGCCGATCGGTGTTGCAACCCCGCAAGTGCCCGCTGCCCCCGCCCCGGCAACGTCGCCGCTACGGCTGGCCTTTGACAAGGAGTCATGGCTGGAAGTGCGTGATCGTGATAACCGCCTGATTTTCTCGCAGCGCGTGGCTGCTGGTGGCGAGCAGCTGCTTGCCGGGGCAGCCCCGTTGACCCTGGTCATCGGTTATGCGCCGGGTGTGCGTCTGTTCTGGCAGGGCAAGGCCGTCGATCTGGCGCCGCATACCAAGGGCGACGTCGCCCGTCTGGTTCTGGAGTAAGCAGTGAGTGCCGTAAGCAAACGCCTGACCCGGGCGACCTCGATCGCCCATGTTCGCCTCGGCGGCGATGCGCCGGTGGTCATCCAGTCGATGACCAACACCGATACCGCCGACTATCTGGCCACCGCGATCCAGTGCGCCGAACTGGCCCGCGCCGGCTCGGAACTGGTGCGCATCACCGTCAACTCGCCGGAAGCGGCGGCGGCTGTGCCGAAGATTCGCGATCATCTGGACAAGATGAACTGCAGCGTGCCGCTGATCGGCGATTTCCACTACAACGGCCACCGCCTGCTGACGGACGAGCCGGCCTGCGCCGAGGCGCTGGCCAAGTATCGGATCAACCCGGGCAACGTCGGCTTCGGCAAGAAGAAGGACGAGCAGTTCGCGCAGATGATCGAACTGGCCTGCCGCTACGACAAGCCGGTGCGCATCGGCGTTAACTGGGGCAGTCTCGACCAGGAGTTGCTGGCGCGCATCATGGACGAGAACAGCAAGCGCAGCGACCCGCTGGACGCCACCGAGATGATGCGCCACGCGATGGTGACCTCGGCGCTGGAGTCCGCCGCCAAGGCCGAGGAAGTCGGTCTGGCCGGCGAGAAGATCATCCTGTCGTGCAAGGTGTCCAGCGTCCAGGATCTGATCGCCATCTACCGCGAACTCGCCAAGCGCGCCGACTACGCACTGCACCTCGGGCTGACCGAGGCCGGCATGGGCTCCAAGGGCATCGTCGCGTCGACCGCCGCACTTTCGGTGCTGCTGCAGGAAGGTATCGGCGACACCATCCGCATCTCGCTGACGCCGGAACCGGGCGGCTCACGCGCTCAGGAAGTCATCGTCGCTCAGGAAATCCTGCAGACGATGGGGCTGCGCGCCTTCACGCCGATGGTCGCGGCCTGTCCCGGTTGCGGCCGGACGACTTCGACCTTCTTCCAGGAACTGGCCGGCGAGGTACAGGACTTTGTCCGTGCCCGCATGCCGGAATGGAAGCTGCACTACGACGGCGCGGAGAACATGACGCTGGCCGTGATGGGCTGCATCGTCAACGGCCCGGGCGAGTCGAAGCACGCCAACATCGGTATTTCCCTGCCAGGCACCGGCGAAGCCCCGTCGGCGCCTGTTTTCGAGGATGGTCAGAAGACCGTCACCTTGAAGGGCGACAATATCGCCAATGAATTCAAGGACATCATCGAGCGCTACGTCCAGCGCACCTACAAGAAAAAGATCCAAGCATGAGTCAAGCATTGCAGGCCGTGCGCGGGATGAACGACATCCTGCCCGACGAAGCCGCCTTCTGGGAACTGTTCGAGGACACCGTCCGGAGCTGGCTGAAAGGCTACGGCTACCGGCCGATCCGCATGCCCATCGTCGAGCCGACGCCGCTGTTCAAGCGGGCGATCGGCGAAGTCACCGATATCGTCGAGAAGGAAATGTATTCCTTCATCGACGGCCTCAACGGCGAAGCGCTGACGCTGCGCCCGGAAGGCACGGCCGGTTGCGTGCGCGCCGTGATCGAGCACAATCTGGCGGCGCGCCAGACGCAGCGCCTCTACTACATCGGCCAGATGTTCCGTCACGAGCGGCCGCAGAAGGGGCGCTACCGCCAGTTCCATCAGGTCGGCGTCGAAACCTTCGGTATCGCCGGCCCGGACATCGATGCCGAACTGATCCTGATGGGCGCCCGCCTGTGGGCCGACCTCGGGCTGGACGGCATCGAGCTGCAGCTCAACAGCCTCGGCCAGCTGGAGGAGCGGGCGCAGCACCGGGCGGCGCTGATCGCCTATTTCGAGGAGCATGCCGAGCTGCTCGACGAGGATGCCAAGCGCCGGCTGTACACCAATCCGCTGCGCATCCTCGATACCAAGAACCCGGCGCTGCAGGACTTGTGTGCCGCGGCACCGAAACTGATCGACTACCTCGGTGCCGAGTCGCTGGCCCACTTCGAGGGCGTCCAACGCGTACTGCGTGACGCTGGCGTGCCCTTCACGATCAACCCGCGTCTGGTGCGCGGCCTCGACTACTACAACCTGACCGTCTTCGAATGGGTTACCGACAAGCTCGGCGCCCAGGGCACGGTGTGCGCCGGCGGCCGCTACGACGGCCTGGTCGAGCAGCTTGGCGGCAAGCCGACGCCGGCCTGCGGCTTCGCCATGGGTGTCGAGCGGCTGATCGCGCTGATCAAGGATTCCGGCGGCGAGCCGGCGGCGCCGGCACCGGATGTATACCTCGTGCATCAGGGCGAGGCTGCTGGGCGGCTGGCCTTCCGCGTCGCCGAAGGCTTGCGCGACCAGGGCATCGATGTGTTGTTGCATTGCGGCGGCGGCTCGTTCAAGTCGCAGATGAAGAAGGCTGATGGCAGCGGTGCGGCCTTCGCCGTGATCATCGGCGATGACGAAGCGGCGACCGGTGAGGCGCAACTGAAGTGTCTGCGTGAAGAGGGTGTCGCCCAGCAGAAAATTAAGGTTGATGGTCTGGCAGAGGCCATCATCGGACAATTGATCGATTCGGACGAAGAGGAATAAGCAGATGGCTCATTACGACCTCGAAGAACAGGAACAGATAGATTCCCTGAAAACCTGGTGGAAGATGTATGGCAACCTGGTGACCGGTGTCATCACGGCGGTCTGCATTGCCGTTGTCGGTTGGCAGGGCTGGAGTTGGTACAAGAACAATCAGGCAGTCCAGGCTTCCGCCGTCTTTGCCGTTCTCGAACAGGCGCTGGCTGCCAACGATGCCCAGAAAATCAAGGCGACTGCCGGTGAGTTGGTGGCCAAGCATGGCAGCACCAGTTACGCGGCGCTGGGCGCCCTGTTGGCAGCTCGGCACTCTTTTGATTCCGGTGACCTGAAGACAGCCAAGTCGCAACTTTCATGGGCTGCCGAGAATGCGCGAGACGAAATTCGCGATCTGGCCCGTCTGCGTCTGGCAGCCGTCCAACTCGACGAGCAATTGTACGACGAGGCGCTGAAGCAGCTGGAGGCGGCCCCGGCTCCAGCATTTGATGCGCGCTTCCAGGAGTTGCGCGGTGACGTGTTGCTTGCACAGGGAAAGAAGCCGGAAGCGCGTGCAGCCTATCAGGCAGCTCTTGAGCGAACGGAAAAAGCGGCTGGAGCGGGGCGTGAATTGCTCCAGCAGAAGCTCGACAGCCTGGGTGAGGCCGCTTGATGAAGGCTCGTCTGCTACTTTCGCTCGCTGTTGTCGGTTTGTTGGCCAACGGATGCGCGACCATCTCGGATGGTCTCGACAAGATCAATCCGTTTGCCAAGTCGGGAATCAAGATGGCCCCGCTGGCGTCATTCGCGCCGACCGTCACGACGCGCAGCCTCTGGTCTGCCAGTGCCGGCAAGTCCGGAGATTACAGTTTCACGCCGGCGGTAGTCGGCAATGCCGTCTTCGTTACAGGTCGGGATGGTGTGCTCAGTCGCCTCGAGGATGGCAAAACGGTCTGGAAGGTTGCCACGGGTCAGGTTCTGTCCGCCGGCGTCGGGGCCGATAACCGCATGGTCGTTGTCGGCACCCCCAAGGGTGATGTGCTGGCCTACTCGGCAAGCGATGGCAAGGCGCTCTGGCAGGCCAAGGTCACAAGTGAGGTGCTGGCAGCCCCGGCGGTTGGCGACGATGGTGTCGCAGTCCGCAGTGGCGACAATCGCATTTTCCTGCTTGATGCCGGTGATGGCGGGCGCAAATGGATGTATCAGCGAGCGACGCCGACATTGTCGGTACGTGGCGCCGGTTCTCCTGTCTTTGCTGACCGCTATCTGTTTGTCGGTTTTCCCGGCGGGCGCTTGCTGGCCCTTTCGCTGCAGAACGGGGCTCCTGTCTGGGAGGGGCCGGTGGCTCAGCCGAAGGGGGCAACGGAACTGGATCGCGTGGCCGATGTGGTGGCTCCGCCGGTGGTTGATGGCCGGCAGATCTGCGCCGTGGCCTTCCAGGGCAAGGTGGCCTGCTTCGACATGGGGCAGGGCGGTGCACTCGTCTGGTCGCGCGACCTCTCTTCGGCAAACGGTCTGGCACTTGACGGGCGGTATTTGTTTGTCACCGATGACAAGGGGGCGGTGCATGCGCTCGATCGTCTGACCGGCAGCAGCCTGTGGAAGCAGGACAAGTTGCTCAATCGGCGAGTATCGGCGCCGGCTGTCCGTCGTGGGCTGGTGGCTGTGGCTGACGGTGAGGGCACGATCCATTTTCTTTCCCGTGAGGACGGCAGCTTTGCCGCCCGGGTCAAAACCGACGGCACGCCGGTGCGTAGTCCTGTGCAGCTGGTCGGTAGCAACTTTCTGGTACAAACCACCGGCGGTAACGTCAGTGTGATTGAGGTGCAATGAAACCTACCCTCGTCCTGGTCGGTCGACCCAATGTCGGCAAATCCACGCTGTTCAACCGCCTGACCCGCTCGCGTGACGCCATCGTCGCCGACCTGCCTGGCCTGACCCGCGATCGTCACTACGGCCATGGCAAGCTGGGCAAGAAGCCCTATCTGGTGGTCGATACCGGTGGTTTCGAGCCCTTGGTCAAGGAGGGTATCCTGCACGAGATGGCGCGTCAGACCGAGCAGGCCATTGCCGAGGCCGACGCCGTCATCTTCGTGGTTGATGGCCGCAACGGCCTGACGCCGCACGACAAGGAAATCGCCAACAAGCTGCGGCGCCTCGACCGGCCGGTCTTCGTCGCCGTCAATAAGGCCGAGGGCATGAACCGCGGCATGGTCGAGGCTGAATTCCATGAACTCGGCCTCGGCGAGCCGAATGCCATTTCGGCCGCGCACGGTGAGGGGGTGCGCGGTCTGGTCGACCTGGCACTGGCTTCCTTTCCTGAGCCAGAAGAGGAAGAGGAAAAATCCGAGGCCATCCGTGTCGCCATCGTCGGCCGGCCGAACGTCGGCAAGTCCACGCTGATCAATACGCTGCTCGGCGAGGAACGGGTCATCGCCTTTGATGCGCCGGGCACCACGCGCGATTCGATCGAGATCGATTTCGAGCGAGGCGGCCGCCAGTACGTGCTGATCGACACCGCCGGCATGCGCAAGCGTGGCAAGATCTTCGAGTCGATCGAGAAGTTCTCGGTCGTCAAGACGCTGCAGGCCATCGAGGATGCCAACGTGGTCATCCTGATGGTCGATGCGCAGGCCGATGTTTCCGAGCAGGATGCCCACATCGCCGATTTCATCGTGCAGTCCGGCCGCGCCCTGGTGGTTGCCGTCAACAAGTGGGACGGCCTGGAAGCCTACGTCCGTGAACAGACTCGCCTGACGTTGCAGCGCAAGCTGAAGTTCCTCGACTTCGCCAAGTTCCACTTCATCTCGGCGCGCGAGAACATCGGTCTGGCCGCCCTGTTCCGCTCGGTCGATGCTGCCTACACGGCAGCCATGACCAAGATGTCCACGCCGCGCCTGGCCCGCGTTCTGGCCGATGCGGTGGCCAAGCAGGCGCCGCCGAAGCACGGCGTGTTCCGGCCGAAGCCGCGCTACGCCCACCAGGGCGGTTCCAATCCGCCGATCATCGTGGTCCATGGCAACGCCGTCGACCAGATCGGCGACAGTTACCGCCGCTATCTCGAGCACACCTTCCGCGAAGCGTTCAAATTACAGGGTACGCCGCTACGCATCCAGTTCGTCACCAGCAAGAATCCGTTCGCCGACAAGGAGCGGAAGTAGTTCCCGCCAAATACTTTGGCAACCCGAAGTGATTTTGGGTACATTAGCCAACTCATAACAACACACATGGAGTCCACACCATGAGCAATAAAGGGCAACTCTTACAAGACCCCTTTCTCAACGCTCTCCGCCGCGAGCATGTTCCCGTCTCAATCTACCTGGTGAACGGGATCAAACTGCAGGGCCAGGTTGAATCCTTCGATCAGTACGTCGTACTGCTGAAGAACACGGTAACGCAGATGGTCTACAAGCACGCCATCTCGACGGTTGTGCCGGCGCGCCCGGTCAATCTGCAACAAGAACAGGCGGCTGAGCAATAATCCCCTGTTTCCAGGCCCGTCGCCATGGCGGGCCGCTGCTTCTCCCCTCTGGATCTTTCGATGATTGAACGGCCTGCCGCCGGTGAGCGTGCGGTGATCGTTCAACTCGATTTCGGTCAGCCCGATCTGGCTGATCAACTGGAAGAGTTGCGCCTGCTGACTGAATCGGCCGGAGGCGTGGTCATCGCGGAAGTCTTTGGCCGGCGCCATAGTCCGGACCCGAAGACCTTTGCCGGCAAGGGCAAGGTGCAGGAAATCGCCGCCATGCTGGCAGCCGGCGAAGCCGATCTGGTGATTTTCAACCACGAATTGTCGCCGGCTCAGGAACGGAATCTTGAGCGTGAACTCAAATGCCGTGTGATTGATCGTACCAGCCTGATTCTCGATATCTTCGCCCTGCGCGCGGCCAGTGCCGAAGGCAAGTTGCAGGTGGAGCTCGCTCAACTTGAGCATCTGTCTACCCGTCTCGTGCGAGGCTGGACTCATCTTGAGCGGCAACGTGGTGGCATCGGCCTGCGTGGCCCGGGTGAAACCCAGCTGGAAACTGATCGCCGGCTTCTCGGTAACCGGGTCAAGCTGCTCAAGGAGCGCCTCAGCCGACTCTCGCGACAGCGTGGCGTGCAGCGCAAGGCGCGCATGCGTGGCGATGTGCTCAATGTCTCCATCGTCGGTTACACGAATGCTGGCAAATCGACGCTGTTCAATGCGCTGACCCATGCCGGTGTCTATGCCGCTGACCAGCTGTTCGCGACGCTGGATACGACTTCCCGCAAGCTGTGGATTGCCGGCGGCGGCAATATCGTCGTCTCGGATACTGTCGGTTTCATCCGCGATCTGCCGCACTCGCTGATCGATGCCTTTCATGCGACACTGGAGGCGGCGGCGGATGCCGATATCCTGCTGCACGTTGTGGACAGCGCCAATCATGCGCGTGACGAGCAGATATACGAGGTCAACAAGGTGCTTGCCGAGATTGGGGCCGGTCACCTCAGGCAGTTGATTGTCTGGAACAAGATCGACCTCACGGATGCCGCGCCGGGAGTCGAGCGCGACGAGTATGGTAATATCGCGCGCGTTCGCCTCAGTGCGCGCTCGGGAAGCGGTCTCGATCTGCTGCGCGAGTCGCTGGCAGAATATGCCAGGGCCAAGTCCGAGGCGCGCCGCAAGGAAATGGCTGATGCGGCACTTGAAGCCCAACAAGATTTAATTCAATAGAAGAATCCCGATACCCATGATTCCTACGCTCGGTATATTCATGTCGCTCAACGATAACCAATGGGGTAATCGTGGCAGTGACGAAGGCGACAAGCCCGGAGGCGGTCCGCGTCGCCCCAACGATGGTCCGCCCGACCTCGAAGAGTTGTGGCGCGATTTCAATCGCAAGCTTTCCGGCGTGCTTGGCAAGAAAGGCGGCGGTGGCGGCAATGGTGGCGGAGACGGTCCGCGCATGCCGAACATCGATTTCAATCCGAAGTTCCTCGGCGGTGGTATCGGTTTGTTGGCGGGGTTGGTTGCCGTCATCTGGCTGGCGTCCGGTTTTTACATTGTTGATGCCTCGCAGCGCGGTATCGTGCTGCAGTTCGGTAGCTACAAGGAGTCGACAGAGCCGGGTCTGCGTTGGCGTTTTCCGTTTCCCTTCCAGACGCACGAACTGGTCAATCTGTCGGGCGTACGGACGCTGGAAATCGGTTATCGCGGCAGCGAGCGCAACAAGGTTTTGAAGGAAGCACTGATGCTGACTGACGATGAAAATATCGTGAATATCCAGTTCGCCGTTCAGTACATCCTCAAGGATCCGGTCGAGTATTCGTTCAACAACCGTCATCCGGACGAAGCGGTGATGGGAGCTGCTGAGTCGGCGGTGCGTGAGATTGTTGGCAAGAGCCAGATGAATTTCGTGCTCTATGAAGGGCGCGAGCAGATTGCGACCAGCGCTGCCCAGTTGATGCAGGACATTCTTGATCGTTACAAGAGCGGCATTCTCATCTCAAAGGTGACCATGCAGAACGCCCAGCCGCCAGAGCAGGTGCAGGCAGCCTTCGACGATGCGGTCAAGGCAGGTCAGGATCGCGAGCGCCAGAAGAACGAGGGTCAGGCCTATGCCAACGATGTGATTCCGCGCGCCAAGGGTACGGCCGCCCGCTTGCTTGAAGAAGCGAACGGATATCGGCAACGGGTGATCGCCACGGCCGAGGGTGATTCCTCCCGCTTCCGGCAGATCCAGGCCGAGTACGCCAAGGCGCCGGAAGTCACTCGCCAGCGCCTCTACCTGGAAACCATGCAGCAGATCTATGCCAATACCACCAAGGTGCTGATCGATTCGAAGGGACAGGGCAATCTGTTGTACTTGCCGCTCGACAAGTTGATGCAGACGGCAGCCGGGATTCCAGCTGCGCAGGCGGCGGGAGAGGCGGCAGCGATGCCGGCTGCTAACCGGCCGGCAGCCACGTTGTCGTCTGAGGTGCCGCCGCAGCTGGAACGTTCGCTGGGAAACAATACGTCGTCGGGCTCGCTGCGCTCGCGTGATCGGGAGAGTCGTTGATGGGTTCGCGTCTGAATGTGCTCGGCTTTGTCGTCGCCACCGCGCTGGTGGTGCTGGCGATGTCGATGTTTACCGTCGATCAGCGACAGTACGCGCTGGTCTTTCAGTTGGGTGAAGTCAAGCGGGTGATCAACGAGCCCGGCCTCAATTTCAAGGTGCCGATGATCCAGAACGTGCGCTATTTCGAAAAGCGCATCATCACGCTGGACAACAACGAGCCGGAGCGTTTCATTACCTCCGAGAAGAAGAACGTGTTGGTCGATTCCTACATCAAGTGGCGCATCGTCGACCCCAGCCTCTACTACATCTCGGTCGGCGGCGACGAAGCGAGGGCGCGCACCCGTCTGAACCAGACGGTCAATGCCGGCCTGCGCGAAGAGTTCGGCAAGCGCACCGTGCATGACGTGATTTCCGGTGAGCGTGACAAGATCATGGAGCAGATGCGGGCCAAGGCCGACATCGACGCCAGACGCATCGGCGTCGAGATTGTTGACGTGCGCCTGAAGCGCGTCGAACTGCCGACGGAAGTCAGCGATGCCGTGTATCGCCGCATGGAGGCAGAGCGTAAGCGCGTAGCCAATGAGCTGCGTTCCGAAGGTGCCGCCGAGGCGGAAAAGATTCGTGCCGATGCCGATCGCCAGCGCGAAGTGATCATCGCCGACGCCTATCGCGACGCCCAGAAGGTCAAGGGGGAGGGGGACGGCAAGGCGGCAGCGATCTACGCCGGTGCCTTTGGTCAGAGCCCGGAGTTCTACGCCTTCTACCGCAGTCTCGAAGCCTACCGCGCCAGTTTCAACAACAAGAACGACATGCTGGTCGTCGACCCCAGTTCCGATTTCTTCAAATTCATGAAGAACAGCGGACGTGGCGGCGACAAGGCTAAATGACCACCACGCTGCTGCTGGCCTTTGCGCTGATGCTGGTGCTTGAAGGAGCCATGCCCTTCATTGCGCCGGCAGCATGGCGCGAGACCTTTCGTCGCCTCATTCAATTTTCGGACGGGCAAATCCGTTTCGTCGGCTTGACCTCGATGCTGATTGGCCTTGTCCTCATCCTGATCTTTTCATGAACTGGCTGTTACCTGAATACATTGCCGATGCGCTGCCGGCCGAGGCCGCGCGCATCGAGCGATTGCGCCGTGAAGTCCTCGATCACTTCCGGGTGCGCGGCTTTGAATATGTCATCCCGCCCATGCTCGAGTACCTCGAGTCCCTGTTGACCGGCGCCGGCCAGGATCTCAACCTGCGCACTTTCAAGCTGGTTGACCAGTTGTCCGGGCGGACGATGGGGGTGCGGGCCGACATCACGCCGCAGGCGGCGCGCATCGATGCGCACTTGCTCAACCATCAGGGCGTAACCCGGCTGTGCTATTGCGGCAGCGTGCTGCATACGCTGCCGGCGACGGTTTCCGCCGGGCGCGAGCCGGTGCAGATTGGCGCCGAACTTTACGGTTATGCCGGCATTGAGGCCGACCTCGATATCATCCGCCTGCTGGCTGGTGCCTTTGCCGCGATCAAATTGCCGCTTGGTCGGATTGACCTTGGTCACGTCGGGATATTCCGCGCCCTGGCTGAAGCGGCGGGCCTGCCCTTGGAGGCCGAAGACAACCTGCTCAGTTTGTTGCAGACCAAGGATGTGCCGGGGCTGACCGCCGCGTGTGCGAACCTCGCTGCACCTTGGCGCGAAGCGTTGCTCGTCCTGCCGCAACTGTACGGTGGCGTCGAAACCGTCGCCCGGGCCAGGGCAAGCTTGCCCGAATTGCCAGCCATCGCACTCGCGCTCGATGGGCTGCAGCATTTGTTCGACGCCGCACCGGACTTGCCGCTGTCCGTCGACCTGGCGGATCTGCGTGGCTATCACTATCACAATGGCGTGGTGTTCGCCGCTTACTACCCTGGTTATCCTGCGGCCCTTGCCTTGGGTGGCCGCTACGATGGAGCTGGCCGGACCTTCGGTCGGGCGCGCCCGGCCACTGGGTTCTCGATGGATTTGCGCGAAATCGCCCGACTGGTGCCATCGGTGCGCCTCGCCGGAGCAATCCTGGCGCCGCATGCGGGCGCCGACCGGGAACTGGCGGCCCATATCGCGGCCTTGCGTGGTCAGGGAGAAGTCGTCGTCGAACTCCTGCCGGGCGAAGTTGCCTGCGAAGGGCCATTTTGCGATCGCAAGCTGGCACGTGTCGGCGAGCACTGGATTATTGAAGCAATACAAGAGGATTAAAGAAAATGGCCAAGAATGTCATCGTCGTCGGTACCCAATGGGGCGACGAAGGTAAAGGCAAGATCGTCGACTGGCTGACCGATCACGCCAGGGGGGTCGTCCGTTTCCAGGGCGGGCACAATGCGGGCCATACCCTGGTTGTCGGCGATAACGTCTACAAGCTGAATCTGGTTCCCTCGGGCATCGTCCGTGCTGGCGTCGACTGCTACATCGGTAACGGCGTCGTACTCGACATTCACCACCTGATTTCGGAAATCGCCGAACTGGAGAAGGGGGGCATCGATGTCCGCTCGCGTCTCAAGATCAGCCCGGGCTGCCCGATCATCCTGCCCTACCATTCGGCCATCGACAAGGCGCGCGAGGCGGCCAAGGCGGGTGACAAGAAGATCGGTACCACCGGCAAGGGTATCGGTCCGACCTATGAGGACAAGGTGTCGCGGCGCGGCCTGCGCGTCTACGACCTGTTCCATCCCGAGCGTTTCGCCGAGAAGCTGAAGGAAATCCTTGATTACCACAACTTCGTGCTGACCCAGTATTTCAAGGCTGATCCGGTCGATTTTCAGGCTGTCTATGATCAGGCGATGGCCGATGCCGAGCAGATCAAGCCGCTCGTCGTCGACGTCTCTGCCGCGCTGTACGATGCCCACAAGGCCGGTCATAACATGTTGTTCGAAGGCGCTCAGGGCACACTGCTCGACATTGATCACGGCACCTATCCCTTCGTCACCTCGTCCAACTGCGTCGCAGGCCAGGCGGCAGCCGGCGCCGGTATCGGACCGGGCATGCTGCATTACGTGCTCGGTATCACCAAGGCTTATTGCACGCGCGTCGGTGGCGGTCCCTTCCCCAGCGAACTGGATATCGATACCGAAGGTACGCCGGGTCACCAGATGTTCAGTGTTGGCAAGGAGTTCGGTACGGTGACTGGCCGCAAGCGCCGCTGTGGCTGGTTCGATGCCGCACTGCTGCGTCGTTCTGCACGCATCAACGGCCTGACCGGACTTTGCATCACCAAGCTCGACGTGCTCGACGGCTTGAAGGAAATCAAGATCTGTACCGGCTACCAGCTGGGCGACAAGGTTGTCGACCTGTTGCCGATCGGCGCCGACGACGTCGCACGCTGCGTGCCGATCTACGAAACCATGCCGGGCTGGGAGGGCACAACCTTCCGTGTCAAGCGCTGGGAGGATCTGCCGGTCAATGCCCAGGCCTACCTGAATCGTCTCGAACAGCTCTGCGAAGTACCGATCGCCATCGTGTCGACCGGTCCGGAGCGCGACGAAACCATCCTGAAGGATCACCCCTTCAACTGAGCCTGCGCGCTGCTATGTGACAACGGGCCCTTCGCGGGCCCGTCGTGTTTTCAGCGTGGTGCGACGGCTTGCCAGCCTTCCGGGCAGGCGTTGGTGTAGGGGTAGTATTGGCCGGACGAACCGCAGAAATACCAGCTGCCCGACGTCGGGGGTGGGGCGGAGTAGTGCACCGGGGGTGGGGGCGGCAGTTGGCTGACGGCGGCACCGATGGTGACGCCGGTCAGGGCAATCAGCGCTGCCGGGCCGATCCAGTCACGATGGTGGCGATGGCTGACGCGTGGGGCGTGATGATGGTGATGGTGTTTGAACTTCTGGAAATGCGGCGGACGATGGTCGTGGCCGCGGCGCCAGTCGTCCCTGGCCAGCGCCTGGCCGGCCATGGTGATGCCGAGGACGGCGGTGACGAGCAGAGTGGTGGTCTTGTTCACGATGTACCTCGCTGTTGGGGTGCGAGGCCAGAATAGCCAGACGCCGACGGCCATGCTGCAACCAAGTGTTAACAAATGTTAAGCGCCTGGCGAGGCCGACTGTGAGACAATGTGGCCCTTCGGTTTGGCTAGCCGGAAATGAAAAAAGGCCTTGTCTAGACAAGGCCTTCATTCAAAATCGCTGGTGCCCAGGAAGGGACTCGAACCCCCACGGAGTTACCCGCTAGTACCTGAAACTAGTGCGTCTACCAATTCCGCCACCTGGGCACAGGTGCGAAGAGCCGCCATTATAGAGAAAGAAAAAGAGATGTCAATAAAAAAATTATCGAAAGTTCGTCGGGCCGATCCCTTCTTTGAGCGCGAGTCGGTTCGTTATGACTATCCCCTGCCGTCGCGTGAATACGTTTCGCAGGTTCTGACCGACGAGGGGCGCCCACTGGGCTTTGCCGAACTGACGGAACGGCTGGATATCGCCGACAGCGAACGCGACATGTTCCAGCGACGCCTCGGCGCGATGGAGCGTGAAGGGCAGCTGTTACGGAACCGCAAGGGCGCCTACATCCTGCCCGAGCGGGCCAGCCTGACAGCAGGCAAGATCCAGGGACATCCCGATGGCTATGGGTTCCTGGTGCCCGATGACGGCAGTGCCGACATCTTTCTCGACCAGCATCAGATGGGCAAGGTCCTGCATGGTGACCGGGCGCTGGTCCGGGTCATGGGTATCGACCGCAAGGGGCGGCCGGAAGGTAGCATCGTCGAGGTCACCGAAAGGGTCAATACAAAGGTGGTCGGGCGCGTTTTCGTGGAGCATGGCGTCGTTTTCGTCGTGCCGGAAAACCGCCGGATCGCCCAGGACATCCTGGTTCCGCCGGAGAAGAAGGCCAAGCTGAAGCCCGAATCCGGGCAGGTGGTGATGGTCGAGATCATCGAGCAGCCGAGCAAGTTTTCCCAGCCGATCGGGCGCATCATCGAGGTGCTGGGCAATTACGCCGATCCGGGCATGGAGATCGAGATTGCGCTGCGCAAGCATGACTTGCCGTTCGAGTTTTCCAAGGCGGCGTTGGCCGAGAACAAGGCGCTGCCGGACAAGGTCAAGAAGGCAGATCTGGCCGGCCGCGAGGACTTGCGCGAATTGCCGCTGGTGACCATTGACGGCGAGACGGCGCGCGATTTCGACGATGCCGTCTATTGCGAGAAGAAGGGGCGTGGCTGGCGCCTGGTCGTGGCCATCGCCGATGTCTCGCATTACGTCCGTCCGGGCATGGCGCTCGACAAGGAGGCTCTGGAACGGGGCAATTCGGTGTACTTCCCGCGCCGGGTGATTCCTATGCTGCCGGAGAAGCTGTCCAATGGCATCTGCTCGCTGAATCCCGAAGTTGAGCGCCTGGCCATGGTCTGCGACATGGACATCAGCGCCGCCGGCAAGATCGGCGCCTATCGCTTTTATCCGGCGGTGTTCCGCTCGCACGCCCGGCTGACCTACAACCTGGTGTGGTCCTGGCTGTCTGGCGAGGCCAAGCCGGCGAGCGACGCGCACAAGGCCGTGCTGCCGCACGTCAAGAACCTGTACAAGCTGTTCCAGGCGCTGCACAAGCAACGCTGGGCTCGCGGAGCGATCGATTTCGAGACGACCGAGACGCAGATGCTGTTCAACGAGCAGGGCAAGATCGAAAACATCGTGCCGGTGGTGCGCAATGATGCGCACCGGCTGATCGAGGAGTGCATGTTGGCGGCCAATGTCTGCGCTTCGGATTTCCTCGCTGCGCACAAGCAGACCTGCCTTTACCGGGTGCATGCCGCGCCATCGGAAGAAAAGCTGAAGAACCTGCGCGCCTTCCTCGGCGAATTCGGCCTGGCGCTCAGTGGCGGCGACGACCCACGGGCCAAGGACTACGCGGTGCTGCTGGAAAAAGTCAAGGAACGACCGGATTTCCAGTTGCTGCAGACGGTGATGCTGCGCTCGCTGAAGCAGGCCATGTACAGCCCCGACAATGTCGGCCACTTTGGTCTGGCCTACGAGCACTACACGCACTTCACCTCGCCCATCCGCCGCTATCCCGACCTGCTGGTGCATCGGGCGATCAAGGCGGTGCTCGCCGGTGAGAAGTACACGCCGGCCAGCGAATGGGACGACATAGGCCTGCAGTGCTCGGCGACCGAACGGCGGGCCGACGAGGCGACGCGCGACGTCGAGAACTGGCTGAAGTGCTTCTTCATGAAGGAACGCATCGGCGAGGTGTTCGATGGCACCATCTCGGCGGTCACCGGCTTCGGCATATTCGTGGCGCTTGATGCGATCTATATCGAGGGTCTGGTCCATGTCTCCGAACTGGGCGAGGACTATTTCCAGTTCGATAACATCAAGCACCAGATGCTGGGTGAGCGAACCGGGCAACGTTACCGCCTTGGTGACCGGGTGCGGGTCCGGCTGGTCAGGGCAGATCTTGAAAGCAACAAGATCGATTTCGTTCTGGTTCGAGACGACAAGTGCACCGGAGGGCGAAAGCCGGCAGGCCGTGGAAGTACCCGTCATGCCGAGTTGCCGCTGCCTGTGGAAACGAAGCCAGCGAAGCCGGCAGCGAAGAGTGGCACGCGCAAGGAGAACAGCCCCGCCGGGAAAGTGAAGAACGGCAAGGCTGCTGTCAAACCGGCTTCCAGGAAAACCGTGGGGCGGCGTTAGCCGGCCCGGAGACAGGTGCGTTGCCGGGCAGCGCACCGGCCTGCCCTTACCGACTGGTGAGGGGCTGGTTCATCTCACGCCGGTCGCTGCGTATAATCTGGCGCTCGCTGTTGTGCCAATAACAAGCCAGCCGGACGCTTGAGGCAAAAAATCAATAAAACTGTTAAATACGTACAATATCGGCATATATAATGCCGAACTCGTATGGCGGCCCAGGAGCAATCATGGCGGAGCAGGATGTGCAGGCAGATCGGGTGGAAAACATGATGCCGGCGGCGCTTGCGCCGCTGCCGCCGGAACTGATGACCGGACATCCGCAACTGGATGCCGAGCATCACCTGCTGATGACCTGTATCGCCAATCTGCGCCGGGTTTGCGTCAATCATGCGGGTTCGCTTCACTGCGGACATTGCGACGGGCTTCGCCGGCAGCATTGCGACAGCCATCTGGTCGGCATGCTCGGCGATCTGCTGGCGTTCATCCTCGAACATTTCCGGACGGAAGAGGAAATCATGCGCAGTTCCCTGCTGCTGATGGTTGACCGGGCCGTGTGCGAGGCGCACATGGAAGACCACGCGGCGATTTCCGGCAAGGTCCAGGAAATTGTCGCGGCCCTCGATCCGATGAATACCGTCAGCCTCATCCGCGAACTGGATGCCTTGCTGACGCGCTGGATGGGTAACCATATCGCCTTGCACGACATGCTGCTTGCTCGCTGGGTATTGCGCGAGGATTCGGTGCTGCGCCGGAATACCTTGTCGAGCAGCTGACAGCGCGGGGCAAGGGCGGGCTGCGCTAGAATGCCTGCCTTGTTTTTGCGAAAGCTGCCATGTCTTCCCGCCTGATTTACGGTTTCCACGCCGTCACCGCCAAACTGCGCCACGATCCGGCGTCGCTCAAGGAAATCTATGTCGATGCGACACGCCAGGATGCGCGTGCCCGCGACCTGCTCGCCCATGCCGAACTGCAGGGCGTGCGCATCATCGTCGCCGACGGCAAGCGGCTCGACGGCATGGCGCCCGGTGCCCGTCACCAGGGGGTCATCGCCCGCGTCGAAGGCACGCGCAAGCTAGCCCATCTCGACGACGTACTCGACACGCTGGAGGAGCCGGCCTTCCTGCTCGTGCTCGACGGCATTACCGATCCGCGCAATCTCGGCGCCTGCCTGCGTGTCGCTGATGCCGCCGGTGTC
>WBUO01000282.1 GCA_008933675.1 Dechloromonas sp.
GCGTAGAGCAGGAAGATGGCGCCGATGGCTGCCGGCCCGAGCAGGTAAGGAGCCAGGCTGAGACGGAAGCCGAGATAGTTGTAGAGGCCGACGAAGGCGCCCATGATCAGGAAGGCGATCCAGAACAGCCAGGGCAGGCCGGGATCGGCGTAGATGCTGCGCACGTCGGCCAGCAGCGGACGCCACTGCAGCGGCTGGGCGACGAAGTGGCTGCCGCGCGGGATCAGGCGCAGGAAACCGCCAGCCGCCAGCAGACCGACGACACCGAGCGCCGCCAGGCCATGGCGCCAGCTCAGGTATTCGCTGACCAGTGCGGCGATGAAGCGGCCGGACATGCCGCCCAGCGCATTGGCGGCGATGTACAGCCCCATCGCCCGGCCGCGCAGGTCGGGCGCCAGCTCCTCGCCGAGGTAGGCCATGGCCGCCGCCGGCACGCCGGCGATGCAGACGCCGAGGCAGACGCGGCTGAGCAGCAGGCTGGCGAAATCCGGGGCAAAGGCCGAGGCGAAGGCAAAGATGGCGGCACCGAGCAGACACCAGCGCATCAGCGCCACCCGGCCATAGCGGTCGGAGATCAGGCTCCAGGGGATGAGCAGGAAGGCCATTGCCGCTGTCCCCGCCGAGACGCTGAGGCTGGCCATTGCCGGCGATACGGAGAAGGCGCCGGTGAGCTGCGGCAGCAGCGGCTGTGTGCCGTAGAGCAAGGTGAAGCACGAGAAACCGGCCAGTGCCAGCGCCCAGTTGGCGCGCCGGGTCTCGCTCGCGTCCAGCCAGGAGGACGGGGATTCCGCACGGGCTTCGACGCGGTTCACGGCGGGAGGCCTCCGCTCAGTGGAGATTGGACGAAGACGGCGGCGCCGACCAGACAACCGCCGGCAGTGCCGCCAGCACACCGGCCGCCAGCAGCAGACGGTCGATATCCTCGGCCGCCCTGACCGGGCGCAGCTGCTGGTAGAGCACGCCGGCCTGCGGATAGTTCCGGCGCAGCAGGGCCAGCCACTGCTTGAGGCGACCGCCGGCATGCTCCGGCAGGACTTTCCGGCGCACCCCCAGCCAGTACTCGGCAACGCCGGGCAGCACGGCCGCCCAGCCATCGTCCGCCCCACCCCGCACGCGCCGGGCGAGCAGCGGATCGGCGATGGCGCCGCGGCCGATCATGATGTCGGCGCAACCGGTGGCCTGCTGGCAGTTGCGGAAATCCTCGACGGTCCACACCTCGCCGTTGGCGATCAGCGGAATGACAATCGCCTGGCGCACCCGGTCGATCCATTCCCAGCGCGCCGGCGGCCGGTAGCCGTCGGCCTTGGTCCGCCCGTGCACGATCAGTTCGTCGATGCCGGCCGCCTGCAGGGCCTGGGCGTTGTCCACGGCGCGGCTGGTGTCGTCGATGCCCAGACGCATCTTGGCGGTGAAGGGTATGCCCGCCGGCACGACGGCACGCACGGCGGCGGTGATGGCGTGCAGGAGCTCCGGTTCGCCGAGCAGCGCGGCGCCGCCGCGATGGCGATTGACGGTCGGCGCCGGGCAGCCGAAATTGAGGTCGATGCCGGCCGGATTCAGCGTCACCAGCCGGCGCGCGTTCTCGGCCATCATCGCCGGGTCGGAGCCGAGCAGCTGGACGCGCATCGGCGTGCCGGCCAGGGTCTTGCCGCCAGTCGTCAGCTCCGGGCAGATGCGCTCGTAGGTCTTGACCGGCAGCAGGCTGTTGGAGACGCGGACGAATTCGCAGATGCCCCAGTCGTAGCCGCCGATGCCCGTCAGCACGCCGCGCAGCAGATGGTCGGCGAGCCCCTCCATCGGGGCGAGAAGAATGCGGGACATGCGGGATTCCGGACGGCGTGAAGGCGCGCATTATAATCCGCGCCATGCTGCGCCTCGTCCTCGACACCAACGTCGTCCTCGACCTCTTCCACTGGGCCAATCTCGACGCCGTGCCGATCATGGCGGCGCTCGAAGCCGGCCGCATCGAATGCCTGGCCGACGCGCGCACGCTCGACGAACTGCAGCGCGTGCTGACCTACCCGCAACTGAAGCTGACGCCGGAGATGATCGCCGAGCGCTACGCCCGCTATGCGGCACTGGTGCAGGTCGTGCCCTGCGGCGAGGCGCCGGACCTGCCGCGCTGCAAGGACCGCGACGACCAGAAGTTCCTCGAACTGGCGGCCCGCGCCGGCGCCGACATCCTGGTCAGCAAGGACAAGGCGCTGTTGAAACTGCGCGGCCGAACCAGGCTGGCCTTCCAGATCGTCAAGCCGGCGGCGGCCACGGCCCTGCTTCAGGACATCTGAGCCGACAAGGAGAAGCGGCTGTCGGAATATTTTACAAACCGGTGACCGGCCAGCCCTCGCGAGACCGCAACGAAATGTGGAAAATCATAAAAAATAACAAGTTACAAAGGAATAACCACGACAAATGCATGATGGCACCGATATTGCTAATTCTGGAACAACAAACATTTAAACCTATCAAGGGGGCCATATCATGAAATTCATCCGCACTGCCATCGCTGCCGCTATCCTCGGCGCAACCGCTCTCGGCGCCCAGGCTGCCGTCGTGAATTCCGCCGACGTGGGCGGTTTCAGCACCTTCCAGGACACGATCACCGGCCGTGTCTGGCTGGACATGGACAACTTCTTCGACGCAGCAGCCACCAATGGCACCACCGGTGCAGCGATGATCGCAGCCGCGCAAAATGCCGGCTTCACCTTCGCCCTCCGTTCGGACGTCGAGCAGCTGCTCGGCTCCCTGCCGCTCGGCGCAGGCCAGTGGAGCAGCTACGCATCGATCATGGGCTACGGCATCCCCCGCCAGCTGATCTGGGGCATGTACGACGACAGCAACGGCAATCCTTACGGCTATGCCTGGGCATGGTCCACCAATAGCGAATGGGACTTCCAGAACAACGCCACCGACATCAACGTCATCCAGAACGGCGGCTCGCCGGGCAGCGTGGATATGGGTATCTGGGCCTACCAGACCGGCAGCATCAATGCCGTCGCCGAACCCGGCAGCCTGGCACTGATCGGCCTCGCCATGGCCGGCCTGGGCGCCCTCCGCCGCCGGAAACAGCAGGCCGGCTGACAAACAGCCATCGCCACGAAAAACGGGAGCCGCGGCTCCCGTTTTTCGTGGACACGACAGCAGGCCGGACAACAGGCGGAACCGAAGCTCAACGCAGCACCCGCGACCGGAACACCCTCATCCTGTCCGCGCTTTGGCAGCAAAAACCATCTTGCGCCCCGCTGCCGGGATAGCGCCCGCTGAGTCCCTACTCCTGACGGCGGCGGAAATGCCGCCCTGATCATGCTTCCGACGCTGCGGAACCATCTGTCCTACTTACTAAACATAACCCTCAAGAACGTCATCAACTAGCCGAGACCGAAACGAAAATTTTGTCGGTATCTGATCAGGATTCGTTGTGCTCGGAAGGTAGCCTAGTTGGTGCTTTGTATCCACAAGAAGCATCCCCAAATATTCCCCCCCAACCAACTCACCCTGATCTAGCTTCCGATTGAACTCCTCGCATTGATCTCGCACCCCTTCAAACCAGAGCGCATTCAATCTCTGCTTGTTATCAAATAGATCAGGCGCATCGTAGAAACTATCTGGCTCCTTGGGAAGGTAGGAGTAGCTCGCCCCCCAAACATCCCTGCCATCAAGCCTCCGAATTCTGAGACAAGCGACCTCTGATTGAAGATCAGGAAATGCACGACGCAGAAGTGACCAGCCATAGTGGAGAGCCACATCACCACAAGAGGATATCCGCAAACCGCTAAACAAGGCATTCGGAAGCCTTACGCGAAATTCACCGTGCAAAACATCTCCCGCGAAGGTAAGAGCATTGAGCAAAAAGCTTTCAACGACCGGGCTAGAGTTTTCCCGGTCCTCTGCCCTCAAAATCTCCCTTGCGAAATGCTCTTTAATTTCAGCGAGGGCGCCTTGACCATTCCCCCCCCCTTCGCAGTCGTCATCATCACGCGTCCTTCTAGAGCTGTAGTAAGACGCATTGTTTGGATTCAATTGATTTGATCGATTATCTCGATCACTCTTCGAAGACATGGGGCTACCCCTCTCAAAGCAAAGTCGTCATGCTGAAGCTAACTTGGGAATTCTCTCCCACCCCGTCCAAGGTTTCCAGCAACATGCATCGGAACTGAAAATTGCTCTGCTCATCGGATTTCTTAAGGGAGCAATAGGCTCCGGCCAGCGGAGCAATGTCGAAATCTGTCTTCTGCTATCTAGCCTTCACTCCTGACGGCGGCGGAATACCCAGGTCGTGTCGTCCGAGACTTCCGGTGCGTAGGCATAGCCGTCGCTGGCGAAATCCTTCAGCCCTTCCGGTTCCGTCAGCCGGTTGAGCACGGCATGGCGCGTCATCAGGCCGCGCGCCCGCTTGGCGTAGAAGCTGATGATCTTGTACCTGCCGTTCTTCCAGTCCTCGAATACCGGCTGGATCACGGTGCCGGCGATCTTGCGGCCGACGGCGGCCTTGAAGTATTCCTCGGAAGCCAGGTTGACCGCCACCGGTCGCGGCATGGCCGCCAGTTCGGCGTTGATCGCCTTGAGCAGGGTCTCGCCCCAGAAGGCATAGAGGTCCTTGCCGGCCTTGTTGGCGAAGCGGGTGCCCATTTCCAGGCGATAGGGCTGCATCAGGTCGAGCGGCCTGAGGATGCCGTAGAGGCCGGAGAGGATGCGTACCTGTTGCTGGGCAAAGTCGAGATCCCCGGTACTCAGCGTCCGCGCCGCCAGTCCGTCGTAGACATCGCCATCGAAGGCGAGCACGGCCTGCCTGGCATTCTCCGGCGTGAATGGCAGGTGCCAGTCGGCATAGCGGTTGAAGTTGAGCAGGGCCAGCGGATCGGAAAGGTCCATCAGACCGGCGATGTCGGCCGGCGACAGCTTGCGCAGCTGCTTGATCAGCGTTTCCGACTGCTTCAGGAAAGCCGGCTGAGTGAAGGTGGAAACCTGCACTGGCGTCGTGTAGTCGAGTGATTTGGCCGGGGAAAGGAAGATCAGCATGTCTGTTGCGTCGGCGGTTGGGAGATGGGCGGATTTTACGCGACAGCCCGCATGCTGCACCGGTGGTCGCAGCGGATACCGGCTGGCGGTCGGCCGCCTTCATGGCGGATGCCCCTGGCGTGGAAAATGATCCCAGCCCGCC
>WBUO01000283.1 GCA_008933675.1 Dechloromonas sp.
TCCTAGAACAACGGCGCCCTTCATCTAAAAATTGTCAGTCCCTTCAGGTCTTGGCGCGCGGGCGAAGGGAAACACAGACTAGCCAACCATCCTACCCAAACGCACGTAATTATGCCGACAGCCGCATAGAGAAAAAAATGCAAATTCGTATTCTGCTGGACTAGGTAGAGCACGATGGCACTAGCTAGTGCACCGATCATCGCCCCCGTTCCGTTTGCGCGCCGAGAAAATATTCCGAGTGCGAACAGCCCCGCTAATCCACTTCCCACTAGTCCGACAAGACTGTTATAGGCATCCCAGAGTGACTGCAGCCCCGTCTTTGCCAATATCAAAGCGGCGCAGGTGGCAAACATACCTAATCCCCCTGTAATAAGGCGCGCTGACCGAAGGCTGCGGACTTTATCCGTGAGAAATCCGAAGCGTCGGCAATAATCGGTCATAATTACCGTTGTGACACTGTTCAGACTCCCCGAAACAGTGGATTGAGCGGCTGCGAATATCCCCGCAATCACCAAGCCCGCAATTCCCATGGGCAAGTTCTGCACGATGAATGCAGGAAAGATCGCATCCGTAACTTGGGATGATGCTAACTTTTCTGGATGCACCCGATAGAAGACGAACAGCGCCGTTCCGATTGAAAAGAAAAGAGCCGTCGAAGGAAGCGCAATCAAGCCGTTGAGCCATATTGCCCGCGCCGCCATCGCTTCGTCCTTTGTGGTCATGTAGCGCTGCACGACGGCCTGATCACTTGTGTAAGGAACAAGATTAATAAAGAAATTTCCGATTAAGATTACCCAAAACGCATTAGTTTTAGCATCAGGATTCAACGTCCAATTAAACATGTGAAACTTATCTGCATTGTTAGCTACAACGAAAAACTGACCAACACCGGTTCCATCCGCGCCGTAGACTATCAGCACAAGGCTTACCACTGCTGCGCCTACGAGTACGCCAATTTGCGCTACGTCCGTCCAAACCACTGCCTCCACTCCACCCATCACGGTGTAAATCACACATAGCACTCCCATAATGGTAATGCATAGACCAACTTCGAGCTCACTGACGGTGGCGAGCGCAAGCGCGGGCAATAATAGAACGATCGCTTGGCGGCCAATTTGGAACATAATGAACGATGCGCTACCATATAAACGCGCTAAAAGATTGAATCTAAGTTCGAGATACTCGTATGCCGAAGTGATGTTTAAACGACGATAAAATGGCAGATAGAGGCGGATGATCACCGGCGCGAGTAGCAGAATCGGTAGACTTGCCCAAAAGTAGGTCCAGTCTGTTGCATAGGCCTTGGCCGGGATCGCCATGAACGTAATTGAGCTCAGCATGGTCGCATAGATACTGAGTCCTGCCGCCCACCATGGTATCCGACCGGCTGCCTTAAAATAATCGTCTGTGTTCTTATTCCGGCGCGAGCAGTACCACCCAATTCCAACCATCGCGGCGAGGTAGAATCCGAGTGCGGCGTAATCCAACCAGCCGAAGCCTTTGCGAGATGGTGTTGCGTTCAATGCATCAGATACCTCCGCGGAGGAAGTGATCAGGCTGCCCGTCGCAGATCGGTCAGAGTGCTGACCTGTCGCAACAGGGGCCCAAACAGCGCCAATCATAATCAGGGAAATTAATAGCCACGTATTTTTCATCGTAGACTGTGAGTTGAGTTAAATGCAGCGCATAATGAGGCCTTCGCATAATTCCAGGCCAACAGGGGCATGACTCAGAGAGCGCCAGGATGCGCTCTAACGCTGAGCCTAAATATTGGGCAAGAATTCCAGCGCAGTTAGACGCAGATCGCCTTTGCGGAGGCAATAGAGCATTCAAATACGATGGGCGAAATCGATTATGTTGTGAAACGACAGGGGGAAGACACGTCATGGAATCATTGCTCGGTGGCGCCAAGAAGCACGAGGTGGTGCTTTTGCGAGACCAGCGGGTTTTCCCATTCGTTTTCGCCAACGAACTCAAAGGATTTGATATGTGAGCCTACCTTGCTCCTGCCCCAGTTAGGAGAGCCTTACCCCTTGTCCAGCACAATCCCGCAACGTCGAGCTGAATTGCCCTGAGAGATCAAGATCGTCGTAATGCAATCCTTACCGGAGAGGATGACTCCGCCTGCTCGCACACCTCCCCTGGCGCTTCAGGCTAGAGCAAGGCAGGTGGTATGAAGAAGGCACCTTTGCTTTCTCGTGGCCACGGCGGGCGCACGCATGAATTATACCTCGAGTTCGCCATCAAGCGCCCCCAAAATTCCACGAAAAGAATGAATCCTTCTGTTTTTGACCTATTCCGCCTGGATGGGAAGGTTGCCCTAGTTGTTGGTGGCGCACATCACCTTGGATATGACATGGCCGCTGCTTTAGCCGAAGCAGGGAGCCACGTGGCGATCACTTCCAGGACGCTATCCGCAGCAGAAAAATCAGCCGGAGAGCTTTCCGAGTTGTATGGCGTCGATTCAATTTCCATCGAACTCGACAATCGACGCCATGAGAATGTCGCCGATGCCGTGCGTACTGTGCATAAATGGAAGGCTCGGATCGATATTCTTATCAACAACGCAGGCGGAGGCTCAGGACTAAAGCCTGCACACATCTTCGAACGGGACCCGGCAGACGCGGAATCCCTCATCGCCGTTAATCTGACGGGGGTACTCCACACCTGCCTGGAGGTTGCTCGGATTATGTCTGCGCAGCATTACGGAAAGATCATCAACATCGCTTCAGTGGCTGCCCTCGTAGGTCGCGATCGCCGCGTGTATGAGCGCAACCACCTCAAGGGGCAACCTATCGATTACGCGGCAGCCAAAGCTGGAGTGATCGGGCTCACGAAGGACCTAGCTGGCTTACTTTCCCCTAACGGGATTTGTGTTAACGCAATTTCGCCAGGCGGATTCGAACGTCCTAACATGCCGCCGGGCTTTGTGCAGGATTACAGCAACCTCACTCCACTTGGACGGATGGGGCGCGACGGCGTGGACTTGAAGGGCGCTGCGCTTTTTTTGGCCTCCGCCGCGTCCGACTACGTGACTGGGCACAACCTTGTGGTCGACGGAGGATTTTCGCTATGGCGCTGAAGGACCGTATCGTCGTAGTCGGATTGGGATCGATTGGCCGACGACACGCTCGCCTGTTGACAGCCCGAGGTGATCTTCAGGTCGAATGGTGTGAGAGTTCGACGGATGCGGTGCTTGCAGCTCAGCAAGAACTCGGCGCGCCCAACGTGGTGCATAATTCATTCGAGGCGATGCTCGCATCGCGTCCGACAATGGTCGTGATCGCAACCCCGCACTCCATGCATGCTGCGCAGGCAATTGCCGCACTCGACATGGGAATTCATGTTTTGTGCGAAAAGCCTCTTAGCGACACCCTAGAAAGCGCTCGGAGTATCGCCGATGCAGCATCCCGTTCGTCCGCAACGCTCACGGTTGGGTTTCAATTGCACTTTCACCCGGCGCTATGCCGCGTGAAGCATATGATTGACACGGGAGACCTTGGCTCCGTTCACCACCTGCATTGCCTAGTCGGCACCTACGTAACTCTAGTAAATTCTAAGTCGCGATATCAGAGTCAAATTGAAGGTGCTCTCTTTATGGACTATGCGCATCAGCCGGACTTGTTCTATTGGCTGATCGGCCGAAAACCTCGGGGAGTTTATGCCTCAGGGGGACAGGGAGGGCATCTGCCGTTGCAGGCCAATCCGAATTTCGCGGCGATCACGTGTGATTACGACGACTCGATGATCAGCACTATCCATCTTAACTATTTGCAGGTACCCGATCGCCACGAATACGAGATTATTGGAGATAGAGGATGGATTTCGCTCGATATGTTTAGGGGCGAGCTACGATTCGGCCGTCGTGCCGATGCGTCCGTTCAGGTTGAAACTTTCGCATCGGAACGCGATCCCCTGTATCGGGACGAGCACCAAGCATTCCTCGAGGCGATTGCAGGAAAGCGGTCCCCTGAAAGTTCCGCCGGCGATGCGCTCACGTCGATGGAGGTAATTGCAGCCTCGCTGACTTCCTTCCGAAGCGGGTGCCGCGTGGCGCTGTGAGCACCCCTCCAAGATCATGATGCAAAAGCCATCCGTATTCGCGACCAATACCCCACACTAAACCGTACAGAACATCTGGAGACATTGCTATGAAAGTTACCATCGCCCCCCTCGTCTGCTTGTTGTTGGTCAATGCACTTGCAGCCAACCAAGCTGGATTCCGGAAAACACTATTACTCGACTCAACCAAAATTGAGAGCAGTGAAAATATTCGAATCGCGGTTGGAACACCGGTAAAATACCATGGAAATCCTTTGTTCGGCGAAGACCGTCCTTGGGAACCACGATTCGACAATATGTATCCCAATGTGATCTGGGATGGCACTGAGAAAATCTATAAGTGCTGGTATAATCCATTCTTAGTCGAGGTAGAGGATTGGCTGGGTTCGACAGACGAAAGAAAGCGCTGGCTGTATCCACGGCAGTCAGGTCTATGTTACGCTACCTCCAAGGACGGGGTCCATTGGGAAAAGCCGGCCCTGGAAATCCTGCCTTTTCGCGGGCAGTCCAGCAATATCCTGATGCGCGACGTCCATGGCGTAGGGGTGTTTCGCGATGATCGCGAATCCGATCCTGCCCGACGCTTCAAATCCATTTTCGTAAATCAAGTCGAAGGCCGGCGCACAACAGTTGCCGTAACGTTCTCTCCCGACGGGATTCACTGGGGAAAGCAGACGGTGCTATCCAACGTTAAGCTAATGGCCGACACCCACAACAACGCCCTGTGGGCGCCAACGCTCAATCGCTACGTAGCCTTCACGCGAGACTGGGATCCGCGCGAGTGGAGGCGAAACAGTCGAGGCGAAATTCCGGCTGTGCGCCTCGTTGCCCGGATTGAGAGTGAGGACTTCGAAAACTGGAGTGACCCAAAGACCGTCCTGCGGGGAATAGATGACAATCTTCAAGTCTACGCGATGCCTGTGTTCTACTATGCGGGAATCTATCTGGGCCTACCTGTCATTATAGATGCGAAAGATGACCGGACGCACGCTGAACTAGCTTGGAGTAAAGATACGGTGACATGGCACCGCATAGACATCGGCACCCCATTTATTCCAAATAGCGAAAAGAAGGGAGACTATGATTGGGGA
>WBUO01000013.1 GCA_008933675.1 Dechloromonas sp.
GCTCGGCACCTTCTTCACGCTGTTCGTCGTGCCGACCGTGTATACGCTGCTCGCCGCACGCAAGCAGCCGACGGGAGGTGGGGTGCCGGCAGGACAGGGGGTATAGTTTCCGTACGGACGTGTATCCGTCGTCCGTCCATACAACAAGAAGAAGGGACAAGAAAATGGATTCCAGATTGCGCGTGTTCGTCGTCGACGACGATCCTGTCCTGCTCGAGATTCTCGACGACCTGCTGGCTGCCGAATTCGAGCGCGAACTGTTTGCTTCCGGGGAAGCATGCCTGGCTCGCGTTGCCGGATGTCGTCCGGACATCGTGGTGCTTGACCTGACACTGCCGGGTATCGATGGCTACGAGGTGTGCCGGCGCCTGAAGGATGACTGGGAAACGCACGACATTCCCATCCTCTTCGTCTCTGCCAAGGACGATATCGAGACCCGGCTGCTCTGCTACGAAGCCGGTGGCGACGATTTCATCCAGAAACCGTTCGAGGTCGACGAGCTGCTGCGCAAGGCCCGTGTTGCCGCCCGCATCATCACGGCCAAGCGCGCCTTGCACGAACAGGCCGGCTATGCCCAGCGCACCGCGATGTCGGCAATGGTCAGCATGGGGGAACTGGGTGTCGTGCTGCAGTTCCTCAGCAAGTCGTTCGCCTGTGCCGATGCCGGGGAGCTGGCGGAAGCCCTGGTTGCCGCCATGGAGCAGTACGAGCTGAACGTTGCCGTGCAGTTGCGGACGAGCGCAACGGTGCTGTCGTTCAGCCGCAACGGTCGCGATGTGCCGCTCGAGGCTTCCGTCCTCAACCACGTCCGCCAGTCCGGCCGCATCTTCCAGTTCCGTTCGCGCTGTGTCTTCAACTACGGCGATGTCACGCTGCTGGTGAACAACATGCCGCTCGACGATGCCGAGCGTTGCGGGCGAATCCGCGACAACGGCGCCCTGCTTGCCGAAGGAGCGGCAGCGCGGATGCGCGCCATCGAGGCCGAGAGCCTGGCACGCTACCGCCGGGCAGCGCTGGAGGAGGCCCTGCCGCGCGTACGCGAGACGCTCGATGCCGTGCAGAGCAACTACCGGCGCAATTCGCTCGAATTGACGCAGGTGATGATCGAATTCCAGGAGGCCCTGGGCAAGTCCTTCATCAATCTCGGGCTGACCGAGACCCAGGAAGAGCAGATGACGGCGATGGCTTCGGCCTACATGCAGCGCATGGTCGGCTCGCAGGACGAGAGCCTGCAGACCATCGGCCAGTTGCAGGAACTGGCCGACGGCATCGAGAGGCTGCTCAGCCGTTGAGGAAGCGCTCTACCCGCTGAGCGATCTGCGTCGCCAGGTCGGGGGCCAGGCAGTCGTAAGCTTCGCTGCTGAAGGAATTGCCGATCCAGGTGATCTGTCGCTTGGCCAGCTGGCGCGTCGCATAGATGCCGCGGTCGCGCATTTCCGGCATGCTCATCAGGCCGTCCTGGGCTTCCCACATCTGGCGGTAGCCGACGCAGCGCATCGATGGCAGGTTGAGGCTCAGCGTGTATTTCCGGCGTAGCCGGCGCACTTCGTCATCGAGGCCGGCCAGCAGCATCTCGTCGAAACGGCGGGCGATGCGGGCGTGCAGCACGGCGCGCTCGGCGGGCAGCAGGCCTAAGCTGAGGAAGGTGTAGGGTGGCTGCTGCTGCTGGCTCTCGGCCAGCAGTTCGGACATCGGTCGGCCGCTGAGGATGCAGATTTCCAGAGCCCGTTGCAGGCGCTGGCTGTCGCCGGGATGCAGGCGGGCGGCTGTAGCCGGGTCGAGCACGGCGAGGCGGGCATGCATGGCCGGCCAGCCGAGGCGGGCAGCCTCGGCATCGATCTCGCTACGCAGGGCGGCATCGGCCTGCGGCAATTCGGCGAGACCCTGCAGCAGGGAACGGAAATACAGCATGGTTCCGCCGACCAGCAGCGGTACCCTGCCGGCCGCCGTGATCTCCTGCATCGCCGCCAGCGCGTCGGCGCGGAAGCGCGCCGCCGAGTAGCTTTCTTCGGGGCTGATCAGATCGATCAGTCGGTGCGGATAGCGGGCCAGCGTCTGCCGGTCCGGCTTGGCGGTACCAATATCCATGTCGCGGAAGACCTGCGCCGAGTCGACACTGATCAGTTCGACGGGGAAACGGTCGGCCAGCGCCATGGCGACGGCAGTCTTGCCCGAGGCGGTCGGACCCATCAGCAGGATGGCAGGGGGCAGGCGGGGGGAATTCATGGCGGCGAATGCTAACACGGCCGCTGTTCAGGCTCCGGCCAGCCAGGGCGGTACGGCGAAGCGCTCGACCAGATGGTCGATCAGGGCGCGGACGGCCGGTGCCAGATGGCGCCGTGAAGCATACAACGCGTAGATGGTCAGTTCGCGTGGCTTCCATTCGGGCAGGACCGGGCACAGGGTGCCGGCTGCCAGTGCCGATGCCGCCAGATAGGCCGGGACCAGAGCGATGCCATGGCCGGCCAGTGCCGCCTGCAGCAGCACGGTCGCCTCGTTGGCGGTGAAGCGGCAGTCGACGGCGATCGTCCGCGTTTCTTCGCCACGCTGCAGGCGCCACTCGTGGCGGCCGAAGTGGCTGTGGCCGAGGCAGCGCTGGCCGGCCAGATCGCCCGGCTCGGCCAGCGGCCCGCGGCTGCTCAGGTAGCCCGGAGCGGCAACCAGTACCGAGGCACAGGCGGCCAGCGGCCGGGCGATCAGTGCCGGGTCGGGTTCGGCGCTGATGCGGATGGCGAGGTCGATGCGCGCTTCGACCAGATTGAGGGCCCGGTCACCGGCGTCGAGATCGATCTTCAGTTGCGGATGGCGGACGAGAAACTCGCCCAGTGCGGCGGCCAGATGGGTGTGGGCGAAGGACATGCTGCTGGTCAGCCGCAACTGGCCACGCAGCTGGCCGTCGGCCGGGGCGATCTCCTCTTCCAGGCTGGCGCGCAGCGCGAGCATGTCGTGGCTGCGCCGCAGGCACTGTTCGCCGGCGTCCGTCAGCGTCACCCGGCGTGTCGTCCGTTGCAGCAGGCGGGCGCCGAGCCATTGCTCCAGTTCGGCAACGGCACGGGTGACCATCGGGCGCGACAGCTCCAGGCGATCGGCGGTGGCCGTGAAACTGCCGCTTTCGGCAATGTCGGCAAAGATATGCAGAGCGGTCAGGCGGTCCATTGTTTCAATTTGCGTAATAAATAAGCGCATTTTATTGGATTTATCCGCTCGCTTTGTGAAATTAAAGTGGCAGCCGTCTACTCATCACCCCGCAAGGAGAAAACCATGATCCGTTCCACCCTGATCGCTGCCACGCTCGCCCTGTCCTTTGGCGCGGAGGCAGCCCAACCCCTGCAAATCCAGGTCTACAACGCGCCGGCCGGCAGCTTTCACGTCAATTCGGTGCTGGTCAGCGGGGCCCGGGAAGCGCTGGTCATCGACGCCGGTTTCACCCGTGCCGACGCACTGCGCATTGCCGCCAACGTGCTCGACAGCGGCAAGCAGTTGAAAGCCATCTACGTCAGTCAGGCCGATCCCGATTACTACTTCGGCGTCGAGGTGCTCAAGGGGCTGTTCCCCCAGGCCGAGGTGCTGGCCAGTCCCGCCGTGCTGGAGCGGATCAGGGCCAGGCTGCCGGGGAAGATCGCCTTCTGGGGACCGAAGATGGGAGCGAACGCGCCGCAGCAGCCAATCCTGCCGCAGGCCTTGCCCGGTAACCGCCTCACCGTCGACGGCGAAACGCTGGAGATTCGCGGTCTCGACGGCAGCCTGGCCCACCGTCCCTATGTGTGGATTCCCGCGCTGCGTGCCATCGTCGGCAACATCGGCGTTTTCGGCAACCTGCATGTGTGGACCGCCGATACGCAGCAACGCGAAGAGCGCCAGGCATGGCTTGCCCAGCTCGACGAGATGGCCGCCCTCGGACCGGCACTCGTCGTGCCCGGCCACATGCAGCCCGGCACGCCGCTCGACGCCGGCGGCATTGCCCATACCCGCGACTATCTGCGCCGCTTCGACAGCGAGGCTGCAACCAGCTCCAGTGCCGCCGAGCTGATCGGGCGCATGCAGGCCGCCTACCCGCAGGCCGGGCTGGGTATCGCGCTGGACATCGGGGCCAAGGTCATCAAGGGCGAAATGCAGTGGTAGGCGAGGCATCGTCCGCCTGGCCCGCCTGCCGGTTCCGGCCGGCGGCAGCCGAAGCGCAGGGCGATGGGGCTCTTCTGTTATATTGACCCGCGATCCATCTCGACTTGCATAGACAGCCAGCCCGGCGATTGCCGGCTGGCTCATGGAAAGGAGGCGCCGTGCGGGACCATCAACCGATCAACATCGAGACACATCTGGGCCATATTGCCTTGTTCAATGGACTGGGGGCCGATGAAATCGGCAAGATCGCCAAAGGAACGCGGGAAATCCGCTGCGAAAAGGGCGAGACACTGTTCCACCGCGGCGACCCGTGCAACGGGTTTCACATTGTGGTCTTCGGACAGGTCAAGCTCTCCTTCACTTCACCGCAGGGCACCGAAAAAATCGTCGAAGTGATCAGTCAGGGGCAGAGTTTCGGCGAAGCGCTGATGCTGTTGAACAAGCCCTACGTCGTCTCCGCCCAGGCGCTCAGCGACTGCCTGCTGCTGCACGTTGCGAAGAGCGTCATTTTCGACGAACTGGAGCGCGATCATGGCTTCGGGCGCCGCATGCTGGCCGGGCTGGCCATGCGGACACACCAGTTGATGCTCGATGTCGAGGGTTATTCGCTGCTGTCCGGCAAGCAGCGCATCATCGGTTACCTGCTGCTCGAGATTCCGGAAGGTGGGCCGGCGAACGACACCGTGGACATCGAGCTGCCGGTGACCAAAGGCGTGATCGCCTCACGCCTCAATCTGACGCAGGAGCATTTCTCGCGCATCCTGCATGAGCTGGTCGATCTCGGCCTGATCGAGGTGGAAGGCCGGAAAATCCGCATTCCCAGCGTCAGCCGCCTGAGCAGCCACCAGTTGCGCTAGCCGGCAGGGCCCGGGCAGCGGATGACCAGCCGCCCGCCGTCGCGGCGGGCGGGCATGGCGAAGGAATAGCGGTCCACGCGACAGGCCAGTTCGAGGTCGGCAACCGGTAGCCTGGGATGGGCCGCTGTGCCGAATCGCCGTCCGAAGTCGGAATCGCGGACGCGCCGGGCGAAGCTTTCCGGCGACGGCGTTTCGCCGCAGAGCAGCGCCTCGATGTAGTCGGCACAGGCGATGTCCTCATCGCCATCGCGATCGACCCATTCGCCGGTGATGACGAAGCACACCTCGTCGGCGCCGGCGGCGCGGATGGCGTCCGCGGTCGCCCGGGCGCAGAGCAGGCTGGCAGCGTACAGCGCGCGGGCGCGGCTGAAACGCTGCAGGCCGCGAACGCCGGTCGCCGTGCTCATCACGATGTTCTTGCCGCGCAGGTCGGCCTGCTCCATCGCGGCGGGCGAATTGCCGAAATCGAATCCGCTGACCGGGTCGCCGCCAGCCACGGCGCCGACCGAAAGGCTGTCCGGCAGGGTCGCCAGCAACTGCATCGCGACGCCGATGCCATCGACCGGATAGATGGCCCGCGCGCCGCGGGCGAGTGCTACTGCCGCCGTGGTGAACGAGCGCAGGACATCGATGACGACAACCGTGTCCTCATGCGCAGGCTGATTCTGCAGGCGGTTCAGGTAAAGGCGGGAGAAGCGCATCAGCGTGCGCCGGAATGCGGCTTGTTGCCCGTGCATACCCGTCTGGCCGGGAGGGCGAAAAAGGGGCCGGCTGCGCTGCGCAGCACAAGGTGCAGCGTTCTTCTTTCGTACCGGCGGCAGATGGTGCTCACTGGCCGCGCAGGAAGAGTTTGTCCAGCTGGTCGAGCGACAGCTCGGTCCACGTCGGCCGGCCGTGGTTGCACTGGCCGGCACGTTCGGTTTCTTCCATCTGGCGCAGCAGGGCATTCATTTCCGGCAGCGTCAGCTGGCGTCGGGCACGTACGGCGCCGTGGCAGGCCATGGTGGCCAGCAGCTCGTTGCGGCGGGCCGTGGCCAGCTGGCTGAGGCCATGTTCGCGCAAATCGGCGATCAACGAGCGCGCCAGCGCCGCTGGATCACCGCCCTGCAGCAGCGCCGGCACGCTGCGTACACCCAGCTGGTTGGGGCCGAGCGGGGCGATCTGGAAGCCGAGTCCGGCCAGCGCCGCTTCATGTTCCTCGACGGCAGCGATGTCGAGCGGCTCTGCCGAAAAAACCGCAGGGATCAGCAGGTTCTGGGTCGCCACCTGGCGGCTGTCGAAGGCTGTCTTCAGCTTTTCGTAAAGGATGCGCTCGTGCGCTGCGTGCATGTCGATCAGCACCAGGCCGCGGGCGTTCTGGGCCAGGATATAGATGCCGTGCAACTGGGCCAGGGCGTAGCCGAGGGGCGGCGCCTCGCCGTTCGCCGGCATTTCTGCCGTCGGCCGTTCGCCGGTGGCGGCGTGGAATTGCGGTGCTGCAGCGCTATGGCCGCCTGCCGGCCGGTCGAGGCCGTGTGCCGCCTTGGCGAAGGCCAGGTAGGCGGCGGCCGCCGGCTCGGCGACGCCAAGCGAGCCCTGGTGACGCAGCGGCGGCGGATGGCTGGGCGCGGGCTCGCGGTGCGCCGTGCTCGGGTACTCGGCGGCCACCAGGGATGGCGCCGCCGAGACCTGTACCGGCGCCGCCAGCGTGCGCTGCAGCGCGTGAAAGACGAACTGGTGCATGCCGCGCGAATCGCGGAAGCGGACTTCGGTCTTGGCCGGATGGACATTGACGTCGACCAGCGCCGGGTCGATGGTCACGAACAGGCAGACGGCCGGCTGGCGGCTGCCGTGCAGCACGTCGCGGTAGGCTTCGCGCAGCGCGTGGGCGATCACCTTGTCGCGCACGAAGCGCCCATTGACGAAGACGTACTGGCCATCCTTGGCCTCGCCGGCACGGGTCGGATCGATGGCGAAGCCGGCGAGAGCGAGCGGACCGGCGGCCGCGTCGACCGGGCGGGCAGCGGCGAGGAAGTCGTCGCCGAGGATGTCGGCGATGCGCCGGGCGCTGTCGGCCGGCGCCAGCTGGAACAGGCTGCGGCCGTTGTGGGTCAGGCTGAAGGCGACGTCCGGGCGGGTCAGCGCCAGGCGCTTGACGGCGTCGGCGCAGTGGGCGAACTCGGTGCCTTCGGCCTTGAGGAACTTGCGCCGGGCCGGGGTGTTGAAATAAAGGTCGCGCATCTCGACCACGGTGCCGGCCATCAGCGCCACCGGTTCCGGCTCGGCACCCGGCTCGCCGCGCAGCTTCCAGGCATGGGCGGCACCCCGCTCGCGGCTGCTGATCGTCAGCCGGGCGACGGAGGCGACCGAAGCCAGTGCCTCGCCACGGAAGCCGAGGCTGGCGACGCGCTCGAGATCGTCGAGCGAGACGATCTTCGAGGTCGCATGGCGGGTCAGGGCCAGTGCCAGCTGCTCCCTGGCGATGCCGCAGCCGTCGTCGGTGACGCGAATCAGCTTGACGCCACCTTCCTCGAGATGCACCTGGATTGCCTTGCTGCCGGCATCGAGGCTGTTTTCCAGCAGTTCTTTCAGCACCGAGGCGGGTCTTTCGACCACCTCGCCGGCGGCAATCTGGCTGATCAGGAGGTCGGGGAGGCGGGCGATGGTCGGCATCCGCGGATTATAATGCGGCCTCGATCAAAGCCCGGCCCGCCGCATGGAACTCCTGACCCAGTTCATCGACATCGTCCTCCATCTCGACAAGCATCTGGCATTGCTCGTCCAGCAGTACGGTCTGTGGATCTACGCCATCCTGTTCGTCATCATCTTTTCCGAGACCGGCTTCGTCGTCACCCCTTTCCTGCCCGGCGATTCGCTGCTTTTCGTCGCTGGCGCGCTGGCGGCGCTGGGCGAGGGCGGTATGGACATCGGTGTGCTGATCGGCGTGCTGCTGGTCGCCGCCGTGCTCGGCAACACGCTGAACTACCACATCGGCCGCTTCCTCGGGCCGAAGGTCTTCCACTGGGAGAATTCCCGCTTCTTCAACAAGGAGGCGCTGGTCAAGACGCATGCCTTCTATGAAAAGCACGGTGGCAAGACCCTGGTCATCTCGCGGTTCCTGCCCCTGTTCCGTACCTTCGCCCCGTTCGTCGCCGGTATCGGTGCGATGTCCTATGCCAAGTTCCAGTTCTTCAACCTGATCGGCGCTGCCGCCTGGATCGTCTCGCTGTGCCTGGCCGGTTACTGGCTGGGCAACATGCCCTGGGTCAAGGCCAACCTGTCGGTCATCATCATCGGCATCATCGTCGTTTCCCTGGTGCCGGTCGGCATCGGCTACCTGAAGAGCCGGACGGCCTGATGTACCGACTGGCGTTCGCGATGGTTCTGCTGCTGGCCGGTTGCGCGACCGAGCTGAACCGTGCCGGACGAACCGAGTCCAGGGTGGACGTCAAGTATCTGGCCAAGACGGAAATCGACCGCGTCGCCGACGCCAATCGCAGCGAGCTTGTCGACGGCCTGCTGTTGATCGCCGACAAGCTGTACAAGCGTAACCCCAAGGAGTGGCGGAAGGGCGGGCAGCCCAGCCGCGAGGCAGCGGTCGACAGGCTGCGCCGCCGGCATTTCCATTCCTGGCCGGAGCTTGGCGGCCGCCGTGAAGGCCAGGCGGCGGCGCTGGCCTTTACCGAGGTTTACGACGGCGACCGCGTGGCAGCGCTGGTCTTCGGTTTGCTGACCATGGTCGATGCGGCTTTCGAACACAAGGAGGAGTTCTTCATCCTCGATGGTCTCAACGAGATGAAGCTGTACAACTGCGCCCGCAATATGGAAATCGCCATCTGGAAGCTGGGCAACGACCGCAATATGGCCGGTCAGCTGTTCCTGCTCTCCAATGAACTTGATCCGGCCAACCGCAATCTTTCCTTCGAGCGCGAATTCGGCCGCCAGACCGGCCTGCTCGACTTCATGGCCAGGATCGTTGCCGACCGCAACGGTCGTACCCTTTCCCGGCTGACCCAGTCAGTGGTCAGCAGCGTCTTTCTTCCGGTGAGTTTTTTGAAATGAAGCGTATCGTCATCCTGATTTCCGGCCGCGGCAGCAACATGGAAGCCCTGATCGCCGCCCGCGATGCCGGCAGACTGCCGGTGGACATCGTTGCCGTGATCAGCAACCGGCCGGATGCCCGCGGTCTGGAAACGGCCGCCCGGGCCGGCATCGCCACGCATTTCATCGACCACAAGGGATTTGCCGGACGGGAGGCCTTCGACGCCGCACTGGCCGGCTGCATCGATGACTTTGCGCCCGATCTGGTCGTTCTTGCCGGATTCATGCGCATCCTCAGCGAAGGTTTTGTGCGTCGCTACGAAGGGCGCTTGATCAATATCCACCCCTCGCTGCTGCCGGCCTTCCCGGGGCTGCACACCCACCAGCGGGCGCTCGAGGAGGGCGTGCGCATCCACGGCTGTACCGTGCATTTCGTTACGCCGGCACTCGACCACGGCCCGGTCATCATCCAGGCTGCTGTCCCGGTGTTCGACGATGACAGCGAGGCCAGTCTGGCTGCCCGTGTACTGACCCAGGAGCACAAGATCTATCCGCAAGCCGTGCGCTGGTTCGCCGAGGGCCGGCTGAGTCTGGTTGATGGCCGTGTCCGGTTGGCCGGTGATCATGGCAGTGCGGTAGCGCTGGTCGCGCCGGGGGGCGCCTGAGCGGCAATGCCCGCGCTGCTGATCGTCGCGCTGGCGGGATCACTGCTGATACATGGGCTAGCCCTGTTCGGAACCGAATTTGCCATCCCCGGCGAGGAGCACGATCCACCGGCGCTGCAAGCTGAACTGGTCACACCACCGGCGCCGCCCGCCCCATCTTCAACCCTCGTGCCGCCACCGGTGCGGCCCCCTGCAGCGGTGACGGCACGTTCGCCGGAAAAATCTCCCAAACCTCAGGCCATTCTGCCGTCGGCCCCGGTTTCGCTCGCCGGCGCTCCGTCGGTCGTTGCTGAAGAGACGGGCCTTCAGCCCCCGGATGTGATTGCCAGTGCGCCGGCGGCACCCGCCCCGGAACCGATCAAGCCGGCGTTGCCGGCAAGCGGTTTGGTCCGTTTCGCCATTTTCCGGGGATCGCGCGGTTTTCAGATCGGCCAGGCCGAGCATCGCTGGGAGTTCGCCGACGATGGTGCTTACCGCCTGACGGCAACGAGCGAGACGAACGGACTGGTGGCCCTGTTGCGGCCGGTGCGCATGGTGCAGGAAAGCCGGGGCCGCCTGCTCGCCAGCGGGCTGCAACCGGAAAGTTACCGCAGCCTTCGCGAAGGCAGGCCGCCCGAAGGCGCCGATTTCGACTGGTCGCTCCGCCAGTTGCGGCTGTTGCGCGATGGCAGCATGCATCCGCTCCCGTCGGGTGCTCAGGACCTGCTGTCGCTCAACTATCAGCTGGCCTACCTCGGCCGGCTGGCCGACGGGGTTGTGCTGGGTGTTGCCACTGCCCGCAAGTTCGAGCGCCATGCATTGGACTCGCTCGGTGAAGAGGAGATCGAAGTGCCGGCGGGGCGATTCCGTACTTTGCACCTGCGGGCGCTCAACGAAAGCACGACGGAAATCTGGATTGCCCTCGATCATGGCAGCTTGCCGGTTAAAATCCGCTTCACCGACAAGAAGGGCGACCGCTACGAGCAAGTCGCCACCGAACTAGGAAACTGATGAAAGCGCGTTTCACTCCCGCCCTCTTTGCCCATGCCGAAGCCGTGCTCGGCCAGTTGCTGGGTTTCGACCATCCGGCTGACGCCGTCGTCTCGCGCTATTTCCGCGAGCATCGCGAACTCGGTCATGCCGACCGCGCCTTCGTCGCCGAGACAGTGTTCGCCGTGCTGCGCCGCGGGCGCAGCCTGGAAGCGCGCTGCGCCGGCAAGCTGTCCGATCGTAACCGGCTGCTGGTGGCGCTGGCGGTGACGCGCGGCTGGAGCCAGCGTGAACTGGCGCCAGTACTGAAGGCCAGCGAGGAGGAGTGGCTGGCCGCGGCCAAGGCGCTGGCCGACAGCGAGCTGCCGCCGGCCGTGCGCTGCGATCTGCCGGACTGGCTGTACGCCCGCCTGGAAACGTTGTTCGGTGCCGAGGAAACGCTGGCCCTGGCGGCTGCGCTGAACCAGCCGGCACCGCTTGACCTGCGCGTCAATACGCTGAAGTCCGACCGCGATACGGTCCTGACCCGCTTCGCCGCCGATGGCATCGTCGCCCAGCCGGGGGCGCTGTCGCCGCTGGCCGTGCGCCTGCGCGACAAGCCGGCGCTGGCCAGGTACCCGCTGTTCCTCGAAGGCGCCTTCGAGGTGCAGGACGAGGGCAGCCAGCTGCTCGGTTTCCTGCTCGAACCCAAGCGCGGCGAGATGGTTGTCGATTTCTGCGCCGGTGCGGGCGGCAAGACGCTGCTGCTCGGCGCGCTGATGCGCAACACTGGCCGCCTCTATGCCTTCGACGTCTCCGACAAGCGTCTGGCCAACCTGAAGCCGCGCCTGGCCCGCTCCGGCCTGTCCAACGTGCATCCGGCGCGCATCGAGCACGAGCGCGACCAGAAGATCAAGCGCCTGGCCGGCAAGGCCGACCGCGTGCTGGTCGATGCGCCGTGTTCCGGCCTCGGCACGCTGCGCCGCAATCCCGACCTGAAATGGCGGCAGAGTGCCGAGTCGGTCGCCGAACTGACGGCCAAGCAGGCTGCCATTCTCGCTTCCGCCGCCCGCCTGGTGCGCCCCGGCGGCCGCGTCGTCTACGCCACCTGCAGCCTGCTGCGCGAGGAGAACGAGGCGATCGTCGAGGCCTTCCTCGCCACCCATCCCGATTTCGTGCTGACCCCGGCCAGCAGCGTGCTGGCCCGCGCCGGGATCGAACTGGACGGCGACATGTTGCGCCTGCTGCCGCATCGCCACCACACGGACGGTTTCTTCGCCGCCGTGCTCGACCGCAAATCATGAGCCGCGACGACCAGGCTCTGCGCTTGCTCGGCGATCTCTGGGACGATATCCAGGGGCCGGATTTCGTCTGGCAGATTGCTGCCCTGGCGCTCTGCCTGGGGCTTGCCTGGCTGATCGCGCGCTGGTGGCTGGGACGCCATGCCGAGGGGGCGGGGCGCTTCGGCGAAGCCAGTTCCCGCCTGGCCTTCCCGCTCGCCGGGCTGTTGCTGGTCGGCCTGACGCTGCCCTTGCTGACCCCTTTCATCAAGGTCAACCTCCTGAAGATTGCCCTGCCCTTGCTTGCTTCCATGGCCCTGGTGCGGGGTGTTGTCTTCGTGCTCCGGCACGCCTTCCCCGCGGCGACCTGGCTGACCGCCTGGGAACGTATCATTGCCACCTTTGTCTGGGGCTGGCTGGCGCTCTACATCACCGATCTTGCACCTTACGTCGTTGAGGCGCTGGAGCAGGTGCAGTTTTCGGTAGGCAAGCAGAAGCTTGACCTGTGGACGATCCTGCATGGCATCGTCACTGTCTTCCTCACCGTCGTCTTCGCCCTGTGGATCGCCGGGCTGATCGAACGCCGCCTGCTGCGTCTGGAACATCTCGATTCCAGCCTGCGCATCGTCGGCATCCGCGTTGCCAAGGCCCTGCTGACGCTGCTGGCGATCATGGTCAGCCTGTCGCTGGTCGGTATCGACATGACGGCGCTGTCGGTATTCACCGGCGCGCTTGGCGTCGGTCTCGGCTTCGGGCTGCAGAAGATCGCCAGCAACTATGTCTCCGGCTTCATCATCCTGCTCGACCGCTCGATCCGCATCGGCAACATCGTCCAGGTGGGGGCGGAGGTCGGCGAGGTGCGCCAGATCACGACGCGCTACACGGTGCTGAAGCATCCGGGCGGTACGGAATTCATTGTGCCGAACGAAACGCTGATCAGCACCACGGTGCAGAACCAGACCTATTCGGATAGCCAGCTACGCTTGGCGACGACTATCGGGGTGGCCTATGACAGCGATCTCGAACTGGTTTCGCGGCTGATGATCGAGGCAGCGACGGCGCAGGACCGCGTTCTCGCCGACCCGCCGCCACGGGTGTTCCTGACGCAGTTTGCCGACAGCAGCATCAACCTGGAACTGGGTTTCTGGATTGCCGATCCGGATGCCGGCAAGGGCAATATCGTCTCTGCCATCAACTTCGCCATCTGGCGCGCCTTCAAGGCACATGGCGTGCAGATTCCGTTTCCCCAGCGCGAAGTCCGCATCCTCAACGCGCCAACACCACATACCACGACGTGCTGAGGTGCTAGTCGGCTGCTCTCAGATCGTCTGTAGCAGCCGTCTCTCGAAGTTTCGCTCCAGCCGCTCCCGGCGTCGTTTGGCCAGTGCCCGCGTGGCGTGGGCGATACGCTGGCCGAGCTTGTCGAGCTTGAGAAATTTCTTCGCCTTGCTTTTCGTCTTTTCCATGATGTCTCCTTGGCTGGTCGAAGGAGATTCAACTGTAGCGATGGCGAGCGCGCCCTGTCTGTTCGCCTTCCTCGCTGTCTTTGTGACAATTCCTGACAGCTGGCGGTGAAGCGTCAGCGGGCTTCGCCGAGGAAAGCTTCCAGCGCGGCAAAGGGGAGAGGCTGGCTGAAAAGGTAGCCCTGCATTTCTTCGCAGCCCAGACCGAGCAACGCCTCCCGCTGGTTTTCGGTTTCCACGCCTTCAGCCAGGACGTGCAGGCCGAAACTGCGGGCAATGCCGATGATGGCGTGCACGATGGCATTGGAACCATGACCAAAGCCGAGGTCGCGGACGAAGGACTGGTCGATCTTGACCGTGCTGACGGAGAAGCGGCGCAGGTAATTGAGCGACGAGTATCGTGTGCCGAAATCATCGATCGAGATGCCCATGCCCGTCCGGCGCAATTGCCTGACCTTGGCGATGATGCTTTCGGCGTCCTTCATCAGCAGGCTCTCGGTAATTTCGATTTCGATGGCGGAGGGGGCGAGGCCGTGATGATCGAGCGGTGCGGCAATTCGTTCGAGAAGGTCGCTGCGTTCGAATTCGCGGGGAGACAGGTTGATGCCCATGCGGAGATCGTGAAAACCCTTTTGCCGCAGATCAGCCAAGCGTCGGCAGGCGGTGTCGAGCACCCAGTTGCTGACGGCGACAATCATGCCGGTTTCCTCGGCCAGCGGAATGAAGGCGTCGGGGGGAATCAGGCCCTGCTTGGGGTGATTCCAGCGGATCAGGGCCTCAACACCGGTAATCCGCCGTTCGCGCAGATTGAGCTGCGGCTGGAAGTGCAGTTCGAACTGATTGCCTTCCTTGATGGCGAGGCGCAAGTCGTTTTCCAGGGAAATGCGCTCGACATGCATGGTGTTCATGGCCGGGCGAAACTCGAGGAAGCCATCCTTGCCCTGGGCCTTGGTCTGGTACATCGCAATGTCGGCATTGCGGATCAGTTCGTCGGGTGTTTCTCCGTCTTCCGGGTAAACGGCAATGCCGATGCTGACAGTGGCCACGAAGTCGCGTTCGGCAACGGTGAAGGGGCGTTTCAGTTCCGCCAGCATTTTTTTGGCGATGACGGCGACGTCGTCGACGCTGACGATGTCGGGCAGCAGGACGGTGAATTCGTCGCCACCCTGGCGGGCCAGCGTGTCGCCCGAGCGCAGGCAGTGGCGGACCCGGGTGGCGAATTCCTTGAGCAGACGGTCGCCCTCGGGGTGGCCGTAGGTGTCGTTGATCAGCTTGAAGCGATCAATGTCGAGGAACATCACGCCGAGCCGCTGGTTGCGCCGCTTGGCCTGGGTGATCGAGAGTTCCAGGCGGTCGAGGAAGAGGGTGCGGTTGGGCAGGCCGGTCAGCAGATCGTGAAAGGCCTGGAAGGCAATGGTTTCTTCTGCCCGTTTGCGTTCGGTGATGTCGCGGGCGACACCGGATGTGCCGATGAAGTGCGGCCGCGTGGCATCGTTGTCGTTGGCGTAGATGCCCTGTGAACTGAGGATGGCGACGATCATCCTGTTGTCGAAATTGCGGACGCTGTTCTGCTTGTTGCGCAGGCGGACCTCGAAGTTGCTTGTTGCCCGTTCACCGATGCGTCGCTCGCCGAAGGCATAGCGTGCCTGTTCGATATCGTCTTCGTGCACGATGATCGAGAAATGCTGGCCGAGCAGTTCCTCCCGCGAATAGCCGAGCAGGGTTTCAACGCGGCCATTGACGAAGACGAAACGCCCTTGGTTGTCGAGCGTGTAGATCAGATCCGGCGACTGCTCGACAAGGAAACGGTGCAGGCGCTCCGACTGTTCGAGTCGGGCTGTCATCAGCGTGTGTTCCTGCTCCATGCGGCGTTGGCGCAGGGCACGATCGACGCTCTGGATCAGGTCGGCAGGGTCGCATTGCTTGCGGATGAACTCGAAGGCTCCCTGACGCATCGCCATGATTGCCGAGTCGATCGATTCGTCGGCACTGAAAACGATGACCGAGGTGGCAACGCGATTGCGGGTCAGCCAGTCCATGATCTCGATGCCGCTGATATCCGGCAGGCGTAGATCGAGGACGACCACGTCGATATCCCGGCGGTCCAGGCGGCGCAGTGCGTCCCGACCGCAACTGCTTTCCTCGATGTTACGCCCCGGGGCCGCCAGCAGTTCGCGATAGGCGCTGCGGAAACGCGCCTCATCGTCGACGATCAGGATGTTCCGGCTTTCGGCAAGATCGGGAATCGGGGTGACAGGGTCGATATCGGAAAGCGTACTCATTGGTCACTGGCTCCACATGCTTGCCCGGGGTGCGTATCACTCTCCTCACGTGCCTCTGGCGGCATCTTTGTCGATTCGCTGCGCGGTATCAGTAGTGCGATGCTGGTTCCCTTGCCAGGCTGGCTGCGGCAAGTGATGGGAATGCCCTGGCGTGCCGCCAGGGTGCCGACAATCGCCAGCCCCATGCCACGCGTTGTCGAGCCTGCCGTTTCCACCGGGCGGTGGATCGACAGCATCGCTGTTTCCGACATGCCGGGGCCATTGTCATCCATGCGCAACTGGATATAGCTGCGGCCGTCGTGCACAACGCCGTCAGTCAGCGAGATGCGCAGTTGCTGTCCGCTTTCCAGGGCTTCGGAGGCATTTTTCCAGAGGTTGAGCAGAATCTGCTTCAAGCTGTCACGATCGCAGTTGATCGGCAGGGAGCCTTCTGGCTTGGCTATTTCAACACGGATTCCGCGTCCCGGAAAAAGTGCGTCGCCATAAAGCAGCAGCAGTTCGTCGACCAACTGTCCGGCGTCCAGCTGCTTGCCGTGCGTCGTCTGCGCAGGCAGTTCGCTCATCCGGCCAACAATACCGGCGACGCGGTCGATTTCCTCACGCAGGACTTCAAGTTCCTGGCGTACGCCAACCTCTTCCGGCAATTTGCGATCGAGGATCTTCAGGTAGCTCTTGATGATCCCCAAAGGGTTCCCTGCTTCGTGGATGATGCGTCTCGCCTGGCGGGTGAAATGCCCGGCCGCCTCCTGTTCCGCCTGTTCCCGGAAGGCTCGCGCCTCGCGCAGGGACTCGAGTGCGATCGCGGCGATCCTGCCGAAATTGAGCAACCATGGCAGGCGGCGGGACAAGCGGTTGTGTTGGGCCTGACTGAAGCCGCAGACCATGATGCCGGTCAGCCGCTGGCGCGACAGCATCGGCAGGCACAGCAGCCCGGGGCTGCCGAAGGCGCGGGCGAACTGGATGTCGATCAGCGAATCGGGCCGGGCAAGGTCATCGAACGAACTGCGGATCTGCCGCCCCAGCGCCGCCGTCGCCAGCAAGGAACGGCTCGCATCAAGCGGCACGTCGACCTGGCGGAAGATGGCTGGCTGGTCGCCAATGCCGTTTCCTGACAAGACCTGCCGTTCCGGATCAAGGAACAGGAAGGCGATGCGGTTGAGGTCGAAGAGAATGCGGGCTGACTCCTTCAGTGACAGCAGCACCTCAGCATCGCTTTCCAGGGCGAAAAGGTCCTGCTGCAGTGGCTGCAGGAGCGCCATGCCGCCAATGGCCGCCGAAAGTTCGTCCGTCGCGCAGTCTTTTTCCGGAATGGCTTGAGTGATTTGGATATCCCTCCAGAGCCGCAATGTGCAATCCGTTTCCGGAATGGAAAGCCCCAGGGCCTGGGCGATTCGTAGCGTTTGTTCAAGGGTTTCCTGGCGAATCCTGATCAAGTCACCCTCGGTGCCCGTGAGTTCGCCAAACAATGCGCTCATTTCCGGATCGGATTCGTTCTTTGCCGCCAATGCGTGAGCTAGCCAGACAGCCTGAGGCAAGATTGCTGCAGTGGCTATTTCACCTGGTTTGGCATGGTGAAAAAGAATTCCGTCGGCGAACGAGGAATCAAACTGCCAGCGATCGGTCAGCCAGGTACCGATTTCTCCGTGATGTGTACCGAAGCGGGCCAGTTCCTTTGCCTGAAGGGCATCGTCATCACCACTTTCGGCAAGCAGCTCGAGGTAAGGATTGCCGAGCGCCGAGATCAGGATCAGCTGCCCGATGTCATGCAGAAGACCCGCCAGATAAGCTTCGTCAGGATGCGGGTAACCAGCTGCAAGCGCAACCCGGCGCGACAGTTCGGCAACTGTCAGGGAGTGTGCCCAGAAACGAGCCAGATCCGCGGGCGGGATGTTGCAGCCTTGGTCGAACAGATTTTGAATCGACAGGCAGGTGGCAATCGAGCGTACCAGGCGGGTACCGAGACTGGTCAGGCAGCCCTCCAGGCTATGCAAGGGCGCCCCACGGCGTAGTGCTGGTGAATTGGCCACACTGAGCAGTCTCGAGACCAAGCCGGCATCCTGCTTCACCAGTGTCGCTAACGCCCCGATGCTGGCTTGTTCATCGTCCACCAGGTGCAGCAGGCGCAACAACAGCTGCGGAGGAGACGGAATGCGGCCCGACTCGATCGCATGCAGAACGGGTTCGGGCAGTGATTGCATCGGTGGTCAGCGGGAAAAAGGCCGCGCTTCCACAGCGCCGGGTTGCTGAGCAATGGACGCCGCAAGCAAGGGTAGGTGTGATCGCGCGACCAGCGGATGGTCGTTTTCCCAGATTGCCTTCGTGCGCAACTTGCCCCCCGAAATTACTGCGGAATGCACTGGCGTAATCAGCCGAGCCAGAAATATGACTAACAGAGAACCATACTACTATGCTCTATGTGATGCTTCAATGACAAAAGTAATAGGTTCCTGTCGTTCCCAAATTGTTGGAGAGCCAGCTAACGGCCTCGGCAAGTCCGGATGATAAGGGGATGTCCCTCTCTCAGCCGCTGTGCAGTCAGGCAAAAAAAACCCGCCACGAAGGCGGGGTAACAGGGAGGTTTCGAAACAGGGGGATGTTTCGATAGGAGGGTTCGATTCAGTCTTTGCGGTGACTTTTTCGCCAGCGTCTGGCGGCCATGATCACTACGCCGGCTGCAACGGCGACAATGACAGCCTTGATGGGCTCTGCCTGTCCGTCTGTCAGCCAGTCTATGCCGGCAACGCCGACGAATACGCCAATACTTTCGCTTACTGGCAGATTGTCGGCAAAGGACATCAGTGACGGGCCTGCCGCAGAGGAATGGTGGCAAGCGCCGGCTGCTTGGCGGGAATCAGTCCCAGTAGATAGTAGCGGGCGGTTTCCAGAAAATTCTTTATGTCCATGTCGATCATTTCCTTGTTTTCCTCTTGGCGGGATTGATGTTGATCCATGGGTTGCATTCTAGGGAGGGACAGTGCCAGGGTCTGTTGCGTAAACGTGCCACCGTCGTAACGGCCGATGATTCTTGATGACGTTTTGTAACGACGTGGCAAACGGCCTACTGGTGGGCTTTCCAGGCTAGCGTGAAACGTGCGCCGCCGAGTTCTGCGGCATCGGCAGTTGCGCTCCCGCCATGCAGTTCGAGTACCCTGCGGGCAATGGCCAGACCGAGGCCATAGCCACCCGTCGAGCGGTCGCGTGACCGGTCTAGGCGGGTGAACGCCGAGAAAATGTGTTCGCGATCTTCTGCAGGAATGCCGATCCCGTCATCGTCGATATGAATCAGGATGCGTTCGTTGATCAGTTCGGCGCTGACCTTGATTTGCCGTCCGGCGTACTTGAATGCATTGCGCAGTATGTTGCGCAGTGCATAGGGCATGGCCTTGCGATCCAGATCGACGTTCAGGTCGGCAGGCAGTCGGCTGGTGTCGACGGATACTTCGAGTTGGCGCCCAAGCAGGCGGACTGATTCGACTTCGTCCGTCAGCCAGTCGGCAAAGCGGACGCTGGAGAAGTGCGGTTCCGGTGTTTCCCGCTCGAAGCGGGCATAGGTGAGACTGGTATCGATCAAATGGTCGAGCTCGTCGAGATCATCCTCCATCATCGTCCACAGGCGTTCCCGTTCAGCAGGCTCGTCGGTTTCGGCCAGCATTTCGAGTGCGAAACGCATGCGGGCAATCGGTGTGCGCAACTCGTGCGAGATGCCACAGGATAGCTCCCGGTGCGTGGCCAGCAGTTGCTGAACCCGTTCGGCCATGCTGTTCATCGTGTCGGCCAGTGTGGAGAAGAGCTGGCTGCGTGCCGGTGGTGAGCGGGCATCGAAATCGCCATCACCAAGGTCCCGGGCAGTCTGGCGGATCGCTTCCAGGTCGCGCCAGACAGGGCGTACCCAGAACCAGAGCGCAATGCCAAAAATCAGACCGGTCAGGCTCCAGGTCAGTAGGCGCAGGCGAACCTCGAGTGGCAGGCGGTCTTTGAGTTCCGGGTTGCGATTGGATGCCAGCGGTCCCACCACGAGTACCTGGCTGCTGTTGCCAAGCCGGTGATACATGATGTCGCCATCGTGATCGATGGCGATGTCTCCGGCATCGAGTTTGACGACTTGCTGTGGTTTAAGGGTTTCATCAAGGGTGATGCGTTCGACGATGTTCAGCCGATAGGAGAATTTCTCGTCCAGTTCCTTGATTTTCTTTTTCCAGGTGCTGCGAGGCTGGCGGAAAAGTTCGTCCTCGATCAAGGTGATGGTGCCGCGCATGAAGCGACGCGCGTAATCGTCCGTGATGCCGCGTTGTGCTGTTGAAATGACGAAATCGGCGGTGAAGGCGATGGCGACGAAGGAGCCCATGGCCAACAGGTAGAAATTGAAGAAGAGCTTGGACAGGCTGTAGCGTCCCCCGCGCCAGCGTGGCAGGGAAACGCGGAACAGTGAGCGGGCAAGCCCCTGGCTGCGTTCCCGGGCCGTCGCTTCGCCGGGCTCAGTTCCAGTCATGTTTGCTGAACAGGTAGCCTTTGCCGCGTACCGTCTTGATTCGGGTCGGGTTCTCCGGATCGTCGTTGAGCTTCTTGCGCAAGCGTGAAATGCGCGCATCGATTGAGCGGTCGAGGCCGTCAAAGCCGATGCCGCGTAGTTCCTGAAGCAGGTCGTCGCGCGACAGGACGTTGCCGGCGTGTGAGGCGAGCAGCCAGAGCAGGTCGAATTCGGCGGTTGTCAGGTCTATGCTGGCAGTGTTCAACGTGGCGGTGCGCGTCGCCTGACTGATGCGAAACTGGCCGAAGACCAGTGATTCCGATTCGCCTGCTGCTTCGCCGGTGTTCGGCAGGCGACGCAGCAGGGCCTTGATTCTGGCGAGCAGTACACGCGGCTGGACTGGTTTGGCAATGTAGTCGTCGGCACCCATTTCAAGGCCGAGAATCTGGTCAAAGTCTTCGTCGCGGGCGGTCAGCATCAGGATAACACCGCGGTACTGGGGGCGCACGGCTCGGCAAACCTCGAAGCCATCCTTGCCGGGGAGCATGACGTCGAGAATGACCAGGTCGGGCTGTTCTTCCAGAATCCGCGCTTCAGCAGTGTCGCCGCGAGGTTCGATGCTCACGGTCAGGTCATTCTTGGCCAGATATTCGGCGGTAAGTTCGGCCAGTCGAGCGTCGTCTTCGACGAGGAGTATGCGAGTGTTCATCTTGGCATCTTAACCAGCGCGAAGCGGGTGGTCCAGCCTGACGCAGTGTTGCCGATGCCTTAGAATGTCGCTGCTTTCCACTTCCGGTTGTCCGTCAGCTGCTCCATGAATCTTTCTAATATTCCCCTGCGCGCCTGGTTTGCCACGTTGGCGCTTGGTTGTTTCGGCCTGGTTGCTTTCGGTCTGGCTCTGCAGGAGATGCTTCGTCTGTCACCGTGTCCGCTCTGCATCTTCCAGCGCCTGTTGTATCTTCTGATTGGTACTGTGGCGCTGGGCGGCTTCTTGCTGCCGACGGTGCGATGGCTATGGGTCGCCGCCATCGCCGTGCTGGCGCTGCTTGGGGTGGGGGTTGCCACTTACCAGAGCTGGATGCAATTGTTTCCCGACCTGGCGAGCGAGTGCAGCTTTACCGACCCCAACCTGATCGAGCGCATGGTTGATTGGCTCGGCATGCAAGTGCCGTCTCTGTTCCTGGCCACCGGCTTCTGCAGTAGCAAGGAGTGGGTATTCCTTGGTCTGTCGATGGCCAACTGGTCAGTATTGGTATTTGCCGCCATTGCCGCTTATGCGGCGTTCTTGGCAGGTCGCAAGGCCTGATCGGCACACCAAAAAACAAAACCCGCCAAGTGGCGGGTTTGTCGAAAGCTGGAGTAAGCTGATTTACTTCAGCTTGACTTCCTTGTAAGCGACGTGCTTACGGGCCTTCGGGTCATACTTCATCATCTCCAGCTTCTCAGGCGTCGTGCGCTTGTTCTTGGAGGTGGTGTAGAAGTGACCGGTACCAGCTGTGGATTCCAGCTTGATTTTTTCGCGACCGCCTTTAGCCATTTTCTTTATCCTTCCTTAATCAGACTTCGCCGCGGGCACGCAGGTCGGCGAGGACGGTGTCGATACCGTTCTTGTCGATCAGGCGCAGACCGGCGTTGGAAACGCGGAGACGGACGAAGCGGTTTTCGCTTTCGACCCAGAAGCGGCGGTACTGCAGGTTCGGCAGGAAGCGGCGCTTCGTTTTGTTGTTGGCGTGGGAAACCTTGTTCCCAACCATCGGGGCTTTACCCGTGACTTGGCAGACTCGCGCCATGATTGGTGCTCCAGAATTCGATAGAGGAAAGCCGGTAAGTATAAGTGAAACTCCCTAATGCTTTCAAGGGGTTTTCTCAGGTTTTATAACAAGCCGCGTTCGGCGAAGGAAAGTGGAGGGGCGTGGCCGGCGACGATGAAGTGGTCGAGCAGCCTGACATCGACCATGGCCAGGGCTTCCTTGAGGCTGCGTGTGAGCATTTCGTCGGCGCGTGAAGGCTCGGCAATGCCGGAAGGATGGTTGTGCGCCAGGATTACCGCGGCGGCATTGTGGGCGAGGGCGGTCTTGACGACTTCGCGGGGGTAGACCGAGGTCTGGGTCAAGGTGCCGGTAAACAGTTCATCGGCTTTCAACAGCCGGTTCTGGGCATCGAGCCAGAGCGCCATGAACACTTCATGCGGTCGTGCGGCGAGGCGCAGGCGTAGCCAGTCGCGGACCTTGCCTGGCGAGGACAGTGTGTCGCGGATTGCCAGCTCCTGGCTGAGCGCTCGGCGGGCCAGTTCGAAACTGGCCTTTAGCTGTGCCGCCTTGGCCTGGCCGATGCCGGAAACACTGGCCAACTCGGCGAGCGAGGCTTCAACCAGGGATCCGAGCTGACCGTCGAAGCGGCCGAGCAGGTCGCGAGCCAGGTCGACGGCGCTCTTGCCGCGTACGCCGACACGCAGATAGATGGCCAGTAGTTCGGCGTCCGACAGGGCGGCGGGCCCGTGGGCCAGCAGTCGTTCGCGGGGCCGCTCGCCGGCCGGCCAGTCGCTGATCGCCATGACGTTTCCAGTAGAATGAAGAATTCCACATTTTAGTGAAAATGACGATGGAATTGAATGGCAAGCGTGTCGTGCTTGGGATCACCGGCGGTATAGCGGCCTACAAGGCGGCCGAGCTGGTGCGTCTGCTGGTCAGGCAGGGAGCCGAAGTGCAGGTGGCGATGACCGAGGGTGCCGGCCATTTCGTCACGGCGACGACCTTCCAGGCGCTGTCCGGGCGCCCGGTTTTCACCGACCAGTGGGATGCGCGGATGCCCAACGCCATGGCCCATATCGACTTGTCGCGCCAGGCCGACCTGATCCTTGTCGCCCCGGCCTCGGCCGATTTCCTGGCGCGCGTGGCGCACGGCCTGGCCGACGATCTGCTGGCGACCATGGTGCTGGCCCGCGACTGTCCGCTGATGGTGGCGCCGGCGATGAACCGCCAGATGTGGGAAAACCCGGCGACCCGGCGCAACGTCGCGCAGCTGGCTGCCGACGGTGTCGGCATCCTCGGTCCGGCGTCCGGCGAGCAGGCCTGCGGTGAGATCGGCGCCGGGCGGATGCTGGAGCCGGAGGAGCTGCTCGAGGCGGTGCTGGCCTTCTTCACGCCCAAGCTGCTGGCCGGCAAAAATGTGTTGCTGACGGCCGGACCGACCTTTGAAGCCGTCGACCCGGTGCGCGGTATTACCAACCTTTCCTCCGGGCGTATGGGCTATGCGCTGGCCCGCGCCGCGCAGCAGGCTGGCGCCGAGGTGACGCTGGTCTCAGGGCCGGTCGCTCTGGCTACACCGGCCGGTGTCACGCGTGTCGACGTGCGCAGCGCCCTCGACATGCAGGCGGCGGTGATGGCCAAGGCTGGTGCCGCCGATATTTTCATCGCCGTTGCGGCGGTGGCCGACTATCGCGTGGCGAATGCCGCCGAACACAAGCTGAAAAAGGATCTGGGTGGCGTGCCGCCGATCGAGCTGGTCGAGAATCCCGATATCCTGGCCGGCGTCGCAGCGCTGGAAAACGGACCGTTCTGCGTCGGTTTCGCGGCCGAAAGCCAGAATCTGGAGGCCTACGCCCAAGCCAAGCGGCAGAAGAAGCAGGTGCCGCTGATCGTCGGCAACCTGATTCAGGATGGTTTCGGTGGCGACGACAATCGACTGGTGCTGTTCGACGACAACGGGGTGCATCCGCTCCCCCCTGCAAGCAAGTCGGTGCTGGCGCGCCAGCTGATTGAACATATTGCAACCCTGACAGGAGCAAACTGATGCACCGTATCGACGTCAAAATCCTCGACAACCGTTTGCGCGAATCACCGCCGCATTACGCCACGCCGGGTTCGGCCGGACTTGATCTGCGCGCCTGCATCGAAATTCCGTTACATCTGGCGCCGGGGCAGACGACGCTGGTTCCCACGGGCATGGCCATCCACCTTGCCGATCCGGGTCTGGCGGCAATGATCCTGCCGCGTTCCGGTCTGGGTCACAAGCATGGCATCGTGCTCGGCAATCTGGTCGGCCTGATCGACTCGGACTACCAGGGGGAATTGATGGTTTCCGTGTGGAACCGCGGTCATGAGAGCTTCACACTCAACCCGCTCGACCGTATTGCACAGCTGGTGGTGGTGCCGGTCCTGCAGGTCGGCTTCAACGTGGTCGACGAGTTTGCCGACAGCGAGCGCGGCGAGGGAGGCTTCGGCAGTACCGGCAAGGCTTGAGGGCCATCGTCGGCACAGCCTCAGAACAGCTCGATATCCCCCTCGCTGCTGTTGCTTGCCACTTTGGCCGGGCCGCTGCCCTTGATTGCATCGGCCTTGACCTGCGAGTTCACCAGCAGTTCGACGAGGCGCTGGCTGCGTGTGCGGAAGCGTTGCAGGCCGTCCGTCTGGCCGCGGTCGTCATGCAGGCGCAGGAAAGCGTGCAGGTATTCGCCGACGTTGTTGGTGCGCTGGCTGATGCGGGTGATCATCTGGGTCACGATGTCCTCGAACTGCATCGCCATGACGCCCTCCTGCGTCAGTTCGTGCATCTGTTCGGTGACTGCGGTGATGTGGTTCGAGTGTTCGCGAGCCTTGCCGGTCAGGTCCATCAGTTCGGCGGCCAGTTCCTGCAAGGTTGCCTGGGATTTCTCGGCAATGCTCATGTCGATGTTGGTGGCTTCGGCGATACGCTGACCGACGGTGTCGAGCGAACTGAGAATGTCGTTGAGCGCTGTGCGGATGTCGACGTTGAATTCACCGGTGCGGGCAGCCAGGTTACGTACTTCGTCGGCGACGACGGCAAAGCCGCGACCGGCTTCACCGGCCCGCGCCGCTTCGATTGCCGCGTTGAGTGCCAGCAGATCGGTCTGTTTGGTGATGCCGGCAACGTCGTTGAGGGTCGTGGTGATGCGTCCGACCTGCGATTTCATCTGTTCGAAGCTGCTGGCTGCACCCTGGCTGGTCGCCTGCAACTCACCCATCTTGTGAACGAATTCGGCGATCAGCGCGTTGGTTTCGTCGAAGAAGCGCTGCAGGCCGGCCTGTTCCCTCGCCTGACTGTCGTCCGAGCCCGTCATCTGCAGCATCTCGTCGATCAGCGAGCGCAGCACCTGGCGCTGACTGGATGATTGCGACTCCAGTCCGGTCAGGCTCCCGGAGAGTTTGTCGACCGAAGTTCGGATGATTTCCTGTGCCTCCCGCATTTCGTTCTCCAGCGCCGTGAATTGCAGTTCGGCGTGCGCCATCGCTTCGCTGGAGAGCACCTGATACTCGTTCATGGCGTCGGTCAGTTCGCCAATGTAGGCTTTCTGCCTGGCTTTCCAGCGCTTGCGCTCACCGTAGGAGTAGATGATGGTGCCGGCCAGCAGGGCGGCGACGGGAAGGAACCATAGCGGGGAAATGCTGACGCCCGTTTGTGAAGCGAGCGCCAGTCCGACACAGATGGCTACGGCCAGCCAGATCAGCAGGTCGTCGATTCGTTTCATGTACAACTCTCAGAAATGGCCAATACGGAATTGTACGGCCAGCGAGGAGCAACGTTGCACCAAAACGGGGAGTTTTGCCGGTTATATCAACTCATCGCTTTCAGATGCTGGATGATCTCGCCGGCCATCGGCTGCGCATCGCCGTAAAGCATCCGGCAGTTGTCAGTGTAGAACAGCGCGTTCTCCACCCCCGAATAACCCGTGCCCTTGCCGCGCTTGATGACGATGACGTTCTGCGCCTGATCGGCGTTGAGGATCGGCATGCCGTAGATCGGGCTGGTCTTGTCGGTGCGCGCTGTCGGATTGACCACATCGTTGGCGCCGATGACCAGCGCGACGTCGGCCTGAGCGAACTCGCCATTGATTTCCTCGAGGTCGAAAATCTTGTCGTAGGGCACGCCGGCCTCGGCCAGCAGCACGTTCATGTGCCCCGGCATGCGCCCGGCCACCGGGTGGATGGCGAACTTCACCTCGACGCCGGCTTCTTCCAGAATCGACGTCATTTCCCACACCTTGTGCTGGGCGTGGGCGACGGCCATGCCGTAACCGGGGACGATGACGACCTTCGACGCATAGCGCATCATCGCCGCCGCATCGATAGCGCCGACTTCCTTCATCGTGCCGCTGATCGCTTCGCCCGGCCCGCTGGCCACCATCGGTGTGAACAGGATGTTGGAAAGCGGCCGGTTCATTGCCTTGGCCATCAACTGGGTCAGCAGCGTGCCGGCGGCGCCGACGACGATGCCGGCGATGATCAGCGCCGGGTTGCCGAGCACATAGCCCTCGAAGCCGACAGCCAGGCCGGTGAAAGCGTTGAACAGCGAGATCACCACCGGCATGTCGGCGCCGCCGATGGGCAGGGTGACGATCAGGCCGAGGACCAGCGCGACGACGAAGAAGGCGATGACCAGTTCAGGCTGTTGCGGAGCAAGGACGATCACGGTGACGCCGAGGCCGACGGCGACGATGGCGAGCAATACGTTGACCGCATTCTGTGCCGGCAACCGGTATGCTTTTTTCAGCACGCCCTGCAGTTTGGCCCAGGCGACGCAGGAGCCGGTGAAGGAGACCGCGCCGATCAGCGCGCCGAGCACCGCCAGCGTCGTCGCCACCAGGCCGTGCATCTCGCCCTTGGCGAACTCGACGGCGGCGATGGCCGCTGCCGCGCCGCCGCCCATGCCGTTGTAGATGGCGACCATCTGCGGCATGTCGGTCATCTTGACCTTCTTCGCCGAGAACCAGGCGCCGCCACCGCCCAGAACCAGCGCCAGGGCCATCAGACCGAGATTCTGCAGGCCGGGGATGACGAAGGTCGCGGCGATGGCCAGCAGCATGCCGTAGCCGGCGATGACGATGCCCTTGCGGGCGCTGGCCGGCGAACTCATGCCCTTCAAGCCGAAGATGAAGAGCAGGGCGCCGACGAACCAGGCGCCCTGGACGTAGAAGGGCGCGCTCATTGTCCGCCCTCCTTCTTCTTGAACATGGCCAGCATACGCTCGGTGACGACGTAGCCGCCGGCCGCGTTGGCCGCACCGAGGGCCACGGCGAAGAAGCCGATGGCCTGTTGCAGCGGCGTTTCGGCCATGCCGAGGACGAGCATGGCGCCGACGACGACGACGCCATGGATGAAGTTGGAGCCGGACATCAGCGGCGTGTGCAGGATCACCGGCACCTTGGCGATGATCTCGTAACCGGTGAAGGCAGCGAGCATGAAGATGTACAACGCGAGCAGGCCGTCCATCAGGCTTCTCCCAGAACTTGTTTGACGGTGTTGTGAACGGTGGCGCCGTCCTTGCACAGCAGCGTGCCGGCGACGATCTCGTCGCTCCAGTCGAAATTCAGCACGCCATCCTTGATCCACGGCGATAGGAAGTTGTAGATGTTCTTGGCGTACAGCTCGGAGGCATGGGTCGGCATGCGCGATGGCAGGTTCAGCGGGCCGTGGATGTTCACGTCGTTGGCGATGACATGCTCGCCGGGCTGCGTCAGCTCGCAGTTGCCGCCCGATTCGGCGGCCATGTCGACAATGATGGCGCCGTATTTCATGCGGGCGACCATGTCGCGGGTGATGATCACCGGCGCCTTCTTGCCGGGGATCGCCGCCGTGCTGATCACCACGTCGGCGGCTGCGACCGCCTTGGCCAGCTTCTCGGCCTGCGCGGCCTTTTCCTCGGCGGTCAGTTCGCGGGCGTAGCCGCCGGCACCGTCGGCCGAAACGCCGGTATCGACGAACTTGGCACCGAGCGACTCGATCTGTTCCTTGGCCGCGGCGCGCACGTCGTAGGCCTCGACCATGGCGCCGAGGCGCTTGCAGGTGGCGATCGCCTGCAGGCCGGCGACGCCGGCGCCGATGACGAGCACGCGGGCCGGACGGATGGTGCCGGCGGCGGTGGTCAGCATCGGGAAGAACTTGGTGCAGCGGGCGGCGGCGATCAGGCCGCACTGGTAGCCGGCGCAGGAGCCCTGCGACGACAGCGCATCCATGCTCTGGGCGCGCGAGATGCGCGGCAGCAGTTCGAGGGCGAAGGCGGTGATCTTCTTCGCATTCAGTGCAGCCAGGCGTTCGCGGCTCTCGTAGGGTTTCAACAGGCCGATCAGCACGGCGCCTTCCGGCAATGCGGCGATCTCCTCGGCCGATGGCGGTGTCACGCGCAGGATGACTTCCGCAGCGGCGTAGGCCTCGGGCAGACCGCTCACGAAATCGACGGCGCTGTAATCCGGGTCGAGGAAGTGACTGCTGATGCCGGCACTTTGCTCCATGCGCAGGCGCGCGCCGAGGGCGGCGAATTTCTTGGCTGTCTCGGGAACGAGCGCCGTACGGTTTTCACCGTCGGCGCTTTCGCGAGCAACCGCCAGGGTCAGTGGCATTGCTTCTCTCCTTGAAATGATCGAATGCTTGATCCGCGATTCCGGTTTTGCTGCCCGTGGCATCTACATCCGGAACGCTTTAATAGTTATTACTGCATTAAGTTTTCCCGGCAAAGATAAGGGACTTGTTATTCCACAAACAGTCAGGATTTCTGATGCCAGTCATCAGGAATCGCTTATCAGAAGTCTCGCCGGGACTTGTCAATCGGCCGTCGGACGGCTGTTCGCGAAACGCAGTTCCTGCGGGTAGGGGAAGAAGTCCTCGACGTGGCCGGCCCGGATCTTGGCCTGCGCGTCCTGCCAGAAGGCCGGCGTCAGCAGGTCCTTGTGGTGCTTCATGAACAGCTTGCGGACCTGCGGCGAGCCGAGCAGGAAGGTGGCGAATTCTTCGGGAAAGACGTCGCCGCGGGCGACCGGATACCACACCTCCCCTGACATCTCGGTCTCGAAATCCGGCGCCGGCGGGATCTTGCGGAAGTTGATGTCGGTCATGTATTCGATCTCGTCGTAATCGTAGAAGACAACGCGGCCGTAGCGGGTGATGCCGAAGTTCTTCCACAGCATGTCGCCGGGGAAGATGTTGGCCTGGGCCAGTTCGCGGATGGCGCTGCCGTATTCGCGGATGGCGTGCTCCAGGCCGTCGAGATTGTTCGATTTGTCCATGCGCTCGATATGGATGTTGAGCGGTTCCATGCGCCGCTCGATGTAGAGGTGCTTGATGATCAGCTGGTCGCCGTCGATTTCGTAGCAGCTCGGCGCCAGGCGCTGCAGTTCCTCGAGCACTTCCTCGCTGAAGCGGGCGAGCGGCAGCATCACGTTCGAGAACTCCAGCGTGTCGGCCAGCCGTCCGACGCGGTCGACCTGCTTGACCATCATGAACTTCTTCTTGACCGTCGCCCGGTCCATCTCCTTGGAGCTGCCGAAGACGTCCTTGATCAGTTTGAAGACGTAGGGATAGGAGGGCAGCGTGAATACCAGCATGACAAGGCCGCGGATGCCGGGCGCCATGATGAACCTGTCTTCCGAATGGTGCAGGTGGTAGATCAGGTCGCGGAAGAACATCGTTTTGCCCTGCTTGCCGAGGCCGAGCATGATGTAGATCTCGGAGCGCGGCTTGTTGGGCATGATGGCGCGCAGGAACTGCACGTAGCCGGACGGCACTTCCATATCCACCATGAAGTAGGCGCGCGACAGCGAGAACAGGAGGCCGATGCGCCAGGCGTCGAGCAGGATGGTGTCGAGGTAGAGCTTGCCGTCGGCGTCGTGCAGCACCGGGATGGCGAACGGGTACTCGGCCGGGCCGTTGATCGCCTTGCCGATGATGTAGGCGGCCTTGTTGCGGTAGAAGGGGGAACCGAGAACCTGGATCTGGAAATTGAACTCGCGGTTCGGCATGCCCTGCAGGTAGCGGCGGATGGCGTGATAGACGTAGCTGACGTCGCGCTCGAGATCGGCAAAGGGACGCTGCCACTTGAAGTCGCGGACGATGGTGCGGATCGCGCCGTGCAGGCCGCGGGCGTCGGCGTAGTAGCTGCGGTAGGTCGGGGCCTCGTCGGCCTCCAGGTTCTCGGTCGAGATGGTTGGGCGGACGAAGATGAAATCGTTCTGGAAATAGGTCCGGTGCAGGATCTTGGTTGTTACCGAGTTGAAAAAGGTCTCGGCCAGTTCCGGTTGCTTGTGGTTGAGCAAGAGGCCGATGTACAGCAGCTTGACCTGTTGCCAGGTCGAGTCGTCCAGATGCTGGGCATCGAAATCGTCGCGCAGACGCTCGACGCATTCGTCCACGCGGTCGTCGTAGAAGCGGATGCGCTCGCTGACGGCACGATGTACGCCCGGCCAGTCGCCATTTTCGAAACGGGTCCTGGCCTCGCGGCAGGTCTGGCGGAACAGCGTGTAGTGTTTGTTGAATCCCTGGATCAGGGCCAGGGCGATCTGATGGGCGCTCGTGCCGTAGAGTCCGACCGAAATCTTCATTGTCCTGTCCCCCCGGATGTGCCGGGGATTCTAGCACCCGGGCATGGTCCGGCCTCGCCGCTTCGCAATGTGAAACTCCATTTCGCCGTTGACCGGAGAGGCATCGTTGCGGATACTCCCGAGGCTTTTTGTAAGCACCGCGCAAGGGTGTCGGCGTATCGTCGGCTCGCATATCAAAAACCAACGAGAAGAGGTTTTCATGTCCGCAGGCAAGTCCAAGATCATTTACACGCTCACCGACGAGGCGCCCCTGCTGGCGACTTGTGCCTTTCTGCCGATCATTCGCACCTTCACCGGGCCGGCCGGCATCGAAATCGAAAAGGCAGACATTTCGGTATCCGCGCGCGTCATCGCCGAATTTCCGGAGTTCCTCAGCGAGGAGCAGCGTCTCCCCAACACCCTCGGTGAGCTGGGCAAGAAGTGCCTGCTGCCGGACACCAACATCATCAAGCTGCCCAACATCTCGGCCTCCGTTGCCCAGCTGAAGGCCTGCATCAAGGAATTGCAGGAAAAGGGCTACGCCATTCCCGACTACCCGGAAAACCCGTCCACCGACGAAGAGAAGGCCCTCAAGGTGCGCTTCGGCAAGTGCCTGGGGTCCGCAGTGAACCCGGTGCTGCGCGAAGGCAACTCCGACCGCCGCGCGCCGGGCGCCGTCAAGAATTACGCCAAGAAGCACCCGCACTCCATGGGCGAGTGGAAGCAGTGGTCGCAGACCCATGTTTCGCACATGGAGCATGGCGATTTCTACCATGGTGAAAAGTCGCTGACCCTCGACAAGCCGCGCGAAGTGCGCATGGAGCTGATCGCCAAGGGCGGCAAGACTACCGTGCTGAAGCCCAAGCTCTCGCTGCTCGAAGGCGAGATCATCGATTCGATGTTCATGAGCAAGAAGGCGCTGTGCGACTTCTACGAGGCTCAACTGGAAGATTGCCGCCAGTCCGGCATCCTCTTCTCGCTGCACGTCAAGGCGACGATGATGAAGGTCTCGCATCCCATCGTCTTCGGCCACTGCGTCAAGATCTATTACAAGGAAGCCTTCGAGAAGCACGGCAAGACCTTCAAGGAACTCGGCATCAATGTGAATAACGGCATGGTCGACCTCTACGAGAAGATCAAGCAATTGCCGGAATCCAAGCGTGACGAGATCATCCGCGACCTGCACGCCTGCCAGGAGCACCGTCCGCGTCTGGCCATGGTCGACTCGGCCAAGGGCATCACCAACTTCCATTCGCCGAACGACATCATCGTCGATGCGTCAATGCCGGCGATGATCCGCGCCGGCGGCAAGATGTGGGGCGCCGACGGCAAACAGTACGACTCCAAGTGCGTGATGCCGGAATCGACCTTCGCCCGCATCTATCAGGAGATGATCAACTTCTGCAAGTGGCATGGCAACTTCGATCCGAAGACCATGGGCACGGTACCGAACGTCGGCCTGATGGCCCAGCAGGCCGAGGAATACGGCTCGCACGACAAGACCTTCGAAATCGCCGAAGACGGCATCGCCAACGTCGTCGATATCAACACCGGCGAAGTGTTGCTGACGCAGAACGTCGAAGCCGGCGACATCTGGCGCATGTGCCAGGTCAAGGATGCGCCGATCCGCGACTGGGTCAAGCTGGCCGTCACCCGTGCCCGCAACTCGAACACGCCGGCCGTCTTCTGGCTGGATCCGTACCGTCCGCACGAAGCCGAACTGATCAAGAAGGTCAACAAGTACCTCAAGGATCACGACACCAGCGGCCTGGAAATCCACGTCATGAGCCAGGTCCGCGCCATGCGTTTCACGCTCGAGCGCGTCGTCCGCGGTCTGGACACGATCTCGGTGACCGGAAACATCCTGCGCGACTACCTGACCGACCTGTTCCCGATCATGGAACTGGGCACCTCGGCCAAGATGCTGTCCATCGTGCCGCTGATGAACGGCGGCGGCATGTATGAAACCGGTGCCGGCGGTTCGGCCCCGAAGCACGTCCAGCAGCTGACGCAGGAAAACCACCTGCGCTGGGATTCACTGGGCGAGTTCCTGGCCCTGGCAGTGTCGCTGGAAGAGCTCGGCATCAAGGAGAACAACGCCCGCGCCAAGCTGCTGGCCAAGACGCTCGATGCCGCTACCGGCAAGCTGCTCGACAACAACAAGTCGCCGTCGCCGAAGACCGGTGAGCTCGACAACCGCGGTTCACAGTTCTACCTGGCCATGTACTGGGCGCAGGAACTGGCGGCGCAGAAGGACGATGCCGAACTGGCGGCCCACTTTGCCAAGCTGGCCAAGACGCTGACCGACAACGAGGCACAGATCGTTGCCGAGTTGAAGACGGTGCAGGGCAAGCCGGTGGATATCGGCGGTTACTACAAGGCCGATTCGGACAAGTGCAAGGCGGTGATGCGCCCGAGCCCGACGCTGAATGCCGCGCTCAAGGCCTATCGCGCCTGATCGACTGGCCAGGCCCGGCCGTTGTGTCGGGCTGCAATGAAGAACGAAGACCGGTCCGGTCTTCGTTTTTTTTTGCCCCGGTCGACGGTGCGCATTCGTTCGGCATCCGCCGTGACGCGATTGGGTGGAACGTCTCGCCAGGCCTTGCTTGACCAGGCTTCGGGCGGCATCGACAATGCCGGAAAGGCGCAAGTCCTGAAAATAACAAGCTTTACCGAACGGGGGAGGTCGCTGTGAGCAAGATACTGAGCGTATTGGGCATCGTCGGCCTGTTGCTGGGTCTGGGTGCCTGTTCGCCGGTCGAACCCATCCGTGTCGGATTGCTGGCGGGTCTCTCCGACCGCGGTTCGGATTTCGGCGAGAGCGTGCGCAACGGTGTCATCCTGGCGGTCGAACAGCAGAACCGGGCCGGCGGCATCAACGGCCGGCGGATCGAACTGCTGGTTCGCGATGATGGCCAGGACAAGGCACAGGCCATCAAGGCGGCGGAAGAGCTCATCGCCTTGCGGCCGGATATCGTCATCGGGCCTGTCACCAGTTCCATGGCGGCAGTCGTCGTGCCGATGATGGAAAAGGCCGGCCAGCTGATCATCAGTCCGACCGTCGCGTCGACGGACTTCTTCGGCAAGGACGACATGTTCTTTCGCGTCAATTGCACGACGCGTGATGCTGCGACGCAACTCGCCCAGGTACTCCACAAGCGGGGGGTACGCCACGCCGGCATTGCCTTCGATGCCTCCAACCGGCCCTTCTCCGATACCTGGACGAAGGCATTCACGGCCGAGTTCGCCAGACTTGGCGGCAGTGTCAGCGGCACCCAGGGGTTCGAGTCGGCGGCCAGCACGAGTTTTTCTGCGGTGATCAGCCGTCTGCTGCGTAGCCGTCCGGATGCCCTGGTCTTTGTCGCCAGTACGCTGGATACGGCCCGCCTCGCCCAGCAGGCGCGCCGTCAGGCGCCGGGTCTGCCACTCAGTTCGTCGGAATGGGCGGCCTCGGCCGATGCGCTGGCCGAGATGGGCGGGCGTGCGGTAGATGGCATGCTGATCACCCATGCCTATGATCGTGATGACGCCGGCGCTGCCTATCAGGATTTCCGTGCGGCGTTCAAGCAGCGCTTCCAGCGCGAGTTCGGTTCCTTTTCGCTGCTTGCCTATGACACGGCCAATGTCGTCTTTACCGCCATGAAGCAGCGTACTGCCCATGAGGACCTGAAGACGGCGCTGCTCAGATACGCTCCGTATCAGGGCGTGCAGCAGGAGATCCGCTTCGATGCCAATGGCGATGCGCCGCGCCGGGTGTTTTTCACCGAAATCCGCATCGACGACCTGTACCGGCAAAAATGATGCTGCCCCTGTTCCGTGAATGGCGTTTGCACAGCTACCTCGGCGGGCTGCTTGCCCTGACCTCGGTGCTGACCTTCCTGATCGTGGCCTCGATCTTCCTCGTCATCCGCATTCCTCAGCTGGAAGCGGAAATCCGTACACGTGCCGAGGCCGACGCCCGCGAACTGGCCTTTCGCATCGAGTTGCAGATGCTGGCGCAGCAGGAGCAACTGGCCCTGGTGGCGCGAGCCCTGTCGGCCGGACCCTCGCCCGACCGCCTGATGGCCGATGCGCTGGCCGGCGGCAAGGTGTTCCGGGCGCTCTATCTGCTGTCGGCGGCAGGCGAGGTGGTCGGCGCCGGCCTGCCGAAGGAGTATGCACACCTCGAACGCGAGCTCCATGGCAGCGATCTCTCCGTGACGCCACTGTTCCGCGAGGTCAAGGAAAAAAAGGCCGCGGTCTGGAGCGACAAGTATCTTTCCTCGCTGAGCGGTCAGGTCACCGTCGGCCTCGCGGTGCCGGCTGCCGGGGGGCAGGTGCTGCTGGCAGAGATTCCGCTTGCGTATCTGTTGAGCATCCTCGACCACAATCCGGGGGAGAAGCAGCGGGCCATATGGGTCATCGACCAGCGCGGCGAGCTGCTTGCCGATACCGAATCGGCTCAGCGCGTCGGCGGCCTCAACCTCTACAACTCGCCAGTGCTCAATGCCGTCCTCAGGGGCGAGCCCCTGCCGACCCAGTTCGCTTTCGACGGGCGCCAGCATTATGTTGGCGGTGCCCGCTCCGAAGCCCTCGGCTGGTCCTTCATCGCCCGCCTGCCGGCCGGCCTGGATCATCCGGAAATCCGCACGACCGTGCTCATCGTGTTCGGCGGTTTCCTGGCCTCCTTGCTGATCGGCTCCCTGCTTGCCCTGTACGGCGCTGCGCGCCTGCTGCGCCCGCTTGGCCGCATCGTGCGCCAGGCGCACCAGGTGGCCCAGGGGCAGACCGCCGATCAATGGCCGCGCGGCCGAATCCGGGAATTCAACGAAATCTCCGCCGACATCGGCCGCATGGCCGGTACCATTCTCGAGCGCGAACACGCCTTGCGCGATCTCAACGCCAGCCTGGAGGCACGCGTCGCCGAGCGCACGCTGGCGCTGTCGCAGGCCAAGGAACAGGCCGAGGCCGCCAGTCGCTCGAAGAGCATCTTCCTGGCCAACATGAGCCACGAGATCCGGACGCCGCTCAACGCCATCAGCGGCATGGCCCTGCTCATGCGCCGGGCCGGCCTGCCGCCCGAGCAGGGGGAGCGCCTCGGCAAGCTGGAGGCTGCCGGCGAGCATCTGCTCGACGTCATCAACATGGTGCTCGACCTGTCGAAGATCGAGGCCGGGAAACTGGTGCTGGAAGACAGCGTCTTCCCGTTGGCTTCGTTGTTCGAGAACGTCGGCTCCATGGTCCACGAGCGGGCCTGCGAGAAACAGCTGCAGTTGCGCTGGGAGCTTCCCGAACGGTCGTTGCAGGTGGTTGGCGACCGCACCCGCCTGCACCAGTGCCTGCTCAACTACGCGGCCAACGCCGTGAAGTTCACCGAGCGCGGCAGTATCGTCATGCGGGCTTCGCTTGCCGAGGAGACGGAAGCGGATATGTTGCTGCGCTTCGAGGTCTGCGATACCGGCATCGGCATCGCGCCGGAGGTGCAGGGGCGCCTGTTCCGGGCCTTCGAGCAGGCCGATGGCTCGACCACGCGCAAATACGGCGGAACCGGTCTGGGCCTGGCGATCACCGCGAAGGTGGCGGCCGCCATGGGGGGCGAGGCCGGGGTGGTCAGCGAACCCGGAAAGGGCAGCACCTTCTGGTTCACGGCTCGGTTGAAGAAAGCTCCGGCGTTGCCGGAAAACAGCCCGACCGGCATGGAGGCCATCGAGGCCGCCCTGCAGCAATCCTTCGCCGGCAGTCGCGTCCTGCTTGTCGAAGACGAACCGGTCAACCGCGAAATCGCCCTGATATTGCTGGAGGACATCGGCTTCGTGGTCGATGCGGTGGAGGACGGCGAGCAGGCAGTGGAGCAGGCCAGCCGCATGCATTACGACCTGATCCTGATGGACATGCAGATGCCGCGCATGGATGGTCTGGAAGCCACCCGGCGCATCCGTGCCTTGCCCGGCGGCAGCGCGCTGCTGATCATTGCCATGACAGCCAATGCCTTTGCCGAGGACCGGGCGCGCTGTCTGGCTGCCGGCATGGATTACTTCGCCACCAAACCGATCGACCCCGACGCCTTTTTCGCGCTTCTCCTGTCTGCGCTGTCGGAGCGTCGGGCAGCGAATTTTGTTTCATAATGAAATGCCTGTCCGGCCGGCCGAGAAGCCGCCAGCCGGCAATCCGTGGTTTCCCGAAGCCGTTTTCCCAATAAAACATGGAGAGTGCGCATGACATCCCACATCAAGGTACCGCAAGGCGGTTCGAAAATCGTGCCGGGTCAGCCGACCCCCGACAATCCGATCATTCCCTTCATCGAAGGTGACGGCATCGGCATCGACATCACGCCGGTCATGATCAAGGTGATCGATGCAGCCGTGGCCAAGGCCTATGGCGGCCAGCGCAAGATTCACTGGATGGAGGTCTATGCCGGCGAGAAATCGACCCGTCTGTACGGTCCGGACGAGTGGCTGCCCAGGGAAACCTTCGATGCGCTGAAGGAATACTCGGTGTCGATCAAGGGCCCGATGACGACGCCGGTCGGCGGCGGCATCCGCTCGCTGAACGTCGCCCTGCGCCAGGAGCTCGACCTCTATCAGTGCGTCCGTCCGGTGCAGTATTTCAAGGGCGTGCCGTCGCCGCTGAAGAACCCGGAACTGACCAACATGGTGATCTTCCGCGAGAACACCGAAGACATCTACGCCGGCGTCGAGTGGGCCGCCAACACCGAGCAGGTGAAGAAGGTCATCGACTTCCTGCAGAAGGAAATGGGTGTCAGGAAGATCCGCTTCCCGGAAAGCTCGGGCATCGGCATCAAGCCGGTCTCCATCGAGGGTACCCAGCGCCTGGTGCGGGCCGCCATCCAGTACGCCGTGGACAACGACCGCAAGTCGGTGACCATCGTGCACAAGGGCAACATCATGAAGTTCACCGAGGGCCTGTTCCGCGATACCGCCTACAAGCTGGCGCAGGATGAGTTCGGCGCCGAGCTGATCGACGGTGGCCCGTGGTGCAAGTTCCAGAACCCGAAGAGCGGCCGCGAGATCATCATCAAGGATTCGATCGCCGACGCCTTCCTGCAGCAGATCCTGCTGCGTCCGGCCGAATACGACGTGATCGCCACCACCAACCTGAACGGCGACTACATCTCCGACGCCCTGGCGGCGCAGGTCGGCGGCATCGGCATTGCGCCGGGGGCCAACATCTCCGACCAGTACGCCTGCTTCGAGGCAACACACGGAACGGCGCCGAAGTACGCCGGGCTGGACAAGGTCAATCCCGGTTCGCTGATCCTCTCCGCCGAGATGATGCTGCGCCACATCGGCTGGAAGGAGGCGGCCAATCTGGTGATCAAGGCCATGGAAGCGGCCATCGGCGACAAGAAGGTGACCTACGACTTCGCCCGCCTGATGGAAGGTGCAGACGAGCTCTCCTGCTCGGCGTTCGGTGAGGCGATGATCGAGCGCATGTAGAACGCTTCCGGCGGCGATGGGGGGTACTGGCGAGCCAGTACCCGGTTGTTGGCACGAAAGCTTTTGCGCAGAGGTTCCCGTGAAAGCGGAAGCCTTGGCCGGGCGGCCGCCCGGCCTGCCGCGTTCGTGGAAATGACGGCTGACCAGACAGCATCGATCATGGCGCGGGCCTTTTCCTTGTTCGGGCAAACCCGGCAGGGCGGCCTGGGCGGGTGGATGCGATAATTTGCCGCAGGCGCGCCGGCCGTCACTGCCAATAACCCTCCGAGACATTCCCGCCATCCGTGGAAGCCAGTTTGAATCCCCATCCCGTTGCCGTCTTCGATTCCGGCCTGGGCGGCCTGACGGTGCTGCGCGCCCTGCAGGCCCGCCTGCCGCAGGAAGATTTTTTCTATTTTGCCGATACCCGTTTCCTGCCCTATGGCGACCGGCCGGAAGCCTTCATCCGCGAACGCGGCGTGCTGATAGCCGAAGCACTGGCCAGGCGCGGCGCCAAGGCGCTGGTCATCGCCTGCAACACGGCAACGGCGGCGGCCGCCGAATCGATCCGCGCTGCAACGTCCTTGCCGATCGTCGCGCTTGAACCCGGCGTCAAACCGGCGGCAGCGCTGACGCGCTCCGGCGTGATCGGCGTCATGGCGACGACGCGCACCCTGCACAGCGAGCGTTTCCAGCGCCTGGTCGGTGAGCATGCCGGTCAGCATCGCGTGCTGGCGCAAACCTGTCCGGGCCTGGCC
>WBUO01000531.1 GCA_008933675.1 Dechloromonas sp.
ATATTATAGGAAATTACGAAACGAACAAAAACCCCGACCGAGCCGAAAATCTATTAAGGCAAGGCATTGAAGTAAGCCGATTAGTCGGTGACGATCAGGGTATCGCAGTCGGACAGCATAATTTGGGTACCCTAATCGGCAAAGACCGGAAGCGAATCGAGGAAGCCGAGCAGTGGCTCAAAAAGAGCATAGAAATGGGTGAGTCACTCGGGAATATTCATCACGCCTCTATGGTTCGCCATAGCCTAGCGAATCTACTCAATAAATCTAGACATCGCACGCGAGCTAAAGAAGCTGAACAATTATTGCGGCAAGCGATTGAAGACTTGAACGAGCGAAATGACCCTGCGGGTGCCGGAAAAGCGATGCACACACTTGCCATGACGATCCTCAGGGATTCAAAAAGGCAAGAAGAGGCTTATAGGATTTTTCGTCAAAGCATTGCTATTAGCGAGCAGACGAAAGATGAGCGAACGACGATGGGTCGATCGATAACCTTCGCAAAATTCCTAATCAAAGCTGGAATAAACTTGCCGGAAGTCAGAGATTTGCTCTCCAGAGCCCATCGGATTGCACGTTCACGTGGCGATAAACGCCAATTGGAAACGATTGCCGATCTTCAAAAATCGATCGCCAACTAGGCGCCGGCGGCGAATCTCCTTTCCTACATTTCACCCATATGGTTCATTCTGTCGGTTTCACCCAACCGAAAGGACGAATCGATGGACGACTCCCCTTACGATCCCGCGCAAATCCCCGCCCCCGCCAGCTACCACTGGACACCCCGTCTCCAGCGCGAATTTCTGGAGGCGTTCGCCACCAACGGGTCGGTGAAGATTTCGGCGGCGAAGGTCGGCATGTCGCCGTCCGCCGTCTATCAGTTGAAACAGCGGCCCGAGGGCGCGGCGTTTCGCATCGGCTGCGCGGCGGCGGTGCTGATTGCGCGGACGCGGCTCGCCGACGAGCTGCTCGACCGCGCGATCTGGGGGCATGACGAGACCACCGAACTGCAACGCGAGGACGGCCGCAGCTTCGTCAAGCGCCGCCGCATCGACAGCCGCCTTGGCCTCGCGATGCTCGCGCGGCTCGACCGCATGGTCGAAACGCGCGCGCGCGCGGGCGAGG
>WBUO01000284.1 GCA_008933675.1 Dechloromonas sp.
CCTTCGGCGCGGATCAGGCTGCTCAGGGATTCGCGGATGGAAACGTCGTCATCGACGATATAGACGGTCGGCGAGAGGGAAGCGCTGGCTTTCATGTGCTGCTCACGGGAAGGCAGAAGGCGAAGCGCGCGCCGCGAACGCCGGAGGCGTCGAGCCACAGCGATCCGCCATGGTGTTCGATGATCGATTTGCTGATCGCCAGGCCCATGCCCAGGCCGTCGGCCTTGGTCGAGCAGAAGGCTTCGAAGATGGCGCCGGCCATGTCGGCGGGAATGCCGGGGCCGCTGTCCTCGACGGTGAACAGCAGGCCGCAGCCCTGGCTTTCGTGGACGCCGACGATGATGCGGCGCGGCCGCCCGGCCAGCGGGCGCATGGCATCGACGGCATTGACCAGCAGGTTGAGGATGACCTGCTGCAACTGCACCTGATCGCCGAGCAGCTCGGGCAAGGCCGGCGCCAGGCGCAGCTCGACGACGACGCCGGCCTCGTCGAGCGTGCGCCGCAACATCTGCAGCAGGGCGTCGATCATGCCGGGGACGTCCACCCGCTCGCGCTTCAGGCCTTCCTTCTTGAGGAAGCCGCGGATGCGGGTGATCACGTTGCCGGCATGGGCGGCGTCGCGATGCACGCGCTGCAGCGCCGCCACCACTTCCTGATAGTCCGGCTCCTCGCGCTCCAGCCAGCGCAGCGCGGCGTGGCTGTTGGTGACGATGGCGGCCAGCGGCTGGTTGACTTCGTGGGCGATGGAGGCGACCAGTTCGCCCATCGTCGTCAGCCGCGAGACGCGCGCCAGATCGGCCTGGGTCTTGGCCAGCGCGTCCTCGGCGCTCTTCTGGGCGCTCAGGTCCTCGACGATGACGGCGATGCGCGGCCCTTCGCGGTCCACCACCGGAATCACCGAGGCGCAGACCTTGGCCCACAGGTAGCTGCCGTCGCGCCGCTCGTAGCGCTTCTGCAACTGGTAGCTGCCGCGCCGCCCTTCGAGCAGGCTGTACACGTTGTCGCGCGTGCTGGCCCGCTGCGAGGCCTCGCTGATGTCGACCAGCGAAACGTCGAGGATTTCCTGTGGGCCGTAGCCGAGCATCTGCTGCAGCGCCGGGTTGGCCTTCATGATCTTGCCGTCGGCGTCGATCAGCGCGATGCCGACGGCCGTGTTCTCGTAGAAACCCTGCCAGCGGCGCTCGGAAATCTGCAGGGCGCGCAGGCCTTCCTGCAGCGACTGGCGGCTGGCGATCAGGCCGTTGGTCAGCTCGCTGATGTCGGAAGCCTGCGAGTTGAGTTCCTTCTGCAGGATATCGACGGTGCGCTTGACGGTGACCAGGTTGCGCACGCGCGCCCGCAACTCCTGCGGCGAAAAGGGCTTGGTCAGGTAATCCTGGACGAATTCCTCGAGCAGGCTCTGGCGCAGCGCGTCGTCGGCACGGGCGGAAAGCACCAGCACCGGCACGTGCGAGATCTGCCGCCGGCGCAGTTCGTAGACGAAACGCTCGCCGTCCATCTGCGGCATCATCAGGTCGGTGATGATCAGGTCGGGCGGCTCGGCACAGGCCAGAGCGAGCGCCTGCTCACCGTTCTCGGCCAGCGTCACGCGGTAATCGTCGGCGAGCACGTCGTGGAGGAACTGGCGCAGGTCGGGATCGTCCTCGGCGACGAGGATGCGCGGGTGCGCGGCGTTCTCCGGCAGCTTCGGCGATTCGGCTGCCGGCAGTGCTTCCAGCGGCTCGATGACCGGCTGCCAGCCGTTGTCGCGGGCGCGGACGAAGGCGCCGGCCGGGGCGCGCAGCGGCAGTTCGACCTGGAACAGCGCGCCGTGCTCGGGCGCGTCGAGCAGCGTGATCGTGCCGTGGTGCAGGGCGACGAATTCCTTGACGATGTTCAGCCCCAGGCCGCTGCCCTTGGCCGAATGCTCGTCGGCGCCCTGCGCGTAGCGGTCGAAGATCGCCGCCTTGTGGCTGTCGGGCACGCCGGGGCCGCTGTCCTGGACGCTGATCAGCGCGCGCTCGCCGGGCCGGCGCTCGAAGGAGCAGCGGATGCGCCCGCCGTGCGGGGTGAACTTGAAGGCGTTGGACAGCAGGTTGGTCACCACGCGGATGAACTTGGCGCGGTCCACATCGGCGTACAGCTCGCTTTCGCCGGCGAAGCTCAGCGCGATTCCGCGCTCCTCGGCCGCCGCCGCGAAACTGTCGGCCACCGCCCGGACAAGGCTGACGAGGTCGGCGCAGACGTACACCAGCGGCATCTCGCCGGCATCGATGCGGGCCAGATCGAGCAGGTCGTTGACCTGTTCGAGCAACGCCTGGGCGTTGCGCTTGATGGTCAGCAGGCGGAAGTGCTCGCGCTCGGCCAGCTCGCCGGAAGACTGCAGCAACTGGTTCACCGGGCCGAGGATCAGCGTCAGCGGCGTGCGCAGCTCATGGCTGACGTTGGCGAAGAAGCGGGTCTTGAAGCCGTCGATCTCGCGCAGCTTCTCCAGCGCCGCATGCACTTCGTTGTTGCGCCGGGTCAGCTCGGCCTCGATGGCGATCTTCTCCGAGATGTTGCGCCCTTCCGGCAGCAGGAAGGCGACGCGGCCGCTGTCGTCGAAGATCGGCGTCAGCGAGAAGTCGACGACGATGGTCTGCCGCCCCCGCGATTCGCCGTAGATCTCGATGTCGCAACGCACGAAGCGCCCGGCGGCGGCCTCCTCGACCATGCCGCGGACGCGCGCCCGGGTGGCTTCCGACAGCGCCCACCAGCGGGCATCCCAGAAGGGCTTGCCGACGACCTCGTCGAGCGCCACGCCGGCGCCGTCGAGTGCCGCCTGGTTGATCTCGATGACATTGCCGTCGACATCGAGCAGCCCGAGGAACTGGTACATCGAGTCGAGGATGATGCGGGCGAGCTTCTGCCGCCGGACATCCTGCGGATCGTCGGCAAGGAGTTCGACGCCCTTCACGGCCGTACTCCGCGCGTCGGGGTTGCTGCCTGAGTTGCTTTCCATGAATGCATTGGTGGAACTGACGAACTCAAAGCATCCGATACCCGAAGAAAAAAAGCGAGGCGAACCTCGCTGCAAGAGCACCAGAAGGAGGAAGGTGCTGAAAGCGGATCAGAAAGCAAGCGAGTAGTTGAGCGTCGCATTGTTCTGCGCATGCTTGACCTCGATCGGCGCCGAGGTATTGGGCAGGCTGTTGTTGCTCATCTTTTCGCGCAGGGCGTGCGAGAAGGCGAAATCGATGCGGCTGGCCGGCGACACGGCGTAGGAGAAGCCGAACGACAGGTGCCTGGTCGGCGTCGCCGGGATCACCGCAAACAGCGTTTCCTTGCGCAAGGCCTGGCTGGCGAAGCGGGCGCCGGCGCGCAGCGTCCATTCCGGGCTCAGCGCATAGGCGGTGCCGAGGGCGAGGATGGTCTGGTCGCGGTAGTCCTGCGGCAGCAGGATGTTCAGGTTGCCGCCGGCATTGGCTTCGAAGGCCACCTTGATGTCCTTCATGACCTCCTTCCAGAAGACCCGCGAGACATCCGCCGTCACCATCCATTGCGGCGTCACGCGGTGGCTGGCACCGACGACCAGCTTGGCCGGCATCTGGAAATCGCGGATCTTGATCTTGCCTTCCAGGGGAATCTGGCCGATGACGCCGGAGATGGCCGTCAGCGTCGCGTCGCCTTCCATGTCGCTGATCCGGCTGCGGAAGTTGTAGGCGGCGCCGAAGCGGGTGGCGGACGACAGCTGGTAAGCAAGCCCGAGGCGGCCGGCGTAGCCCCAGGCATCGACGCCGCTGCCCAGCATCTTGCTCTTGGTCAGGCTGAAGTGCGCTCCCTGCAGACCGGGAATGCCGCCCAGCACCGGCACCAGCGAACCCGTGGCGCGGCCGGCGCCGATCAGGCTGCCGACCTGGTCGGCACCGAGCAGCAGATCGAGGTTGAGGCCCTGCCACATGGCGTCGATGCTGCCGCCGATGGTCAGCGCCTCGTTGACCTTGTAGCTGGCGGCCAGCGGGATATCGAGGACAAGCAGGCGGCTGGAGTTTTCCAGGCCGGTGGCGGCGCCGCCCGTGGCCTGCGACAGGAAGCTCGAACGGCCGTACTCGGTGCCCAGCCCGCCCAGGGCGAAGGCGCCGATGCCGAAGCTCAGCGCGCCGAGGCGCTGGGTATAGGCGATTTCCGGCGCGTAGTAGGGGCCGCGGTTCTTCTTGTGCGTATCGGAATCGACGGTTTCGCCGGTCGCCCTGTTCTTCACGGTGATGTCCGTCGTCACCAGGTCGAAGCCGATCATCGCCTCGCGCTCGTTCGGCGCGAAGGACAGGTTGGCCGGATTGCTCAGCATGCCGCCGGCGCCGACGTCGTGCGCCACGGCGGTGCCGCCCATGGCCCGCGACACGGCGCCGATGCCTTCCAGCTGGAAGACGTCGGTCGCCAGGACAACCGGGCTGGAAACCGCCAGCACGCTACCGGCCAGGGCGGCCGCCATTTTCTTCTGCATCATGTGTCATCTCCTCTCGTTATGGGGTGCTGCCTTTTTGCGGCATCGACGCCGCGCCGCTTCAGAAGAAGCGGTCGAAATGAATCTGGCCGAAGGGCACCTGGTGACCGACCATCAGCAGTTCCTGGATGGCCTGGGTCATCGGCGGCGGCCCGGCGAAATAGAACTCGTATTCCGCCATGCGCGCCGGCAGAACGCGCTCCAGCTGGTCATGGACGTAACCGGTGGCGCCGGCCCACTGGCCGTCCTCGCCGGGCAGCGAGACGACGGGAACGAAGCGGATGCGCTCGGCGAAACCGGGCAGCGCGCGCAGCATTTCCTCGCCGCAGACGTCGCGCGGGGTGCGGGCGCCGTAGAGGAAATACAGCGTGCGTTCGCCGAGCAGGCCGGCTTCGGCGGCGCCGCGGGCAATCGAGACCATCGGCGCCAGACCGGAACCGCCGGCGACGCAGACGATGTCGCGCGGGCTGTCGGTGCGCAGCCAGGCAACGCCGTAGGGGCCGTCGAGGCCGATCCGGTCGCCGACGGCCAGCCGGTCGAACAG
>WBUO01000285.1 GCA_008933675.1 Dechloromonas sp.
GTAATAACCGACGGCGAACAGCGCCTGCTGCTGGGCGCTCAGCGTCGGCAGGAACAGCTTGTCGGGATCGGCCAGTTCGAAGATCGCACCGATCTTGTTGTCGACGAACACATAGGATTTCGGGCGGTCCTTGCGCAGCCGGGCCAGATGATGCGTCGCCTTGCGCTGAAGGGCGGGGAACACCGCGCGCGGCGTGGCCGATGCCGTGCCGTAGTATTGGTCGCGGATGGTGGCGTTGACCTTGCCCCCCAGCGCCTGGGTCTGGACATATTCATAGGCCGCGAACAGACGGCCGAGCAGATAACCCGGATCGGTCTTGGCTGGGTCGAGCGACACCGGCACCTCCAAATTGGAAAAGTTGCGGATGATCAGCGCCTTGAGCATCGCGACACGCAATGCGTTGACATCCTTGTCGGCGCGCAGGCGCATCAGCAGCGTCGCCAGCAAGGTCAGCGGATAGGGCCGGTCGGCCAGGATGGCGCGCAGCCAGTCGCCGGCCAGGTTGGGCAGGATGTTGTCGGTCTTGCGCAGTGGCGCGGTCTCGATCAACAGCCGCCAGAACGACGGGTTGGCGTCGCGCGGCGGCGGATCGATGCGCATGCGGTCGTGATGAGCCATCAGCCGCGTCGCGATCGCGCCGAAATCGTCGTCCAGCCAGAACCGCACCGACAGCCGGGCGGCGTTGGGCGCCAGGCCCAGCACATAGAAGCGCACACCCTCGGCCAGGTCGGGCCGCAATGCCGACAGCGTCTGGCCATTGCGGACACGCGCCAGCATGTCGCCGACCCGCTTGCCTTCCGCCGCCTCGTCGATGCGGTCGGCGCCCATCATCGTGGCGAACATGTCCTCGGCGTCGGCCGCCGCCTCGCGTGTCGGCGCCTCGGCCCAGAACACGGTCTGAGCTGAAACGGTAATTACCTGACAGGTCCGGCCACACCGGCCCCGCGCTCGGGGCCGGTGTGGCCATGCCGCCTCTGGGCAGGTTTGATGGTGTTGCGAGCAACATCTGACCTGAACCGGAGACCGACATGACCACGGAGAAGAAGGTAGCACGCCGCAAGCTGAGCTTGCTCGAACTGGCGACCGACATCGGCAACGTCAGCAAGGCCTGTCGCGTGATGGGCTATTCCCGCCAGCAGTTCTACGAGATCCGGCGGAATTTCCAGACGTATGGGGCGGACGGATTGATTGATCGCCTGCCCGGGGCTCGCGGCCCGCATCCGAACCGGGTAGCCGCTGAGGTCGAGCAGGCCATTCTCGACCATGCGCTGGCAAACCCGTGCCATGGCCCGATGCGGGTGGCGCAGGAACTCGTCCTGCAGGGCGTCCAGGTGTCTTCTGGCGGCGTTCGTGGGGTCTGGCAGCGCCATGGGCTGCTGACCAAGCATGAGCGCCTGCTGCGCCTGGAAAAGGCCACAGCCGAACGCAAGCTGACCCTGTCGGAGGATCAGGTCCGCTTGCTTGAACGCTTCAGCCCCGAGTTCCGCGAACGTCACATCGAAGCGCCGCATACCGGCGCTCTCGTTGCCGTCGACACGTTCTTTGTCGGCGTGCTCAAGGGCGTGGGCAAGGTCTACCTGCAGACCGCGATCGACTGCCACAGCCGCCATGCCTGGGCCAGGCTCTACCCGAACAAGCTGCCGATCACCGCCGTCCAGTTAATGAACAATGACGTCCTGCCGACCTTCGAGGCGAATGCCGCCAGGATCGATGCGGTACTCAGCGACAATGGCCGTGAATTTTGCGGTCGGGATGACCAACACCCCTACGAACTCTTCCTTCAGCTCGAGGAGATCGAACACAAGCGCACCCGCGTGAAGCGGCCGCAATCCAACGGCATCGTCGAGCGCCTGCACCGAACCTTGCTCGACGAGCACTTCAGGGTCGAGGGGCGCCGGACCTGGTTCGAAACCATCGACGAGATGCAGGGCGCGCTCGATACCTACCTGATCGGCTACAATACCAAACGCCCTCACCAGGGGCGCGGCATGAACGGCCGCACGCCCCTGAAAGCCTTCATCGACGGACTGCCGAAGGAGAAGCCCACGAAGACGATTCCAAGCACCAAAGCCGCCTGAAAACCGCCTGCCTAAGAAGGCGGCACTGTCAGCCGATTACCATCTCTGTACACACGGTCGAGGCATCGCCGATCTGGATGCGGTTGGTGCTGCCATATGCAAGAAACCGGTTCAACGCCGTCGTATAGGCGAACGTGGCTGCTTCCGAAACCGGCGCGTTGTCGCCTTGATCATGTCCATAGGACTTGAAAGCATCGCCATCGAAAGAGACCAGAGAAGCGCCTTGGGATTGTGCGCCTCGCACCCCCTTTATCGACGGATGGAGCCTGGCGATCGGCCCATACTCGCCAGTCACAAGGCATATTGCTTCACTCCGGTCGCCCGCAGACTGTGTACGTATCCAAAGGTTTATCGCCGCCTCACGATCGTGGATCATGACGTTCTGTAGCCGGTCACTTTCAAGCGCGAAGACGACGTTTTGATCCTTCATTTCCTCGGGCCAACCTAGACGTACGAAGTTTTCGGGCCTCCAGCCCTCTATGAAGAGCCGTAGTGCAACAAGGCCTTCATCCGTTGCTTCGGACAATGCAGACAGATGACGATCCACGAATTCGGCATGCTCGGCGATGAGTCGTTTTCCCTCACCTGCGGTCACACCCAGCGCGTAGGCCGTCTTGTCCCAAAGAAAATTTGACGCGATACCCGAAGTCCGTTTCGGGGGCTGGGGGACAGCAATCTGTCGTGGCAATTTTTTGTTTTTCTCCCTAATTCGCCAATCAATAGGGAAACCAGCCACTGTACCGTCCGGATGAAGCGGAATTACGTAGCTGATCTTTTCGACAGAATAGCCTGAGCGCGGAGCTTCACCACGCTCAGCCAATCGTCCATATGCGCGCACCAACGCCGCCAGTACGGTCATCGCCGGACCTCGGATGATTCCGGCGGTGGGACACGCAGGATTCCGCGATGGAGCCGCGCCCTAAAAAAGGACGATGCACCACCATTGTCGTGGTCAATGTCATAGAGCATGAATCCTAGATCGCGGTCGTCATCAATCGAGGCAGGAAGTGGAGCATCAGGCTCGATCAGCGCGAAACGTGCGGCGAACTCTCTAGTACCAAAGCTGGGCTGATGAAAGCACTGCCCTCTGCGAGCACGGCGATTGAAGGTGTCGAGGTGCTTCCCAGGATTATCATCCCGCCCAGCACGAGCGGTCATGTCGAAATGTGCTTCAATGACGTAAGCAACTTGTACTAGGACCGTCGCGGCGCGTTGCTGGCGCTCTTCTTCGACAACCAAGTGCAGGTTACCAACCTGCCCCGTTTTCATCGCCCGTCGAATCGACGCAGTTGATATCTTCCCTTGCACCTCGTTTCGGCGGATCGACTGGAAACGGATCGGCTTAAGCACCCTGATGGCATCGATCTGCCACCGGATCGCCGGTTTCCAGTGGATCGCCTCCAGGATACCCCGGGCGGCCGTTGGGGTCATCACGTCATAGCTGACGCGCTCGACCTTCATCTCCGGCCGGCTGAAGCACGCGAAGTCACCGGAGACATGCAATCTTACGCCACGGGCCATGGCTTCTCCCCGTTCACAGAATCTGGTTGTCGAGGTCGAGGTAGTCGGCATCCTCCCACGCGAGGCCGATAGACTCGCGATAGAGGCTTGGAGCGTACAGTGCCGCGAACTGATCGCCGAAGCGGTCGGGCTGTTCGTAGCGGACATGTCCCGCCGCACATAGCTGCGCACGAGCCCGCGGAGGCACCTGCACGACATAGGGCTGCAGATCGCGGACCACGCCACCTGGACGGACTTTGTCGCCTTTCAACCGGTCGAGTAATTTTGCAACGACCGTATCGAACGGGATGATGACCGGAGCGAGGCCGCTCTCAATCAGGCGGAAACCCTCACCGACCCGGCGATAGTCGAAATGCGGCACGCCGTTACTGGTCTTGAAGGCTTCCAGCACGCGATGGGCGTCGAGGTTCTCCCGGCCGCGCTGCCAATAGGTTTCCTGGAAATACTGGTCGATGGCGGCGAGCGACAGCAGGTCCGGCACCTTGACCCGGCCCATCGCCTCCGAAAAGGCGCGGATCTCGCGCGGCGCCGGATGTTCGGCCTGGAACACGGTCACGATGCTGTCGTCCGCCGCCTGCCGGCCCTCGCGGTTGCAGCGGCCGGCGGCCTGGATGATCTGGTCCAGCCCGGCTTCGGCGCGCCAGACCCGGGGGAAGTCGACATCGACCCCGGCTTCGATGAGCGAGGTGGCGATGACACGGCAAGGCTGTCCGTGTTGCAGCCGTTCGCGAACGTGGTCGAGGATCCGGCGTCGATGCGCGGCGTATTGGCGGGTGGTCAGGTGAATCACACCCTCGATACCCTCGGCGACGGCGGTCTCGTATAGCTTGCGGGCATGGCCCCGGCTGTTGACGATGACCAGGCCCTGGGGCGTGCCGGCCAGCGCATCGATCAGATCGTCGTCGGTCATCAGCCCGACGCGCTGCAGCGTGACACGGCGCAACGCCTGTTGCAGGCGCACGGGATCCGGCGCCAGCTCGCGATCCGGGTCAAGGTCAAGGCCACCAGGAAAAGCCGGCAATCCGAGCGCCGGCTGGGTCGCGGTGCACAGGACGATCGAACAGCCGTAATTGCGCGCCAGTTCGTCGAGTGCGGCGACGCAGGGGCGCAGCACCGGCAGCGGGATGGCTTGCGCCTCGTCCAGGATGATCACGCTGCGCGCAATGTTGTGCAGCTTGCGGCAGGCCGATGGCCGGTTGGCAAACAGGCTTTCGAAGAACTGGACGTTGGTGGTAACGACGACCGGTGCCGCCCAATCCTCCATCGCCAGGCGCAGCTTGTCGCGCGCCTCGCGGCCGCCGAGCCGGTCCTCATCGATCGAGGAGTGATGCTCCAGCACCATTCCGTCACCCAAGACCTGCCGGAAGATGCCGGCGGTCTGGTCGATGATCGAGGTGAAGGG
>WBUO01000286.1 GCA_008933675.1 Dechloromonas sp.
GCATAGGTCTCCGCATGCCAGTCCGAGAGCAGCTTTCCCGCGGAGGCTCCAAATGTCGCTTGGAGCCGTGCGACCACATCGGGCGTATAGCGGGATTTCAGCTCAGGACGCATGCCAAAGTGTTCTGTCGCGGACATTACTAACTCGAACCATATCTCTCGTCGGTACGCATTGCGTACAGACAACCGCTACCAGCTGCGCGAGCCACACCAGAGTCGTACCTTCGGCAAGTCCGAGCCGGGCGCCATTCGCCAGATGAATCGTTACCACTGCAGTTGGGCATTCACGAGCATCACCCTCGGCCTCAACATCACGCTGTGAATGGTCCACAAAAAATACGTGGACGCTACAGGATTCATTCCGCGCCATAGGTGGTCCACAGATTGGTTGCTGTTTGGTCGCGGAGCCAGGCGCCTTTTTGTTCAACTTCGGCAATCATCATCAGGTCGTTCGCTTATCGTCTGTTTTCCCTGATCCACTTTACCCCGAAGTCGACGAGAGAAACTTGGCTCATGAGTTTGCAAGCTGCACTTCCGACCTTTCCGCCCAGCGTCACGCCGGTGGCATCAAATGCCGCGCCAATAAGTCCAAAGTCGCTGGAATCCAGTATCACATCGTTGAACCGCACCCACTCACGCCTTCCGTTAACTAGCATCGCCGCGCCTTGATCGAGTACCCTTTTGCGAGGCCACTCGCAGCGGTGTTCAGCCAAGTGCAGCGATGAGTTAGCGTCATGCCCGACGCCCAGAAGAAGAACGTGCCCTCGAAGTTCGTAGATCCGTGCCAGAGGTGAACTGTCTGCAAATCCATTTGCGAGGCCGTGGTTTCGCGTGATCATATCTGCGTGGCGCCCCCATGCGCAGAAGCTCGTTGCTGGGTGCTCCGAACGCCGCACGTCAGGCCATGATCTAAAAACCTCTGCAATGTGTCCCATTCCGCGGGTCGGTGTGCGGCGTGGGTCAAATGCGGGCATATTGTCGCGCACCGTTTGCCACCATGCCTCGGGAATTGGGGGAGCACGCCAGTCTCGAGGATCACTGTTGTCTGTCGTATAAGCGGGCATCACCAATGTCCCCTCGACGCCGAGAGTTTGGGTCATGGCAAGCAGCACAGCCTGTCCACCACCAGCCACCCATCCGAGCGAACTCATCGAGGAATGTACCAGCACAGTCATTCCTTTGCGCAGGCCTAATGTCCGCAAATCAGCAGACAGCGAGGCGACCGTGCGCGGCGTGTCGGAATGTTTGATGGCAGCTTCTTCAGGCATCGTATTGGCGCTATTTCTTTACTGAGTGCAGTTGTGATTTTCGGACTCGATTCCCACGTCTTTTAGGAAACCGACGCTACCTTGTTGATTGTTAGCTGGCCGCCACCTTAATTCTTGAGGTTTCGTAAACCAGCCTCCGTGTGCTTGAAGCCGCAAGATTCGTAGAAGGCCTTCAAGTGCGGTTCGAAATCGACATGGAGCCATTCAATTCCTCTACGTCGAGACTCGTCCGCGCACTTATTCACCAATTGCCGGCCAATCCCCTTCCTTTGCATATCGGGCGCTACAGTTGGATCTAAAAGAAAACCATGTACGCCACCGTCGCCGAGAACCCTTGCGAAGCCAACCAGTCTCTTGTCGCTGTAGGCGCACACGTAGAATAAAGCCTGTTTAAGAACAGGCAGCATGTCAGCGTCGCGGCGGCTAAGCCATGCACTACTGAACAGCTCATTGAGCTCTTCATTGCGAACAGATGGCGATACAATTAGACGCGTCTCCATGATTACACTGACATCCAGAGACTAGTACCGTTCAGGATGTTCAACGCCGAGCAGAAAATCCGTGACAAGAATACGAGCGTCAACGCACCCCAAAAGAATGGACGCTACAGGACTCACGGCCTGTCAAAGGTGAGCGTAGGCGTGGTTGCTGTTTGGTTGAGGTTCCAGAATTCGAGCAGGAGCGGATCTTTCAATTCCTCATCGGCGCTAAGCTTGTCGCCCAGAAACGTCTTGGTTCCCTTGGTCAGCATGGCCGTCTTAGTGCGCGACAGAGCGGTGCGCTCGTAGAATTGCGATGCAATCTGGCGGTCGAGTTGGCGAAGGACCAACCGCAGTGCAACGCCTCGATTTCGTAGAATCGGCGCGCCGCGTGATCCTGTACGGCGAGCAATTAGACGTAGTGGGACCAGGGCAGCGGAAAACGATCCGCCGAGGCGGGGACCGATCGGTCAGTCACTGGTTGGTCAATTTGGACCGATCGGCCCGCGGCCGATTTGGCAGAAAGTGTCTGCGAAATTGGCCATGCGAAGTAGAATTGGCGGAAGTTGTGCAGATTCCGCGGGGAAAAGCCGCGCCCGAAACGGGCCGTGAGGTCCGCCGCCAGCCGCGGCAGAATCTCATCACCGTAGGCTGCGCGCCTGGCGCCGCCCTGTTCAAATTTCACAATCCGATGACCTGTCTCCCAGTAGGTTGCGGTCATGACGGCGTTGACGACACGGGTAGTGTTGCGACGGGCCGTTTCCAGCAGGCGGCTCAGATCCGAAACCAATGCTACATATTGTGAATCGGTAGAAATCTTTAGGTGCTTCAAGATGGGGTTAAGAAGCCAAGGCCGTTGTAGCCGCAGATTCACCAGACTGGGTCGGCAACGGAAGCACTGCCGACGGGGATTGCTGGACTGCCGCAACAGCGGGTTGCTCAGCCGGGCTGGCCGCCTGCTGCGCAAGACTGAAGCTCACCTTCTGCGCCATCCGCCGCTTATGATCGGCGGCGAGATGACCGTATACCTTGTCGATCAGAGCCGTGCCAGACTCGTGGCCGAGCCATTCAGCGATGGTCTTGAAGTCGATGCCAGACATCACGCAGTAACTCGCGAAGAAATGCCGCAGGTCATGAAATCCGACCCATTCAAGATCGGCCTCCGCGCGTGCCGCAAAGAGGCTGCCGCGCAGATCACTCGCCGGGATGTCTTTTCCGCCGCGTTGTGGCGACGGGAAGAGATACTTGCAGTCGGGCGCCCGGCGCGCGTGCATGATGCGCAGGTGCGCTTCGAGTGCGGGATTGAAATCGACCACGCGGGCTTTGCCGTTCTTGGACAGGCCGTCGCTGCCAAACGTGACTTGACGGAGTTCGAAGGACACATCCTTCCATTTCAAACGGAGCGACTCCTTGTAGCGTCCGCCGCTAAATCCCAAAAAACGGATGAAGTCGGCGAGGATTGGACCCGAACGGTTGGCTGAACTGTCCGCCTTCTCGCATAAAAGGCCAAATTGCTCGTCTTTGAGCAGTGGACGAACGGGCGCCTTATAACGAAGCGGTTTCACTCCTTCAGTTGGCAGACGCTCCTGGTCGGTAAAAAATCCACAATCCCGCGCATATTTGAGCACCTGCCGCAGGTTTATCAGATCGATATTTACCGTGCGTGGATTCCGGCCACCACGCAGGCGCTTTTGCATGAATCCGTTGATCATCACCCGTGTGACTTGGTTAACCCGCAGATGACCGAAGTGCACCTGCCACCGATTAAGGCTCCACCGTTCACGGTCGATGGTCGTTTGCCGCTTGAGGCCGTGCTTCAGCGATTCATGAAAATCGAAGTAGCGGCGGCAACAGACCGCGAAGGAGGGGATTTCCAGAGGTTCACTGGCGGCTTCACCTTGATCGCGGATTCCGCGCTTCTGTGCCATCTCGATGCGGCAATTATCAAGGGTGGTCGATTTGAGCAGGATTCGACGGGGAGCTACCTGCCCATCGGGCTGCTCCACGAGCAACTGTTGGTAGAATTTCCCGTTGCGCTGCCAGAGACCGCGGACGCGACGCCCCATATAGTCATGCACCTTCTCAAAACTGGTGCCCATGGGAGCCTCCGTTGGTTTGGCGTTGGATTGGATTGTTTGGCATTGGACGCGCCGAGAATAGGATAATCCCTACCTTCGACGGGTCGTTTTTTATATCGATAATTCCGCAAATATGCGAGGCGGATTTAGATACCGGTGTCATGATTTTGAGACTGAACTGGTCTCAAAATCCACCGCCCTCTAAAGGCTTGTGGGTTCGACCCCCACCCCGGGCACCAATCAACTTTCGGCGGGGCGAGGCCGATTACCTGCGGCCCTTGCCCTTGTCGCCGTCACGATCGCGATCGTTGTCCTTGTTCCGGTCCTTGTCGTGGTCGCGATCGTTGTCGCGATCACGATGGTCGCCGCAATCGTCGTCACGGTCGCCCCGATCGTTACCGCGCTTGCCCTTGGTCAGCAGGTCCTTGGTGCCGAGCACCTGGAAAGAGCCATCGGCCAGCGGCCGGTAGACTTCGATGCGATAGCGGTGCACGCCCTTGGCGGTGTCGAAGTTCAGCTGATAATGGTGGCCGTTGATGGCGTAGTCCGGCGGGTTCGGGTTGCCGTTGGGCCCGTAGGGATAGACCACGGGATCACCGAAGGAGCCATCGGCAAAAACCTCGTAGATGGCGATCAGCACCGCGGTGTCGCGGACGAAGGAGCCCTTGCAGGTCAGGGTGAACTTGATCGGCATCGTCGACCCACCCTCGACCGTGTTGTCGAGCGAGATGGGCGGCAGCCAGAAGAGATTGCGGCAAACCGGCGCGGGCGCCTGCTGGATGCTGAAGGTCGTCGCGGCCGAGGCCGAGCCATCGGCGTTGGCCGCCGTGACCGTCAGCGTGTGACTGCCACCCGCCGTGTAGCTGATCGTGCCCGTGCCGGTGACATTGGCCGTGCCGCCGCCGGTCAGGACGGGGGTCTGCGTGACGCCGTCGATGGCGACCGCGACCGCGGTGACCGGGCCGGAGGCGGAGGTCACGGCGAAGCTGTAGTTGACCACGGTGGCCGGGTCACCCTCGGTGCGGGAGAAAACCTGACCGGCCGTCGGCGCCTGGATGCTCACCACCGGCAGCACCGGCGTGGGCGCCTGCGTCCGCACGGTGAACGAGACCGCAACGGGTGTGGTCGGCCCGACCTCGTTGGCGGCATTGAAGACCAGGGTGTAAT